>SFDT01000008.1 GCA_004558115.1 Clostridiales bacterium | reverse complement strand
TCCCTGTGGTTTAGTTGTGTGGTAACTCTATTCTACCAGGGTTCTGTATGAACTTCTTTATTTTCCTCTACTGTTGCACTTGATAGTATAATTCACCAAGCGGCAAAAAAGCCGGGAGACTTCTGTCTCCCGGCTTTTCTTGTGCGGGTTTGTATCTCAGCAGAGCTTGGCGCCGGCGGGGATGCTGTCGTCCACCATGATGAGGTTCAGCTTCTCCTCGCCCTTTTCCGTGTGGACGGCGGAGATGAGCATACCGTTGCTCTCCAGGCCCATCATCTTCCGGGGCGGCAGGTTCACGATGGCCACCAGCGTCTTGCCCACCAGGTCCTCGGGCTTGTACCACTTGGCGATGCCGGAGAGGATCTGCCGGTCCGTGCCGGTGCCGTCGTCCAGGGTGAAGCGCAGGAGCTTCTCGCTCTTTTTCACGTTCTCACAGGCCTTCACCTTCACGGCCCGGAAGTCGGACTTGCAGAAGGTGTCGAAGTCCACCTTCTCCGTCAGCTGGGGTTCCACCTCGATGGCGGGCAGAGCGGCCTTCTTGGCGGCCTCGGCGGCGGCTTCCAGCTCCTCCAGGGCCTTGTCCATGTCGATGCGGGGGAACAGGTTCTCGCCCTTGATGACGGCGGTGGTCTCCGGCAGGGTACCCCACGCCTTGGCGGAGTCCCAGGTCTGGGCCTCGGGGCTGGCGCCGATCTGACGGAACAGCTTCTCCATGCTCTCGGGCATGAAGGGGATCAGCAGGATGCCGCAGATACGGGTGGCCTCCAGCAGGTTGTACAGCACGTGGGCCAGGCGGGCACTGTTGGCCTCCATATCCTTGGCCAGGGCCCAGGGGGCCGTCTCGTCGATATACTTGTTGGCCCGCTGAATGACCTTGAACACCTCGGCCAGGGCGTTGTGGGGAGCGCAGACCTCCATCTGGGCCTCGTAGGTGTCCCGCAGGGCGGAGACCATGGAGATGAGGTCCGTGTCAAAGCTCTCGGGAGCGGCCCAGGTCCTGCAGCTCTCCGGCAGCGTGCCGCCGAAGTACTTGCCCACCATGGCGGTGGTGCGGCTGACCAGGTTGCCCAGGTCGTTGGCAAGGTCGGTGTTGATGGTCTGGATCAGCAGCTCGTTGGAGAAGTTGCCGTCGGAGCCGAAGGGGAACGTCCGCATGAGGAAGAAGCGCAGGGCGTCCACGCCGAACTTCTCCGCCAGGATATAGGGGTCCACCACGTTGCCCTTGGACTTGGACATCTTGCCGCCGTCCAGCAGCAGCCAGCCGTGGCCGAACACGTGCTTGGGCAGAGGCTCGCCCACGCTCATGAGCATGGCGGGCCAGATGATGGAATGGAAGCGGACAATCTCCTTGCCCACGAAGTGGTAATCGGCAGGCCAGTAGTGGTCGTAGTCGTCGTACTTGTCGTTGAGGTAGCCCATGGCGGTGGCGTAGTTGAACAGGGCGTCCACCCACACATAGACCACGTGGCCCGGGTCAAAGTCCACGGGGATGCCCCAGGTGAAGCTGGTGCGGGAGACGCACAGGTCCTCCAGACCGGGGTCGATGAAGTTCTTCACCATCTCGTTGACGCGGCTGCGGGGCTGGAGGAAGTCGGTGTTCTCCAGCAGGTCCCGGATGCGGTCGGCGTACTTGCTCAGCCGGAAGAAGTAGGCCTCCTCCTCCGCGTCCACCACGGGGCGGCCGCAGTCGGGGCAGCAGCCGTCCACCAGCTGGCTCTCGGTCCAGAAGGACTCGCAGGGGGTGCAGTACTTGCCCTTGTAGGCGCCCTTGTAGATGTCGCCGTTGTCGTACATCTTCTTGAAGATCCGCTGAACGGCGGCCACATGGTAATCGTCGGTGGTGCGGATGAAGCGGTCATTGGAGATGTTCATCAGCTTCCACAGGTCCTTGACGCCCTGGGGGCCCTCCACAATGCGGTCCACGAACGCCTGGGGAGACACGCCGGCCTCGTTGGCCTTCTGCTCGATCTTCTGACCGTGCTCGTCGGTGCCGGTGAGGAACATGACGTCATAGCCGGCCAGGCGCTTGTACCGGGCCATGGCGTCGGTGGCCACGGTGCAGTAGGTGTGGCCGATGTGCAGCTTGTCGGAGGGATAGTAGATGGGCGTGGTGATATAGAATTTTTTCTTTTCCATGGTTTTCTCCTTTTTATCGGCCGCTCCGAATGGAAGAGGGCCGGGATTTACACAGTTCTTTTATTATACCGAATATTTCCCTGAATTACAACATTTCGCCGGGATTTTCCCCGTGAAAACAGGCGTCTTCCCCGCTCACGCGCCGTCGGCCAGGCTGCCCTTCCGCTTCCAGCGGCCGGAGAGGTAGTAGACCACCGACAGCGTGAAGCCCACGCACCAGCCCACGCCCACGCCGTAGTACATATAGTCGGGGCCGTAGTGGTCGGCGAACCAGTACACCGCCGGGACCCGGACCAGAATAAGGGAAAAAATGACGTCCAGCATGGGGAACAGGCTGTCTCCCGCCCCCCGCATGGCGTTGTTCAGGCAGAACATGACGGAAAACAGCACGTAAAAGGGCATGATGCACCGCAGATACACCGTGCCGGAATGAATGACGGCGGGCGTGTCGGAGAAAAAGCCCACCAGGGTGGGGCCCAGGGGGATGAGCACCAGCATGACGGCGGACCACACCACCGAGGCCGCCACGGTCATGCGGATGCCCCGCCGGACCCGGTCCGGGCGCTTGGCGCCGGTGTTCTGGCCCACGAAGGCGGTGACGGCGTTGGAAAGGCTCTGCACCGGCAAAAAGGCCAGGGAGTCCAGCTTGGAGCCCACGTTGTAGGCGGCGGCGAATTCCTTGCCGAAGGAGTTGATCTTGCTCATGACCACCATGGCGCCCAGGGCCACCAGAGACATCTGGATGCCTGCCGGCAGGCCGATGCCCATGATCTGGCGGAACAGCGCCCTGTCGAACCGGCGGCAGAAGGGCCGGATGGCGATGGCGGGGTAGCGGCGGTTGATATAAAACAGGCCGAACAGCCAGGAAAACGCCTGGGAGATGATGGTGCCCAGGGCCACGCCCAGCACGCCCATCCCCAGGCCCAGCACGAATACCAGGTCCAGCACGATGTTCATCACCGACGAGATGGCCAAAAACAGCAGCGTTGTCCGGCTGTTGCCCAGGCCGCCCAGGATGCCCGCGTTCAGATTGTAGCCGATGGCGCCCACCAGCCCCGCGCTCACCACGGTCAGATAGAGCCAGGATTCGGCCCAGGCGTCGGCCCGCACCTGCATCAAAAGCAGGACCGGCTTCACCAGTCCCAGCGCCAGCAGCGTAATGGGGATGGCGGAGGCCATGAAGGCGGTGTAAACGGTGTCCACCGCGTCCCGGACCCGCTCCATGTTCCCGGCGCCGTAAAACTGGGCGATGACCACGGTGCCGCCGCCTGAAAGGCCCATGAACAGCGACGTGAACATGAAGATGACGGGATACCCCACGCCCACCGCCGCCAAGGAGGCGTCGCCGGCGTAATTGCCCACCACCCAGCTGTCCACCATGTTGTACAGCTGCTGGAGAAAGCTGCCCAGCAGCAGCGGCAGGGCAAAATAAAAAATGTGTCCGGCGGGAGAGCCCCCGGTCATGTTCCGCAGGCCGCCGGAATCCGATTTTCCCATGTAAATTCACCCTTTTACGGTTGATAGGACTACTGTACTCCATTTCCTGCGGCTGGGCAATTGTTTTTTCCGCAGGGATGGGCTACAATGTGGAAAAACCGGCTGATAAGGAGAAATGAACGATGAAACTGGTATCCTGGAACGTCAACGGCCTGCGCTCCTGCCTGGGCAAGGGCTTTCTGGACTTCTGCGCCTTCGCCGACGCCGACATCCTCTGCCTGCAGGAGACGAAAATGCGTCCGGAGCAGGCGGAGTTCGACCTGCCGGGCTACACCCGCTTCTGGAACAGCGCCGACAAGGCCGGCTATTCCGGCACCGCTGTGTTCACAAAAACGGAGCCCTTAAACGTTACGTACGACTTCGGCATTGAGGAACACCGCCACGAGGGCCGGGTCATCACGGCGGAGTACCCGGATTTTTACCTGGTGTGCTGCTACACCCCCAACTCCAAGGACCAGCTGGCGCGGCTGGACTACCGCATGGCCTGGGAGGACGATATCCGGGAATACCTCTTGGAGCTGGATGCCAAAAAGCCTGTGGTGTACTGCGGGGACCTGAACGTGGCCCACGAGGAGATCGACATCAAAAACCCCAAGAGCAACCGCCGCAATCCCGGCTTTTCCGATGAGGAGCGGGAGAAGATGACCCGGCTGCTCTCCAGCGGCTTTGTGGACACCTTCCGCTACCTCTACCCCGACAAAACCGGGGCCTATTCCTGGTGGAGCTACCGCTTCAACGCCCGGAAGAACAACGCCGGATGGCGCATCGACTATTTCATCGTGTCGGAGCGCCTGAAGGACCGCATCAAAAACGCCGACATCTGGAGCGAGGTGATGGGCAGCGACCACTGCCCCGTGGTGCTGGAGCTGGATATGTAAAACCGGCCATACAAAATGGCCGCAGACAGGCTGGGAGCCCGGAGAGCATTCTCCGGGCTCCGGTCTGTTTTCAGCTCAGCAGCGCGTTCATTTCGTCGATCTCCAGGTCCTGGAGGGCCCAGTTGATGCCGTAGCCGATGACCTTTCCCAGGTCCCGCACCTGCTGGTCGATGTCCCGGGGCGTGACCATCAGGTTCTGCCGGGATTTTTGCAGTGCCTCGGCGTCATAGTCCGTGATGCCGGATTCCTCCAAAAGGTCCGCCGCCAAGGTGGCGCTGTCCACCACCGTGGGCACGCCGATGGCGATGACCGGCACCCCCAGGGTCCCGGCGTTCAGGGGGCTGCGGTGGTTCCCCACCCCGGAGCCGGGGATGATGCCGGTGTCGCTGAGCTGCACCGCGGCGCACACCCGGCCTGTCCGCCGGGAGGCCAGGGCGTCCACGGCAATGACGCAGGCGGGCTTTACCTCCGCCGCCAGGCCCCGCACCGACTCGGCGGACTCCACGCCGGTGGTGCCCAGCACCCCCGTCCGCAGCACGCTCACGGGGCGAAAGCCGGAAAACTGCCGGGGCATGGCGGAGATGAGGTGCCGGGTCACCAGCACGTGGTCCGCCGCCAGGGGGCCCACGGCGTCGGGTGTCATGGCCCGGTTCCCCAGGCCCACCACCAGCACCGGCCCCTCGGTTGGTACCAGCTCCTTCAGCGGGGCGCCCACCGCCCGCACCGCCCGCTGGAAAAAGTCTTCCCGCCGCTGCCAGAAGGTGGTCAGGTCCACGGTGAGATAAGTGCCCCGGGGCTTGCCCAGGGCCTCCTCCCCCCGCTGGTCCAGGATGTCCACCCGGGTCACCGGATAGCCCTCCTGCTTTCGCTTCGTGGCCTTCACGCCCGCCAGACGGGTGGTTTTTCCGGCGGATTCCTGCCAGAGCTCCCGGGCCTCCAGGGCCAGGTCTGTTCGTTTTGCAAACAAAAGCGCCGCCTCCAGACACAAAATCTTGTGGTACTTGCCCTAGGATTTGCGGATGAGACCACAATATACGAAAAATCACAAAAATTGCAAAAAAACACTTGCTTTTTGGGAGGTTCCCTGTTAAAATATCATTCTGCACGGTGGAAATTTGTTTCACCGGGTGAATTTGCCTAAGGAGGTGTTTGGTTTGCCGAATATTAAGTCTGCCAAGAAGCGCGTTCTGATCGGTGAAGTGAGAAACGCACGCAACAAGGCCGCGAAATCCGAGCTGAAGACCGCCATCAAGAAGTTCGAGGTTGCTGCCGCAGAAGGCAATCGCACCGAGGCCGATGGCGCTTACAAGGTTGCAGTGAAGAAAGTCGATCAGGCTGTTGCCAAGGGCGTTCTGCACAAGAACACGGCCGCTCATCGCAAGAGCGCCATGACCCTGAAGCTGAACCAGATCGGCTGATCGTGCTGATTGAAAGGACATCCCAACGGATGTCCTTTTTCTTTTTGTCTGGCCCTTGGAAAATTCACGATCTGGCCCTTTTTATTTTCTAAAACTGTGTTAGAATAACCATACCAGAGAAGCAGAGAGGTGTTTCCATGCCCATTTTCGATACCCATGCCCACTATGACTCCGGCGGCTTCAACGCCGACCGGGACGCGGTGCTTGCCGCCCTCCCCGCCGCCGGGGTGGGACTGGTGGTGGACCCGGGCTGCGATGTAGAGAGCAGCCGTGCCGCCGTGGCTCTGGCGGAGCGGTATCCCCACGTGTACGCCGCCGTGGGCATCCACCCGGAGGACTGCGCCGGCTGCACCGACGGGGACTTTGACGCCGTTCGGGAGCTGTGCGGGCACGATAAGGTGGTGGCCGTCGGCGAGATCGGCCTGGACTACTACTGGGCGGAAAATCCCCCCAGGGAGTTTCAGCAGCAGGTGTTCCGCCGCCAGCTGGCCCTGGCGGAGGAGCTGGACCTGCCGGTCATCGTCCACGACCGGGAGGCCCACGGGGACAGTCTTGCCATCGTGCTGGAGTACCCCAAGGTCCGGGGCGTGTTCCACTGCTTTTCCGGGAGCCCGGAAATGGCGGCGGAGCTTTTGAAGCGGGGCTGGTATCTGGGCTTTGACGGGCCCATTACCTATAAAAACGCCAAGCGGGCACCGGGGGTGGCGGCCATCACGCCCCTGGACCGCATCGTCGTGGAGACGGACGCCCCCTACCTGACCCCGGTCCCCTTCCGGGGCAAGCGGAACGACAGCCGGTATCTGCCCTACGTCATTGAAAAACTGGCTGAATGGAAAGGCGTCACGGCGGCGGAAATGACGGACATCACCTGGGAAAACGGAAAACGACTGTTTGGATTGGAGTGAACCACCATGGAAAAAGGCTTTACCATTACATATGAATACGGAGACAACCTGTATGTGAACCCCACCAACCGCTGCAACTTCAACTGCGAGTTCTGCCTGCGGCACAACCAGAGCTCCGGCGGCAGCATCTATACCCACAACCTGTGGCTGAAGCGGGAGCCCACGAAGGAGGAGATTCTGGCCTCCATCGAGAGCCATGACCTCTCCAAATACCGCCAGCTGGTGTTCGTGGGCTTCGGCGAGCCCACCTACCGCTTTGACGATATCTGCTGGGTCGTGGACCAAATGAAGGAGCACGGCACCAAAATTTTCACCCGCATGGACACCAACGGCACCGGCAGCGTCATCGCTGGCCGGGACATCGCCCCGGAGTTTGCCGGGCGGTTCGACATGGTGTCCATCTCCCTGAACACCGACACGGCGGAAAAGTACGACGCCCTGTGCCACCCCAACTTCTCCGGGGCCTACGAGGCCATGAAGGCCTTTGCCCGGGAGCTGCGGCAGTATGTGCCCACGGTCATGATGACGGTGGTGGACACCATCCCCAAGGAGGAGATCGAAAACTGCCGCCGTATCTGCGAGGACGAAGTGGGCGCCGTCTACCGGGTGCGGGAGTACATCGCGGACTGAAACACCCAAAAAAACACCACCGGACCATTGGTCCGGTGGTGTTTTCCGTTTACAGCATCCGTAAAAGCTCGATCTGCTCGCCGGAGGGACCGGTGAAGAACCAGTTCTCCAGACCGCCGAACAGCGCCGGCAGGACCTTCTTTTCGCAGCCCATAAAGGTATCCACCCCGGCGGAGCGGATGGCGGCCGCCGCGGCGTCCACGTCCTTCACGTACACGGCGAAGTGGGGGATGTTGCCTTCCGTCATGGGCGCGGGGGTGGGAGACTGGATGAGCTCCAGCAAAAAGCCGCCGAATTCCACGAGAGCCAGCTTCTTCTCCCCGTCGGGGGTGGGAATGGCGTCCTGCTTGTACAGCGCGCCGCCGATCTTTTCGTAAAAGGCGATGCTCTCCGCCATGTCCCGGGTGTGGATGGCGATGTGGCCCAGGCCCTGATACAGTTCTTTCATGTGCACTTCCTCCTAAATTATGTATGAAACACGATGGACTTGACGATGATGCTGACGCCGCCCAGCAAAAACAGGACGATGGCGCCCTTTTGGAGCCGGTCCTCCCGCATACGGGGACCGAGGAACCCGGCCAGCGCCATGGCCAGGGCCGCCGCCGGCACGGACACCGCGCCGAACAGCAGCGCCTCCCGGGTGATGAGGCCGCTGGTGATGTACACGCCCAGGCGGAATACGTTCTCCCCCAGGAACAAAAAGCAGATGCTGCCCTTGAACTCCGGGTAGTCCTTGGCGGTCCGCTGAAGATAAGCGGTCAGGAACATATTGATGCCGAACAGGCCTGCGCAGATGCCGGAGAACACCGCCACGGCGTAGCGCATCCAGGGCCGGTCTTTTCCGGCCCGGACGGGACGGAGGTTCCGGGTGGCCATCTCCAGGCCCAGGATCACCACCACGACGCCCAGCACCGTCTTCAAGATCCAGGGCAGGGAAAAGCGCAGCAGCAGCGTGCCGGGAATGACGCCGCACAGGTTGGCCAGCAGCAGGGGCAGGATCCTGCGCCAATTGAAGCTATGGCGGTTTTTCCACGTGATGTAGCCGTTGATGGGACAGTCCATCAAAAGCGTGCCGGGAGTGATGACCACGTTGTCCAGCCGCATGGACAAAATGGGGGCGGAGATCAGGGGGTTGCCGAAGCCGACGAGGCCCTTGACCGTGTAGGCCAGCAACTGGGCGGCGAAAATGAACAGGATGGTTTGCCAGGTAAAGGCCATGGATACGCGCTTCCTCTCTTCCGGGTGGGTGAATCGTACTACATATACCACATCCTGCGGAAAAAGGAAAGGTTTTTTCACGGATACCGGGAAAACCAGGAAATAATGTGCTTGACATTTGCGCTCCGTCCTGTATAATAATATAGCTTGCAGTCTGCAAGTATATCCTTGCTCTCATCTATGAATGAGGGCCATTTGTCCAAAAGGAGGTGCAAACATGGCAAAGGTTACTGCCAATTATGAGGTCGTCTACATCGTCGACCCTGCACAGGGTGAGGAGGGCATTGCCTCTATCGTGGCAAACTTCAAGTCCCTGGCTGAGCAGAATGGTTCCGCCGTTGAGGTGGAAGAGTGGGGTACCCGCAAGCTGGCTTATCCCATCAACTACAAGAACGATGGCTACTACGTGCTGATGAGCTTCACCAGCGAGCCTTCCTTCCCCCGCGAGCTGGATCGTAAGCTGCGCATCAACGATGGCATCATGCGTTCCCTGATCGTCTGCAAGGGCGAATAAGGAGGCCTTGGGAGAATGCTCAACAAGGTTATCATCATGGGTCGTCTGGTCAAGGACCCGGAATTGCGCCGCACCCAGTCCGGCACGGCGGTCACATCCTTCCGCATCGCGGTGGACCGTGACTTCAAGAGCCAGGACGGCAGCAAGCAGGCCGACTTCTTCGATGTGGTCGCCTGGCGCAATACCGCGGAATTTGTCAGCAAGTACTTCACCAAGGGCCGCATGGCCGTGGTGGAGGGCCGGCTGCAGACCCGGGACTGGACGGACCGGGAGGGCGGCAAGCGCGTCGCTACCGAGATCGTCGCCGACAACATTTACTTCGGTGACTCCAAGCGGGACGGCGCCGGCGAGTACGGCGGAGCCCCCGCGTACAACAGCGCCCCCTCTTACAGCGCGCCCATGGGCGGCGGCCGAGGCGCCGCGGCTCCCATGGACAGCCATTCCGATTTCGCCGAGATCGGCGAGGAGGACGGCGAACTGCCGTTCTGATCTTAATAAAGGAGGAACCATTTCATGGCTTTTGATCGTGAAGCGAGACCCGCTCGTCCCATGCGCGGCAAGCGCCGTAAGGTGTGCCAGTTCTGCGCCGAAAAGTGCGAGTCCATCGATTACAAGGACGCCGCCAAGCTGCGTCGTTTTGTCTCTGAGCGTTCCAAGATTCTGCCCCGCAGAACCACCGGCACCTGCGCCATGCATCAGCGTCAGCTGACCGAGGCCATCAAGCGTGCCCGTCAGATCGCTCTGCTGCCCTACGTCACCGACTAAAAAGCAGCTGCTCATGCTTGAAACGGCCTGTCCGAAAGGACAGGCTGTTTTTTTGCCGGAAAAGGCCGCCCTCGGGCGGCCTTTTCCGCTATTTGCTGCGGGCCTCCAGCACCTCCGCCATTCGCTGCGCGAACAGCCGCCCCGCCAGCTCCGCTTCCTCCGGGGAGTTTCCGGCGGCGCCCACCTCCAAAAGCAGGCTGCCGGTGGTGGCGTGCTGGTTATAGCGGGAATTGCGCAGCAGGATGGGCCGCATGAGGGTGGGGTACTCTGTGAGCAGGTCCTCCTGCAAGGCCGCCGCCAGCTTCAGGTTCTCCATCCAGTCCGGGTGGGTGAGGCCGCTGCCGTCGCTGCCCACCACCAGGGTCATCTGGGCGGCGGTCCCCTCCCCCTCCACGGTGGAGACCACCTTATATTCGTTGCCCTGGCTGTCCTCAATGGCGTCCCGGTGGACATCCAGTATGAAGTGGATGGTGGGATACTGGGCCAGATAGCTCTGGATGGCCGCCAGGGACCGGTCGTAGGCCCCGGAATAGGAGGGATAGTCGTACAGCGTCCGGTCATGGAGCACGGAGATGCCCGCCTGGCCCAAAACATCGGCCATGGCGTCCCCCACCCGCACCACGTTGTACCGGGCGTCGGTGGTGCGGTGGTCCCCGGACCAGACGATGCCGGCGCTGTCGGCGGGGGTGTAGGCCTCGCTGCCGTGGGTGTGGAGAATGAGGACCTGGGGCCCCGGGTCCCCGGTGAGCTCCGCGTCAAAGGGGTCCGCAAAGGCGCTGACATCCACGGTGTGGCTGGTGGAATTGCTGATGTACACCCGGCCGGAGACCGTGTAGCCGGAGGGGTCCGTGGGCACCAGAGTCCGGGCGGCCACGCCGTTGTCCGGAGCGTTGGGGGCCGCCAGGGGCGTTTCCTCCACCGGCACAACGGCCTGGGGCGGCTCCTGACTGGATGTGGCCGGCTCCTCCGGCTCCGCCCGCTCTGTGGACCACAGCTCCGCCACGGCGGGCCGGGCCGCCAGCAGCAGGGGCGATTCCCCAATGGTCATGACCGCCGCCGGAGACAGGGTGTCCTTTGCCCGCAGGTCCCCCAGCTCCCAGCGCAGCATCCCCACCGGCGCCGCCTCCCGCAGGGCCTGCCAGGCGCCGGCGGCGGTGTCGCTGCCGGCGGTGACGGTGACGGCCCACACCACGCCGGCGGCCAGGGCCGCCGCCTCCAGCCGCCGCAGGATGTCCCGCAGCAGCACCACTTTCATGTGCCTCACCTCCTGGGACAACCTATGCGCTCCGGGCCGGGAGTATGCCTGCCGCGCCCGGACATTGACAAACCCGGTGCCGGACCTGTACAATGGGGGAAAACGAAACGAAGGAGGGAGCGCCATGGACCGGCCGGAGGGCGGAAAGCAGGACACATTGGAAAGCCGTGCTTACGAGGCGCTGAAGACCGCCATCATCACCGGCGTCTATCCGCCGGGAGGACAGGTGGTGGAGGAGCTGGTGGCAAAACAGCTGGAAATGAGCCGCTCTCCCGTGCGCATCGCCATCAAGCGGCTGCAGGCGGAGGGCTTTTTGGAGCGGTATCCCAACAAGCGGATCTATGTGGCCATGGCGGACGCGCAAAAGACCGTGGACGCCCTGTATATCCGGGAGGCGCTGGAGGGAATGGCCTCCCGTCTGGCGGCCCTTCACCGGGATGACACGGATGTGGAACAGCTGCGGGCGGCGGAGGCGGCCCTGGACCGCTGTGCCCGGGAGGGGGACGCGCTCCACCTGTACCAGGCGGAGATCCAGCTGCACAGGACCGTGCTGGCCGCCTGCAAAAACACCCAGCTGGAGCGGATGGCCGCCAACCTTCTGGACCAGGAATCGGTGTTCCGCTACCGCAGTATGCTGATGGATGAGACCCGGGGGGCGGACTCCCTGCGGGAGCACAAGGCCATCGTGCAGGCTGTCATCCGCCGGGACGAGGAGGGGGCGGAGCGCCTGGCCCGGGAGCATGTCCACAAGCTGCTCCAGTGGGTGCGGCGGACCCAGCAGCCCTCCCTTTCCCAGGCCGCCTCTCCCCTGCGGCCCCTGTCCCGGGAATAAAACCCGCATAAAAAGCCGGAGCGGCGCAGGATGCGCCGCCCCGGCTTTTCCGCACCTCTGGGACTCTTACAAAAAATGCGGAAAACATTGTGCAGAATCATGATTTTTTTGCCCACAGCTGAAAAAATAATTGTAAAAGCCGCTTTCCGGTGATAAGTTTAGTTTAGGACACAATTTTGGATACAGATCCTGTAAACCGTAAGGAGGCGGCCGGATGTTTTCAAAGGAAGAACTGCTGCGGCACTATGAGACCATGGTGAAGATCCGCAAATTTGAGTTGGAGGCCAAACGTGCCCGGGAATCCGAGGAGATCTTGGGCAATGTCCACCTGTATGTGGGTGAGGAGGCGGTGGCCACCGGCGTGTGCGCCTGCCTGAAAAAGACGGATTATATCGAGAGCACCCACCGGGGCCATGGCCACACCATCGCCAAGGGCGCGGACCTCAAGCCCATGATGGCGGAGCTGTACGGCAAGGCCACCGGCTGCTGCCGGGGCAAGGGCGGCTCCCAGCACGTGGCGGATTTCAGCATCGGTATGCTGGGCGCCAACGGCATCGTGGGCGGCGGCTTCGGCCTGGCGGTAGGCGCCGCCCTGGCGGCCCGCTTCCAGGGCAGCGACGCCGTGGCGGTGGTGTTTTTCGGCGACGGCGCCTCCAACCGGGGCACGTTCCATGAGTCCGCCAACATGGCGGCGGCCTGGCACCTGCCGGTCATCTTCGTGTGCGAGAATAACGGCATCGCCTGCAGCACGGACCACGCCACCGGCGGCCAGCAGGCGGTTTTGGACATTTCCAAGCGGGCCGTGGGTTACGACATGGCCAGCTACGTGGTGAACGGAAACGACTTTTTCGCCGTCCAGGCCGCCATGGAGCGGCTGGTGAAGCGTGCCCGGAACGGCGAGGGCAACCGCTGCGGCTTCCTGGAGTGCCAGACCCACCGGGCTTATGGCCACACCGCCATAGACCCCCAGGTGTACCGGGACCCCAAGGCGGCCCTTGCCCGGCTCCACGCCGACGACCCCATTCAGAATTTTGAGCGCCGGTGCCTCTCCGAGGGGTGGCTGGAGCAGAGTGATTTTGACGCCGTCCAGGCCCGGGTGACGGAGATGGTGGAGGAGGCCCGGCGCTTCGCCGTGGAAAGCCCCTACCCCGACCCGTCCGAGCTGTACACGGACATTTACGACTGAGAGGAGGCTCGGCTATGCGCATCATGACTTATAAGGACGCCACGCTGGAAGTGCTGGCGGAGGAAATAAAGCGAGACCCCGCCGTGTTCGTCATGGCGGAGGACCTCCACGGCCGGGGCGGCGGCCTCGGTCACTATCTGGGCCTGAAGGAGCTGCTGGGCGGCGACACCAGCCATATGCTGGACACCCCCATCTCCGAGACAGCCATCGTCTCCAGCGCCGTGGGCGCGGCCCTGGCGGGGATGCGGCCCGTCATTGACATGCGGTTTTCCAACTGCCTGCCCGCCTGCATGGACGAGCTTGTCAACCAGGCGGCCAAGTCCCGCCATATGTTCGGAGGCCAGGGCAAGGTCCATATGGTGGTCCGCTGCCCGGACGGCATCGTGAAAATGCAGGGCGCCCACCACACCGACTGCCTGGAGGCGTGGTTCGCCCATGTGCCGGGACTGCAGGTGGTGGTGCCCTCCTGCCCGGCGGAGGGCCGGGGCCTGCTGCGGACGGCCATCCGCAACGACAACCCCGTCATGTTCCTGGAGCACAAGACCCTGTTTAAGACGGAGGGCGAGGTGCCTGACAACGACGGCCCCATCCCCTTCGGCAAGGCCCGGGTGGCCCGGGAGGGCCGGGATGTGACGCTGGTGGTGTACGGCGTCATGGTGAACCGGGCGCTGGAGGCGGCCAAGACTCTGGCCGCGGAGGGCATCGACGCGGAGGTGCTGGACCTGCGGACCCTGTCCCCCTGGGACAAGGAGACGGTGCTCGCCTCCGTGCGGAAGA
The DNA here is from genome assembly GCA_004558115.1 of Clostridiales bacterium. Lineage (GTDB taxonomy): Bacteria > Bacillota > Clostridia > Oscillospirales > Oscillospiraceae > Oscillibacter. The sequence goes on along the minus strand of SFDT01000008.1, from coordinate 40,698 downwards.
CGGGACACGCGGTGGTGGCCCACGAGGCCGTCCGCCAGGGCGGCTTCGGCGCGGAGCTGTCCGCCACCATCTCCGAGGAGGCCTTCACCGATTTGAAATCGCCGGTGGTCCGCATCGGCGCGCCCTTCGTGCCCATCCCCATGAGCCCCCATCTAGAGGACATGTGCCGCACATTGCCGGCGGACATCGTCCGGGCGGCCCGGCGGGCATTGGGCCGGGAATAAAAAAACACGCGGGAGCCAGACCGGCTCCCGCGTATCGTTTTTTAAAGAGAAAGAGGAAAAAGCTCCGCTTCCCGCTCCAGGTCCGCCGCCGTCAAGGCGCCGGCGGCGTCCAGCAGCGCCGTGCGGAAGCTGCCGGGACCCGTTTCCCCCGCGGCGCGGTCCGCCCGGCGGGAGCACACCTTCCAGAAGGCGGCGGCCAGCAGGGCGGCCTCCCGGGGCTCCGGTTCCACGGCGGCGAACACGCCGCACAGCACGGAGAGCATACACCCCGTGCCGGTGACCTGGGCCATGCGGCCGCTGCCGCCGGTGCAGCACCAGGCACTGCTGCCGTCGGTGACGATGTCCTCCGGCCCGGACAGCAGCACGGTGGTATGGAGGTCCCTTGCCAGGGCGGCGGCCCGGCGGAGCCGCTCCGCCCGGGTGGCGGCGCCGGGGCTGTCCACCCCCTGCTCCTGGCTGCGCAGCCGCAGCAGGGCCTGGGCCTCCCCCAGGTTCACCCGCAGGATGGTGGGCGTGCACACCGCCAGCAGGCGGCGGATGTTGTCCAGCCGCCAGGGAGAGGCGCCCACCCCCACCGGGTCCAGCACTACCGGCCGGCCCAGGGCGGCGGCCTCCCGGCCGCAGATGCGGCAGGCCTCAAATTTGGCGCTGTCCGGCGTACCGGTGTTGAGCACCGTGGCGCCGGCAATGGCGGTGATGTCCGCCATCTCCTCCGGCGCCTGGGCCATCATGGGGCTGGCGCCCACCGCCAGGGCCAGATTGGCGCAGTCGTTGGCAGAGACGATATTGGAGACACAGTGGATGAGGGGCCGCCGCAGGCGGACATCCTCCAAACGGGAAACGTTCATAAAAACCACTCTCTTGCTTACTGTTCCATGGCGGCGCGCATGGACTTCAGGGCGCCGCTCTTTTGCAGGGAGAATACCAGAATGCCTGCCAGAATGGACCCGCCCACGGTGGAGACCAGGAAGGGCACCACATAGGCGTAAAAGGCGATGTCACCGGCGCTCTTGCCCATGAACAAAATGGCCACGGGCCAGGACAGCAGCCCGCCGATGATGCCGGTGCCGAACACCTCCGCCACCAGGGTGAAGGGCAGGTTCTTCGTTTTCTTGTAGGCCAGGCCGCACAGCAATGCGCCGCACATGCTGCCGGGGAAGGCCAGCAGGCTGCCAAGGCCCATGAGGTTGCGCAGCAGGCTTGCCACAAAGGCGGAGGCCACGCCGAAGCCCGGCCCCAGGAACACGGCGCACAGGATATTCACCATGTGCTGCACGGGAGAGCACTTGCTGCCAAACACCGGGAAGGAAAAGGTGCTGCCCACCACGGCCACGGCGGTGAGAACGCTGGCCAGGGCCAGCTTTTTGATCAAGGTCCGCTGATTCATTGTAAAGACTCCTTTGTAAAATATGTACGCAGGGAGAAAACAGCAGCGTTTTCCCCTTGCAGGGCAAGGTCACAGGACGGCGGATATTTCCCCCGCTGTGTGGAAAATTCGGTCGAGACTTGCTGGTCTCCTCTCACGCCGGAACACGGCTTCCCATCGCTGCTTGGGTCTGGCCCGGACACAGGGCGCTCCCCCTCTGTCCGCTCCCGGGTGACCGGGGCGCCGGTATGCTTCCCTGACACACATCCTTTCCAAAAGAGATGAAAAAAACAGCAGGCGCCTGGTGGTGCCTGCCGTCCGGTGTCCATGATCCTTCCTACGGTGGCATTACCCACATCAGGTTTAAGGGTCGAAGCAATGCTTCCTCTCAGCCTCTCGGCTCCCCTGTTTTCGCCCCTATTATGCCATTTTGACAAAAGCTTGTCAAGAGGGTTGAAAACGGCGAAAAAGAAGCGTATGATAAACAAAAATGTAAACGGGGAGTCCGCGGGCGCGGGCTGAGAGTAAACCGCAGCGGTTTTTACCCGGGACCTGATTTGGATCATGCCAACGTAGGGAGAGAACAGGCGCTTGCCGCGGACCGAATTGGGTGTGTCCGCGGATTTTTTGCGGCCGGAAGGAGAACAACATGAAACTGCAAGCAGAGCAAATGCGGCTGTACGCCGTGACGGACCGGGCCTGGGCGGCGGACGAGGAGGCCTTTTGGGACCAGGTCCGCGCCGCCATTGCCGGCGGCGCCACCATGGTGCAGCTGCGGGAAAAGCATCTGGCGGAGGACGCCTTCCTGGCGGAGGCGGAGCGCTTCGTGGCCCTGTGCCGGGAGGCGGGGGTCATCAGCATCATCAACGACAATGTGGACATCGCCGTGAAGACGGGAGCTGACGGCGTCCACGTGGGCCAGGAGGACCTGGCCGCCGGCCGGGCCCGGGAGCTGCTGGGGCCGGACAAGATCATCGGCGTGTCCGCCCACAACGCGGAGGAGGCCAGGGCCGCCCAGGCGGCGGGCGCCGACTACCTGGGCGTGGGCGCCGCCTTCGTCACCGGCACCAAGACCGACGCCAAGCCCATTTCCCGGGACACCATCCGCGCGGTCACCGCCGCGGTGGACATCCCGGTGGTGGCCATCGGCGGCATCAGCCATGACAACGTCCTGGAGCTGGCGGGCTGCGGCCTGGACGGCGTGGCGGTGGTCTCCGCCCTGTTCGCCCAGCCGGATGTGAAGGCGGCGGCGGAGGAGATGCTGCGGCTCAGCCGCAAGATCGCCCGGCCGTAAGGCTGCTCCGAAAAACGCCTGATTCGCGGCGGATCGGGGGCACCACCTTTCGCCGCGTTAAAAAACTTCAATGCAGAAAGGAAGCAGACAAATGAAAACAGCATTGACGATCGCCGGAAGCGATTCCAGCGGAGGCGCCGGTATCCAGGCTGACATCAAGACCATGACGGTGAACGGCGTGTTCGCCATGAGCGCCATCACGGCCCTGACCGCCCAGAACACCACCGGCGTCACAGATATTTTGGAGGCCACGCCCGCCTTTTTGGAAAAGGAGCTGGACGCGGTGTTCACAGACATTTTCCCCGACGCGGTGAAGATCGGCATGGTCTCCTCCGCGGAGCTCATCACCGTCATCGCGGACAAGCTCCGCCAGTACGGCGCCCGCCACATCGTGGTGGACCCGGTCATGGTGGCCACCTCCGGGGCAAAGCTCCTGCGGGATGACGCCATCGAGGTCCTGAAGGAGCGGCTGCTGCCTCTGGCGGAGGTGCTGACCCCCAACATCCCGGAGGCGGAGATCCTCTATGGCCGGACCATCGAAAGCGCCGAAGACATGGAGGCCGCCGCCCGGTCCATCGGGGAGCGGTACGGCTGCGCCGTCCTCTGCAAGGGCGGCCACCAGCTCAACGACGCCAACGACCTGCTGTGGACCCCCGCCGGCAGCCGCTGGTTCCGGGGCCGCCGCATTCAAAACCCCAACACCCACGGCACCGGCTGCACCCTCTCCAGTGCCATTGCCGCCAACCTGGCCAAGGGCTTCACCCTGGAGGAGTCTGTGGAAAAGGCCAAGGAGTACATCTCCGGCGCTCTGGGTGCCATGCTGGACCTGGGTCATGGCGCCGGTCCCATGGACCACGCCTTTGACATCAAGGACAGCTACCGGGCGGAGGCACGGCGGTAAAAAACACCGGCGGAGAAGGCACGATATCGGGACGGCTGCCGGTGTTCCGGGGGACTTGCGGCCCCTAAAAGAGCGTATTTTATCAGCAGGCAGGCACTTTTAAGCGCCTGCCTGCTTCATTGTGTGTTTTCAATAGAAAAAGCGATAACCGGTCATCGAAAAATCTGCGAACATCACGAAAATTTTTTTGCGCCGCGATTTTCCGTTGACATTTGTCCGCAAGGCTCGTATTTTATGGGTACAGACTTTTCCAAAGGAGGAGACAGCCGTGTTTGCCATGTGCCGCTGCAACGTGAATACCGCCGCCGCAGCTGACACTGTGGGTGTTTCCTCCTGCGTAAAGACTTCCCGCCAGTGCGCCGATACCAATATCGCCATGACTCTGGACGCCGCTCTGCTGGCGTCCATTTTTGTTGCCCTGATCAGCTTGCTGGGCATTCTGTGCCTGTCCTTGAGCCTGGGCCTGCTGGCCCTGCTGGCTCTGCTGAGCCTGATTTTGCGCGGTGCTGCCGCACGTCTGAAAGACCCGTCCCCCTGCCTGCTGTAACGAAACGGATACGAAGGAAGAGGGTCCCGTCTTTTGGACGGGACCCTCTCTTTTTGTATAAAGCAAACCAAAGCAAACCAAAGAAAAGAGAGGATTTTACTTATGGGATTCGTAAATTTCTTTATGGCCGTCAGCCCAATCGTCATTGTGCTGGCCGGCATCCTGGCCTTTAAAAAGCCTGCCATGAAGGTGGCGCCTGTGGCCCTGGTGTGGACCATGGCCCTGGCCTTTACCTACTTCAACGTGGACGGCCTGGCTTTCAAGGAGAATGTGGCCGTCATCGACGCCCTGCTGTGGAAGGGCATCAAGGAAGGTCTGAAGATCGTGTTCATGGTCTTCGGTGCCTTTGTCATTCTGAACACCCTCAAGCGCACCGGCGCCATTGAGGACGTGAAAAACACCGTGGCCCGGGTCAGCGGCCAGGACCGCCGGGTGCAGCTCATCGTCGTGGGCATGATGGTGCCCATTTTCCTGGAGGGCGCCGCCGGCGCCGGCGCTCCCGCCGCCATCGCCGCCCCCTTCCTGGTGGCCCTGGGCTTTGACCCCATCACCGCCATCGCCGTTGCTCTGTTGGGCGACGCCACACCCTGCTCCTGGGGCGGCGCGGGATTGACCACCATCAACGGCGGCGCGGCCCTGGTGGAGGCCGGCATCTCCACCAACGCCCTCAACTCCGCCATGGTGGGCCGCATCCATATGTTCGGCGTTCTCATCATCCCCTTCATCATGGTGGCCCTGGCCTTCGGCCGCAAGGGCTTCAAGGGCATCGTCCCCTATCTGTGCTATGCCGGCGTCACCACCGGCGCCGTCATGTTCTTCCTCAGCAACTTCGTGGGCCCGGAGGTCACGTCCATGGGCACCGGCCTCATCGCCATCCTGCTGTCTGTGCTGTTCGTGAAGGTGGTTCCCATCAACACCCCGGACGAGTTCAAGTATGCGGCGCCCCAGGGGGCCAAGCAGCGATACAGCGCCTTCCGGGCCATGTCCCCCTATATCTACATGCTGTTCCTGCTGCCCATCGTCCGCTACGGTGTGCCCGCTATCTGGCCGGAGACCGGCTTCGGCTTCCTGTGCACCTTTGGCTATATCTTCTGGGTGGACTGCGTCATTATGCTCTGCGGTTTGCTGGGCGCCGCCACCCTTCATGTGAAGAAGGACGAGCTGTTTGAGATCTTCCGCATGACCGCCAAAAACGTGGTTCCCGTCCTCATCACCATGGGCAGCCTGCTGGTCATGGCCTACATTATGCAGTCCGCCACCACCGGCATGATGAGCCTCATTGCCGGTGATATCGCCGCCCTGGCCGGCATGTTCTACCCCGCCGCCGCGGTGCTCATCGGCTCTCTGGGCTCCTTCATTACCGGCACGGGCCTGGGCTCCAACATCATGTTCGCCGGTATGCACACGGAGGCGGCCGCGGCCCTGGGCATGAACCCCATCACCGTGTTCGCCGGACAAAACGCCGGCGGCTCTCTGGGCAACCTCATCTGCCCCAACAACACCGTGGCGGCCTGCGCCACCGTGGGCGAGGTGGGCAACGAGAACAAGGTCATGAGAAAGACCCTGGTGGCCTTCGGCATTCTCCTGGCGGAGTACATGGTGCTGGCCATGGTGTACACGCTGGTGCTGTTCCCCAATTTCGGCATGTAAACGGATTCCAGGGGGGACGATGTCCCCCCTGGAAGGCTCTGCGTTTATGATATATTTTCAATAGGAGGCAATCATCATGAAAACAAGAAAAGTCGGCGTCGTCGGCATTGGCCATGTGGGCGCCCATGTGGCGTATACCCTGGCGCTGGAGGGCATCGCGGATGAGCTGGTACTGGTGGATATGAATGAGCAGAAGGTAACCAGCGAGGTCCAGGACCTGCGGGACGCCGCCGCGTACCTGCCCCACCGCGTCACCGTGAATGCCGGAGACTTCTCCGACCTGGGGGACTGCGACGTCATCGTCAACAGCGTGGGCAAGATCGACCTGCTGCGGAAGGTCCATAACCGTGTTACGGAGATGGACTTCACCATCCCCGCCGTCCGCAGCTATGTGGACAAGATCAAGGCCAGCGGCTTTGACGGCGTGGTGGTGAACATCACGAATCCCTGCGACATCGTCACCCGGGAGATCGCCATGAGCCTGGGCCTGCCCCGGGGCCGGGTGTTCGGCACCGGCACCGGCCTGGACACCTCCCGCCTGCTCTCCGCCCTGGCCCGGCAGACCGGCGTGGACCACAAGTCCATCACCTGCTACATGATGGGCGAGCACGGCAACGACCAGTTCGCCCCCTGGTCCTGTGTCAGCTTCCGGGGAATGCCTCTGGACCAGTGGGCCAAGACCGACGAGCGCTTCCGCTTTGACCGGGAGGCCCTGCAGAAGGAGTCCATCGGCGGCGGCTGGGTGACCTTCGCCGGCAAGTTCTGCACGGAGTACGGCATCGCCGCCACCGCCGCCCGCATGGTCCACATCGTCCTCCACGACGAGAAGGCCATCATGCCCGCCAGCGCGGAGCTGCGGGGCGAGTACGGCGAGACGGGCCTATTTGTGGGCGTGCCCTGCGTCATCGGCAAAAACGGCGTGGAGCAGGTGGTGGAGCTGCCCCTCACCGACGAGGAGCTGGCCCGCTTCCATGCCTGCTGTGACGGCGTCCGCCAGAACATGGAGCATCTGAAAGAGATCTGAATTTCCCAGGAGAACACCGCGGAGGGGCATTGTCCCTCCGCGGCGTTTTGATGCATAAAACCCTCCGGATCATTTGAAGGCCCTGGGAAATCCGCGAAAAAAACAGGAAAAAACCGGCCGTTTTGGAAGATCCCTTTCAGATTGTTTTTAGCTTTGCCGCATATGCTTTGTGCCAAAGCGATTCCCTGACGGGAACCAGGAAAGGAAACCGATGTATGGAAGAAGTCATGCGGGAAGAAGGCCGGGAGACCCCGCCGGCACCAAAGAAAAAGCGCGGACCGCGCCTTGGGAAAAAGAAGAAATGGCTGGTGCTGGTTCTGATGCTGGCGGTGGCTGCCATCACGGCGGTAAAGCTGCTGGGCGGCCGGGAGAGCGAGACTGCTGCAACGTATCAGGAGACGGCGGCGGCAAAGCGGGACATCACCCGCTCCCTCAGCTCCAGCGGCACCCTGGAGCCCGCGGACTCCTATACCGTCAACACCCTGGTGTCCGGTGAGATCCTCTCCGATACCTTTGAAGAAGGTGACCTGGTGGAGAAGGACCAGCTGCTGTACACCCTGGATTCCTCCGACGCGGCCACCAGCCAGAATCAGGCGCAAAACAGCTATGCCCAGGCCCAGCGGAGTTATGAGCAGGCGGTGAAGAGCAAGTACCCCACGGCGGACATGAGCGGCACCGTCAGCGAGGTGTATGTCCGAAACGGCGACACCGTGTCCAACGGCACTCAGCTGTGCCGCATCGTGGGAGACAACAATATCTATATGGATTTCCTGTTTTCCTACGTAAGCAGCGGTGATTTTTACGTGGGTCAGACGGCCACGGTTTTCATCACAGGCTTTGCCGGCACCATTGCCGGCACTGTGGAGCAGGTGTCCCAGTCGGCCACCGTCTCCGGCAATGCCGCCGGCAGCGGCCGTGAGCTGATCACTGTCCGGGTGAAGGCCGTCAATCCCGGCCTGGTGACGGAGGACTATACCGCCACCGCCACCATCGGCAGCTATGCCAGCTACGGCAGCGCCTCCATCCATGTGGGCGCCTCCAGCACCATCACCGCCGGAGCCTCCGGCAAGGTGTCCGGGCTGAACCTGCTCCCCGGCGACACCGTCGGCGAGGGCGACCGCATCTGCACCATCACCGGGGACAATGTGGACAACACCATTGAAAACGCCAAGAGCAGCCTGGAAAATGCCCGGACCAGCCTGGAAAACGCGGCGGACCGGCTGGAGGATTACCAGGTCACCGCGCCCATTTCCGGCACCGTGGTCACCAAGACCGCCAAGGCCGGCGACAAGGTGGAGGGCGGCTCCAGCGGCGCCCTGTGCACCATCTATGACCTGAGCTATCTGGAGATGACCATGAGCATCGACGAGCTGGACATCTCGGACGTGGAGGTGGGGCAAAGCGTGGAGATCACCGCCGACGCCGTGGAGGGCCGGACCTACACCGGTGTGGTCACCAAGGTCTCCGTGGCAGGCAATACCTCCGGCGGCATCACCACGTATCCTGTCACCGTCCGCATCGACGAATACGAGGGCCTGCGGCCCGGCATGAATGTGGACGCGGAGATCGTCCTCCAGGAAAGCCGGGACACGCTGGCCATTCCCAACGCCGCCGTGAACCGGGGCAACACCGTGCTCATTACCGCGGATTCCCCCAGCGCCGTGAACGCGCTGGATCAGGAGGCCCCGGAGGGCTATGTATACGTCCAGGTGGAGACCGGCATCAGCGACGACAGCTATATCCAGGTCATGGCCGGCCTGCGGGAGGGTGACACTGTGGCGTACATCCAGACCTCCTCCGGCAGCGGCGCCATGACGATGGGCGGCATGATGGGCGGCGGCATGCCTGGCGGTGCCATGCCCGGCGGAGGCGGCGCGCCCTCCGGCAGAGGCAGTGCTCCCGGCGGCGGAGGGGCCAGAGGATGAGTGCTCTGATTGAATTCCGGGACGTCTGCAAGACGTACTACATGGGCGACGCCGTCGTCCGGGCGGCCGACCACATCTCCATGCGAATCGACCGGGGGGAATTTGTGGCCATTGTGGGCCAGTCCGGCTCCGGCAAGTCTACCTGCATGAACATCATCGGCTGCCTGGATGTGCCGACCTCCGGCACCTATTTGCTGGGGGGCCAGGACGTGGGCGCCATGGACAAAAATGAGCTGGCGGAGATCCGCAACAAAATGCTGGGCTTCATCTTCCAGCAATACAACCTGCTGCCCAAGCTGACGCTGCTGGAAAACGTGGAGGTGCCCCTCATGTACGCCGGCGTGCCCAAGGCGGAGCGCCATGAGCGGGCAAAGCTGGCTTTGGAGCTGGTGGGCCTGAGCGACAAGCTGAAGCACAGGCCCAACCAGCTCTCCGGCGGCCAGCAGCAGCGGGCGTCCATTGCCCGGGCTCTGGTGGGAGAGCCGGCCGTCATTCTGGCGGATGAGCCCACCGGCGCCCTGGATTCCCACACCAGCCGGGAGGTGCTGTCGCTGCTGCAAAAAATCCATGAGGCCGGAAACACCGTGGTCCTCATTACCCACGACAACTCCATTGCCGTCCAGGCCCAGCGGATCATCCGCCTGGAGGACGGCCGGGTCATCTACGACGGCGACGCCCGTGCCCCGGAGGCCGTGGTGCGGCCCAATATGGCCGGAAAGGACGGTGTGTCCCTGTGAGCTTTCTGGAGACCTTTCAGCTGGCGCTGAAAAATATCTGGGGCAGCAAGATGCGTACCTTTCTCACCATGCTGGGCATCGTCATCGGCGTCACCGCCGTCATTGTCATCGTGGGCCTGGGCAACGGTATGCAGGGCTATATTGAGGACAGCTTCGCCGACCTGGGCACGGACTCCCTGACGGTGATGATCATGGGGCGGGGCTCCTCCCGCTCCGTGTCCGAGGACCAGATGTACGACATGGTCAGCGAACATGCCGACCTTTTCAAGCAGCTCTCCCCCACGGTGTCCGTGTCCTTTCCCCTGAAGATCGGCAGCGACACGGTGTCCTCCTCCACGGTCAGCGGCGTCAGCGAGGACTATTTTTCCATGAAGGGCTATGAGATCGCCCAGGGCCGCGGCCTCCAGTATACGGATATGGCGGACCGGAAAAAGGTCTGCGTCATCGGTCAATATCTGAATATGGCCTACTTCGGCGGCAGCGCCGTGGGCCAGACCATCAAGCTGGGCCAGAACATGCTGACCATCGTGGGCGTCATGGCCCAGAAAGCCGAGGACCTGGAGGAGGGCGGCACGGACGACTGCCTGTACCTCCCCTATTCCACCGCCGCCCGGATGAGTTACACCGGCACCATCAGCAGCTATACCGTGGCGGTGCGGGACAAGGAGCAGATCGCCCAGGCCAAAACGCTGGTGGAAAATGAGCTGTACAGCATCTTTGAGGACGAGAACGCCTACACGGTGGTCAGCATGTCTGAGATGCTGGACACCATGAACTCCATGGTGAACATGATCATTTACGTGCTGGCGGCCATCGCGGCCATCTCCCTGGTGGTGGGCGGCATTGGCATCATGAACATCATGCTGGTGTCCGTCACGGAGCGGACCCGGGAGATCGGCATCCGCAAGGCCCTGGGGGCCAAGGAGGGCGCCATCATGCGGCAATTCGTCATCGAGGCGGCCACCACCTCCGCCCTGGGCGGCGTGCTGGGCATCCTGCTGGGAGACGCGCTGTCGGCGGTGGCCACCGTGATCATCTCCAACATCATAGAGGCCAGCTTGACGGTGAGCCCCACCTTGGGGGCGGTGGCGCTGGCCTTCGGCGTGTCCACCGGCATCGGCGTGCTGTTTGGCTATCTTCCCGCTAAGAAGGCGGCGTGCCTGAATCCCATCGACGCACTGCGGTATGAGTAATGAATCAGCACAGGGGCCGGACAGTGTCCGGCCCCTGTGCTGTATATTCTCCTCACAGCGCCGCCTGCTGCCGCATGAAGGCGATCTCCTCCCCGTAGCCCGGCAGCTCATTGGGGGTCTCCAGGCAAAAGGGCAGATCCCGCAGGGCCGGGTGGCGGACCACCCGGGCCAGGGCCTCCAGGCCGATGCAGCCGTGGCCGATGCGCTCGTGGCGGTCTTTTTTCGCGCCGGTGGGATTTTTGCTGTCGTTGAGGTGGACGGCCTTCAGCCGCTCCAGGCCGATGCAGCGGTCAAATTCCGTCAGCACGCCGTCCAGGTCGCCGATGATGTCATACCCGGCGTCGGAGACATGGCAGGTGTCTAGGCACACGCCCATTTTATCGGACAGCTCCACCCGGTCCAAAATTTCCCGCAGCTCCTCAAACCGGCCGCCCACCTCGCTGCCCTTGCCGGCCATGGTCTCCAGCAGGACGGTGGTGGTCTGGTCCGGCCGCAGGATGTCATTGAGGCCCTGGGCGATGAAGGTGACGCCGGCCTCCGTTCCTTGGCCCACATGGCTGCCGGGGTGGAAGTTATAATACTGCCCCGGCAGGTGCTCCAGGCGGCGGAGGTCGTCGGCCATGGTGTCCCGGGCAAAGGCGCGGTTTTTTTCCTCCGCGCCGCACAGGTTCAGGGTGTAGGGGGCGTGGGCGATGATGGGGGCGAAGCGGTGCTCCGCCATGAGGGCCATGAGGGCCGCCGCGTCGGCGCTGTCCAGCTCCTTGGCCCTGCTGCCCCGGGGATTGCGGGTGAAAAATTGAAAGGTGTCCGCCCCCAGCGCCAGGGCCTGGCGGCCCATGGCCAGAAAGCCCTTGGAGGAGGACAGGTGGCAGCCGATGTGCAGCATAAAGAAGTCTCCTTATTTCATAAAAGCTCCAATGGTGTCGTACAGCTCCGCCGGCTCAACGGGCTTGGCCAGGTGGGCGTTCATGCCGGCGGCGCGGGAGGTCTCCCGGTCCTCCTCAAAGGCGTTGGCGCTCATGGCCAAAATGGGCACCGAAGATGCATCGGGCCGCTCCAGGCGGCGGATGGCCCTGGCGGCGGCCAGGCCGTCCATTACCGGCATGCGGATATCCATGAGGACCAGGTCGTAGAAGCCCCCGGGAGAACGGGAGAATGCCTCCAGTGCCTCCCGGCCGTTGGCGGCGATGTCCACGGCCATGCCCCGGGCCTCCAGCAGCCGCCGGGCGATCTCGGCATTGAGGGGATGGTCCTCCGCCAGCAGGCACCGCCTCCCCGCCAGGTCCGGGAGGGAGGACGGGGACGAGGGGTGGGCAGCCGCGCCGGGCGCGGGCGGCTCCGGCAGGGGGAGCGGCACCCGCACCGTGAACCGGGAGCCCTTGCCGGGGGCGGATTCCGCCGTGATGCGGCCGCCCATGAGCTCCACCAGGTTCTTGCTGATGGCAAGGCCCAGTCCGGTGCCGCCGTATGCGCTGGTGGTGCCGGTGTCCGCCTGCTCAAAGGGGCGGAACATCCGCTTTTGGAACTCCGGGCTGATGCCGATGCCGGTGTCGGTGACGGTAAAGCGCATCCAGGGCACGGCGCCCCGGGAGGGCTCCTGGCGGACGGACAGGCGGACAGAGCCGCCGGGCGGTGTGAATTTGATGGCGTTTGCCACCAGGTTGATGAGGACTTGGCGGAGCTTCATACCGTCGCCCCGGTAGGGGCCGTCCGGCAGCAGGGGCAGCTCCGAGCGGTAATCCACTTTTCGCTCTGCCGCCTGCTCCTGGCAGATGGTGTCGATGTCCCGCAGGAAGCGGCTGAGATAGATGTCCCCCTCTTTCAAGGCCAGCTTGCCGCTTTCGATGCGGCTCATATCCAGAATGTCATTGATGAGGGACAGCAGATACCGGGCGGAGTTATCCACCTTGGCGATGCACGCCGCCGCCTGCGCCGGGTCCCGGAGGCTCTGGGCGGCCAGGGCGTTCATGCCGATAATGGCGTTCATGGGGGTTCGGATCTCGTGGCTCATGCGGGAGAGGAACTCGCTTTTGGCGGCGCTGGCCTGCTCCGCCCGGTCCAGGGCGGTCTGCAAAACCTGCTTTTGCCGCTCCTGCACCCGAAACAATCCGGTGATGTCCGACCGGGTAAAGAGAATGGTGGTGTGAGTGTCGTCCAGATAGGCCATCCGCCACCGCTTCCGGCGGAGCTGGCCGTTTTCCAGCACGGAAAAAGACAAGTTGTATGAATCGTCGGTCCGCAGGCCTCTGTGGATGGCGGACAGCCGGAAGGCCCGGCGGGCAGCTTCCCGCTGCTCGTCGATGATAAAGCGGAGGATGAAGCGCTCCAGCTCCTCCTCGTAGTCTATCACATGGTCCACCTGGAGCTGGGCTTCCAGCTGGCCGTTGCGGTAGCAGGTCAGCTTCCGGTCCTTCACATTCAGCAGGCCCAGAAAACCGAATTCCATGTCCACCAGCCGGTTGATGATGGCGGCGGAGGTCCGTTCCTGGTCGATGTCGTAGGTGTAGACGAAGCCCATGGTGTCCCCGCTCTCCACATCCCGGTACAGCTTGGCATAGGTCCGCACCCAGCGAATGGAGCCGTTTGCCGTGCGTCGGCGGTATTCCATGGTGCGGCTGGTCTGGCCGGAGGCGAACAGGGCTTGCAGGGCGGCGGGAGAGAAGGCCCGTGTCAGCTGTCCGGCCATATCGCCGGAGGCGCACAGGGCCGCGGTGCGGCGGATGACCTCTGTGTAGCTGCCGTAGAGCTCCAGTGGGGAGAGGTCCCGGCTCTCCGCCACATCCAGCAGCTTGTCCCGGGAGATATTGGCCCAGAGCTTCCCCATCAGGGCCTCGCTCTGGGTGGCGGAGAGAAAGTCCACCTCCGTCTGGTAGCGGCGGAGGGTATCCAGCTCCGCCAGCTTTTGACGGGTGATGTCGGAAAAAATACAGTGGATCAACAGATTGCCGGACAGGGCCCGGCGCATCTGGGCGGCCGCGCTCATCCAGCGGGTGGTGCCGGCGGCGTCCCGAATACGGCAGGAAAACAGCACCTGGTCTTCCGCCTGGGTCAGGCTTGACAGGGCGCTGACTGCCTCTGCCAGATCCTCCGGGGGCAGATAATCCCCCAGACGGAAGCTGGCAGTCCGCAAAAAGCGGTCCCGGTCGGGGTAACCCAGCAGGCGGATGCCCGCCAGATTGACATAGCGGATCTCCGGGTCGTTTCCCGGGGACAGCCACAGCAGCGGACAGGGCTGGTCATCATAGACCTCCTGGATCTGCCGGTACTGCTCCACCGTGGATTCCGGGACCACCTCCCCCTGGGGCAGAACCGTGTACAGCTGGCAAAAGACCGGCCAGCGGTTTTGATACAGCTCGCCGGTGGGCACGCCCCGGACCTTTACCCGGAGAGGCCGGTTGTCGGCGCGGAGCAGGCGGAACTCCACGGAAAAGGGACACCGGGCCTCCGCGGCGGGGCGGACGACGCGGGCCACCCGGAGCAGATCGTTGGGATGGATGCGTTCCCGGGTCAAAAAGCGTTCCGCCGGCTGGCCGGAAAAGCCCAGCAGCTCCGCCAGGGAATCGGACGCCCACAGAGCGGTAAAGTCCGGGTCGGCGGCGTAGGCGGCCGCGCCGTCGGCGGCGTTGGCGAGAAAGGACCGCAGGTCCTCTGAAGTTTGAAACAGGTCAGACATGGCGCTCTCCTCCCCGGATGTCCCCGGCAAAGACGGGGGACGGCTGCCTCCATTGTACCGCACCGGCGGGCGGGATGCAACGCGGTGGGGAAAAACTTTGCCCGCCGGCAGAGCCGGCGGGCAGTCATCAGTGGGTCTGTTGGGGGATGGCGCAATCCCCCTCCTGTTCCAGATAAAGTTCCTCCGCCCGGCGCTGGGCATCTATCAAGGTTTGGCGCAGACGCGCCAAAGTCTCCTCCGCATCGGTCATGGCGTTGAACAACAGGGTGTACTCTTTGGAGATCGTTTGCATATGGGCCCTCATCCTTTCTGAAGTGGCACAAGATATTGGATGCGATGTATTTATCATACACAAAATAAAAGGGGGATTCTGCCGGAATCTGTCGAGTGTCCCTGTATTTTGCTGGAAATGGAAAATTTATGCATTTCCGGCGGGAACGGGGCCCTTCCCCGTCGAAAAAAAGCCCCCCGGAGCCGAGGCCCCGGAGGACTTAGAGAGGGTCAGGGATGGACGGCGGCTGTGTCCATCAGGTGGATGAGCACCCGGATGCCCTGGGCGTAAGACCGCAGGGAAATGCGCTCATCCGTGCCGTGAACGCCCCGGGCCACATCCTCCGGCGAAGCCATGAAGGGGCTGCACCGCAGGCAGGTGTCGCAGATGATCTCATAGTGGTGGGCGTCGGTGGCGCCGGCGGTGAGGGAAGGCACAAACACCACATCCTGAAAATACCGGCCCATGGCCTCCGTCAGCCTGGCGTAGCCGTAGCCGTCGGTGCGGGCGGTGGCGGAGGGGTCGTTGGCCTGTAAAAACCGCAGGGACACGGTCTCGTCGCCGATGGCGGCGCGGACGTGGGAGAGCAGCTCCTCCACGGTCTCTCCCTCGGCGATGCGGAAGTTCACCACGGCGCTCATGTCCTGGGGCATGACGTTGCAGGCGGCGCTGCTGCCCCGGATGACGGTGGGGGCGATGGTGGTGGTAACGAAGGGGAACAGCTCCCGCCGCTGGGCGCAGATACGGGCGATGGCGTCGGCGTTGCCCTCCACATCCTGCACCAGGGACTTGAGCGGCTCCTCCGTGATGTAGGGAGCCAGGGCCTTGAAAGCGCCCACCATCACCGGCGTCAGCTTCACCGGGAAGGGGTTTTCCACCATGCGGGCGATGGCCTGGCTCAGGTGGCCTAGGGAGGTGCCGCCGAAGGGCCGGCTGGAGTGGCCGCCCCGGCTCTTGACGGACAGCTCCAGGTCCGCGTAGCCCTTTTCCATCAGGTCCACGGGAGAGAGGTACGTGTCCGGCGCGCCGTAGGGGGCGCCGTTTTCGATTTTGCCGCCGCCCTCGTCCAGCACGAATTCCAGCGTCACGCCCCGGCTTTGCAGGGTCTCCGCCAGGGCCCGGGCGCCCAGGTTCAGCGTCTCCTCGTCGTCGCCGAAGGACAGGTACACCGTCCTGGCAAAGGTCTTGCCGTGGGCGAGCAGGTACTCCGCCGCCTCCAGGCAGCCGAACACCTGGTTTTTGATGTCCAGGGTGCCCCGGCCCCAGATGTAGCCGTCGGCAATGGCGCCGGAAAAGGCCGGATGGGTCCAGTCGTCCTCCGTGCCCTCCACCACCGGCACCACGTCCTGGTGGGACATGAACAGGCAGGGCCGCAGGGAAGCGTCGCTGCCGGGCAGGGTGATGAGCAGACTGTGGTGGCCGATGACCTCAAAGGTGCCGGCGGCCATGACGTGGGGGTAGCTTTCCCGGATGAGGGCGTGGAGCTTGTCGAACTCGCCGAAGTCAGTGAGGCTGTGGTCCGCGCAATTGATGGTGCGGCACTGGATGGCCCGGCTCAGCCGCTCCGCGGCGCCGGTGCTGTCCAGGTCGGGAAAATCGTCTTCGTGGGCAAAAAAGTCCAAAATGTCTTTCATACGCCTTTATCCTCCAGATAGCGGCTCAAGAATTCCCGGGTGCGGGCTTCCTTGGGATTGCCGAACACCTCCGCGGGAGCGCCCTGCTCCAGGATGACGCCCTGGTCCATGAACACCACCCGGTCGCTGACCTCCTTGGCGAAAGCCATCTCGTGGGTGACCACCACCATGGTCATGCCCTCCTTGGCCAGGGCCTTCATGACGTCCAGCACCTCGCCCACGATCTCCGGGTCCAGGGCGGAGGTGGGCTCGTCAAAGAGCATGATCTCCGGCTCCATGCACAGTGCCCGGGCGATGGCCACCCGCTGCTTCTGGCCGCCGGAGAGGCGGCGGGAATCCGCGTGGATAAAGTCCTCCAGGCCAACGGCCTTCAGATGGCGGACGGCGGTCTCCTCCGCCTGGGCGCGGGGGATGTGCTTGACGGAGATGGGGGCCAGGGTGCAGTTGTCCAGTACGTTTTTGTTGTTGAACAGGTTGAAGCTCTGGAACACCATGCCGATGCGCTGGCGCAGGCCGTCCAGGTCGGCGTACAGGTCCGTCAGGTCCTGGCCGCCGAACCAGATGTGGCCGCCGTCAGGCTCCTCCAGCAGGTTCAGGCAGCGAAGCAGCGTGGACTTGCCGGAGCCGGAGGCGCCGATGATGCACACCACCTCGCCCTTCTGCACGTCCAGGTCGATGCCCTTGAGGACCTTCAGGGGGCCAAAGGACTTTTCCAGTCCATGAATGGAAAGAATCGGTTCCATGGTCTGACCTCCTTAGTTGGAACTGGGAACACCCCGGTAGGTGTTCAGGCTGAGGCGGGCGGAGAGCTTGTTCAAAAGCGCGCTGATGCAGCAGGTCATGATGAGGTAGATGATGGCGGCGGAAACGTAGTTGGGCAGGTTCTTGTAGTAAATGCCCGCCACGCTGGTGGCCGCGTACATCAGTTCCACCACGCCGATGCAGTTGAGCACGGAGGAATCCTTGATGTTGATGATCATCTCGTTGCCGATGGCGGGGATGGAGTTTTTCAGCGCCTGGGGGAACACCACCTTCATCATGGTCATCCAGGGGCTCATGCCCAGGGACCGGGCGGCCTCTGTCTGTCCGGCGTCAATGGACTCCACGCCGCCCCGCAGCACCTCGGACAAGTAGGCGGCGGAGTTCAGGGAGACCGTGGTGAGGCCCGCGATGAAAAAGCTCCACACGCTGTTGATCTCCGTGATGGTGAGGTCCGTGTGGCTGGTGAACAGGCCGAAGCCCGCGTAGTAGATGATGAAGGCCTGGAGCATCATGGGGGTGCCCCGGATGACCGTGGCGTACAATGCGGCGAAGCGGCTGCACAGGATCTTGATAAACTTCACATGGTCCCGGTCCCGCTTCGTGGGGGTCTGGATGCGCAGAAACACCAGACCCACCGCCAGAAGGAAGCCGAAGATGGTGCCGAAGAAGGCCAGCCGCAGCGTGGTCCAAAGGCCCCGCAGGAACAGGGCGCGGCTATTGTAGAACATGTACACCATGGCCTGGAAGAAGGGGCTGGGATTGCTGTCCATGGCCATGACCTCACGGACCACCTGGCACAGCACATGCAGCCGGTCCGCCACCACCAGCGCCGCCACGGCCCAGATGACATAGGAGCCGTACCGGGCCGCCCGGCGGGCGGCGGGCGCGCAGAAGCGGGACTTTGCGCGGTAGCGGCGTTTCAGCCGCAGCTTGCTGGCAAGGGCCGCCAGGGCTGCCAGGCAAAACGCCCCGCACAAAGCCAGGGCGATCCAGACCAAAGCGGTCCGGCTCAAAAAGAAGCCGTACCGCTGGGAGAAAACGTATGTCAGCGCCGCCGCCAGGGACAGCGCGCTGCCGGAGAGAAAGACATAGGGGTGGTCCGCCGCGGCGAAGCGCCACAGGGCGGCCGCCCGGCCCTGGAGCCATCTCCCGGCATCGCCGGGGATGGCACACAGGGCGGAGAGGATATTGTTCATGGCCATTACTTGGGCTGGCGCTCGTTGGCGGCGGCCAGCATTTCGGCCCGGTCATCCTCGCTGAGCTCTGCCAGCGCGGCGTTCACCTGGTCCAAAAGCTCGGTATCGTCCTTGCGCAGACCCACGCAGGAGCCCCGGAAGCCCAGGGTGAAGCCTTCGCCGTCGGCGAACTCCACGACCTTGAAGGTGGGATTGGTGGCGAGGTAGCCCGGGGTGTTCTCCATGTTCACCACGATGGCGTCGCAGGTGCGCTGCTCCAGACGGGCGATCTGGTTGGGCACGCTGTCCACGGCGGGCAGGTGGTTGACGCCATCGATCTGGTCGATGACGGTGTCCAGCATGGTGTCCTTCTGGCCCAGCACGCTGGCGCCGGCGAAGTCCGCCAGGGTGGTGGCGTCGGCGTACTCGGAATCACCGTTCACCATGAGGCCGTACTCCGTGGTCTTGTAGGGCTCGCTGAAGTTGATGGACTGGCGGCGCTCCTCGGTGTCGGCCATGCCGGCGATGATCATGTCGATCTGGCCCTGGTTCAGCGCCTCAATGAGGCCGCTCCAGGCCAGCTTCACCACCACCAGGTCGGCGTCCAGATAGCCGGCGATGTGGCGGGCGATCTGCACGTCGTTGCCGTCGGCGTAGAAGCCGGGCAGGTTCTCAATGGGCACGTTCAGGTCGGTGGCGGTGTCCTCCTGCCAGTTGTTGGGGGCGTAGGCGCACTCCATGCCCACGCGGATCTGGCGGCGCTCGCCGGAGCCCTCCTCCTGGGCGGCCTCCTGGGCGGGAGCTGCTTCGGCGGGGGCCTCTTCCTTCTTGGCGCCGCAGGCCGCCAGGCTCAGCGCCATGGCCAGGGTCAGCAGCAGGGCAAAAATTCTTCTCATGTTCATAACAACTCTTCCTTTCTCTGCTTGGGAAAAAATAACAGCCATGGATGTCGCGGAACATCCATGGCTGGCGTTGAAAAACACAAAGGGCCTCCTGAAAGAAGGCTGTCGGCCAATGATAGCGCTCCACATACTGTGACAGTCCGTCAGATATTCTCTGACGGCCCAGCAAAGCGCGCCGCAGGAAACGCCTCCTTGCTTCGGCAGCGGACCCTTTCCCCACCCGGAGTTCCTGCCCCGGAAACGGTGGGTACTTTTGTACGCTGCGCCTCTACCATTGTCTCGGTCCAAAGACCGAAGACGCATTTGAAATTGTTGGGGAAAAGATACTACCATCAAAAACGAATGTCAAGGCGAAAATCCGCATTTCTCCAAAAAATGCAAATCATGGACAAACAAGCTGGGGGAATTTGTGTAAAACAAAGAAATATCAAGGGCCCATCGGACCAGATCGTTCGATGCGGGACTTCATAAAACGAATGAACTGCCGGGCCTCCCGGGTGATGAACACATCCTTGCGCCACACCACGGCGATGTTCAAAAGCAGCGGCTCCCGCACCGGCAGGGCCGCGATGGGCTCGTTGGGCTCCAGGACCTGGGGCAGCAGAAAGGCGCCCGCCAGGCCCTTGCGCAGAAAACTCTTGATGGTCAGCAGCTGGTTGGAGTGGAACAGCACATTGGGCGTCAGGCCGGCGCTCCGGAAGCGGTTTTGCAGCAGCGCCTGGTGGTAATAGCCGCTGGTGAACAGGATGAGGGGTTCCCCGGCTACCTCCTCCAACGTCACGGCCTCCCGTCCGGCCAGGGGGCTGGCCTTCCCCACGCAGTACATCATCGGGGTTTGAATGAGGGGCTGGATCTCCAGGGAGGTAGGGGGCGTCTCTCCCATGGCGATGATGGCCAGCTCCAGTTCTCCCCGCTTCACCAGGTCCTTGGCGGTCTCGGAGCCCACCTCCGTCAGCTTCATGTGGATCTCCGGATGGGTGCAGGTGAACTCGGCGAAGATCTGGGGAAAGAGAAAATAGCCCACCATGGGCGGAAGCCCCACGGAGATGGTGTTGTGCCGCTGGCTCAGCTCCTGAAAGTCCGCGGACAGGCTGTCCACCTCCGCCAAAATGGCGTCGCACCGCTTCAAAAACAGCTCCCCGTCCGGTGTGGGCGCCACCGACCGCTTGCCCCGGCTCAGCAGCAGCACGCCCACCTCCTGCTCCAGCGCCTGAATGGCGGAGGTGATGGCCGGCTGGGAGATATGCAGGGCTTCCGCCGCCTGGGTGATGCCGCCCAAATGGCAGGCGGCGGAAAAATAGCGCATCTGTGTGAGCTTCATGGGAACAGCTCCTTTAAATCATAAATAAAATCAATGAAACGATTGATAATCCATATTTTACTTATTATAAAAAATGTGATAGCCTGAAGTCAATGAACATACGGAATTTTACCAGTCAAGGAGGAAACACAGATGACGGAGCGGGAATTTTTTGTGGGAGCGGATGTCCCCCGGGTGCCCCGGGAGACGCTGGAGCGGCTGCGGGCTTACGGCGCCTGCGTGGCCGGGGACGCCATGCGGGGCTTCAACGCCATGGACGGCCGCATCCGTGCCCTGGCGTCGGAGGCGTGTGTCTGCGGCTGCGCCGTGACGGTACGCCTGCGGCCCGGCGACAATCTGATGCTCCACAAGGCCATTGAAATTGCCCAGCCGGGAGACATCCTGGTGCTGGACACCGGCGGCAGCTACCGCCACGCGGTCATCGGCGGCATGATGTCCGCCGCCGCCTTCGGCAAGGGCATCGGCGGTCTGGTCATTGACGGCGCCGTCCGGGATATCGAGGACCTGCGGCAAAACGGCTACCCTGTGTTTGCCGCCGCCGTGGTGCCCAGCGCCGGTGACAGCGAAGGCCCCGGCCAGCTGAACCGGCCCATCAGCTGCGGCGGTGTGCCGGTGCTGCCCGGCGACATCATCGTGGCCGACGGCAACGGTGTGACGGTGGTGCCCCGGGACTGCCTGGAGCTGGTGCTGGAGCGGTGCGAGGCCCGGGCCCAGGTGGAAAAGAAGCGCATGGCGGAGATCCGGCAGGGCCAGGTGACCGCCGCCGGCATCCTGGCCAAGCTGGAAAAGGCCGGCTACTGAGGGGAGGAGAACAAATGGCATCTTTGCTGGAACGGCTGCAAGCCGGCGCTCCCCTTTCCTGGGACCTGGCCCTGGTGACGGACAGCCTGGATGACGCGGGCGTGGAGGCGGTGACCGCCGCCCATGTGCTGGACCCGGCCCGGGTGCTGGTGGCCGTGGACCACGACACCCCCACCGGCACGGTGGCGGTGGCGGAGAAGCAGCGCAAGCTGCTGGACTTTGCCAGAGGCCAGGGCCTTCCCTTCCGGTACGGGCAGGGCATCGGCTACCACCTGGCTCTGGAGGGCGGCCTGAAGCCCGGCTCCGTGGCGGTGTGCTGCGGGCGGCACGCCGCGGTGCTGGGGGCCGGAGGCGTTTTGGGTCTGCCCCTGCCGCCAAAGGAGCTGAAAACGGCCCTGGAGACAGGCGCCGTCTCCCTGCCGGAGGCGGAAGTGTGCCGCCTGCGTCTGGCGGGGGCGCTGGACCGGTATGTGACGGCCTGGGACTTGGTGCTGCATCTGGCGCCCCGGTGCCGGGGAACGCTCGCCGTCCTCGGCGGCGGAGGCCTGGACCTCTGTCAGCGGGCGGCGGTGTGCGGCCTGCTGGCGGCATCCGGCGCCGTCACCGCCCTTTTCACGGAGGAGCCCCTGGATGGGGCGGAGACTGTGGAGCTGGCGGCGGTGAGGCCCATGGCGGTGCTGGCGGGGAATTTTGAAAGGATCGTTCCCGCCTCCCGGGTGGATGGCCTGCGGGTGAACCAGGTGTTCATCGGCGGCTGCGCCGGCGGGACGCTGGAGGCCCTGCGGCAGACAGCTGCGATCTGGCGGGGCCGCCGGGTGAATCCCTATGTGCGGGTGCTGGTGGCGCCGGCCACTGCCGCTGTGTACGCCCAGGCCCTGGAGGAGGGGCTGGTGGAGGTGTTCATGGAGGCTGGCGCGCTGGTGATGAACCAGGGCTGCTCCGCCTGCTGGGCCCAGAGCCAGGGCCGCTGCGACGGCGGCGAGGTCTTTGTGACCACGGGCTTTATCAACTGCCCGGGCTGGGCGGGCCGGGGCCATGACGGCATTTACACCGCGCCGGTGGAGCGGGCCGCCTGGGCGGCCCTTACCGGCAGCCTGTATGAAAGCTGAGGAGGTGATCCCATGGACGAACGGTTTGAAAGCCGGGTGTGGCGCCTGGGGGACCACATCGACACCGATGTCATCATCATGACAAAATACCTGGCCAAGTCCTCCCTGCGGGACATGGTGCCCCATCTGTTCGAGCCCCTGCGGCCGGACCTGGCGGCAAAGCTCCGGCCGGGGGACTGCATCGTGGCGGGGGAGAACTTCGGCTGCGGCTCCTCCCGGGAGATGGCGGCCTCCGTGCTGAAAACGGCGGGCATCCGCTGCATCATCGCCAAGAGCTTCGCCAAGATCTTTTTCCGCAACGCCATCAACAACGGCCTGCTGCTCATCGAGTGCGCAGAGCTGTACGAAAACTGCCGGGAGGGGGACACCGTCACCGTGGAGGTGGGGCGGGAACTCCGCTGCAACGGAAGGACCTACCCCATCCCCGCGTACAGCCCGGCGGTGCTGGAGATCCTGCGCCACGGCGGCCTTGTGGCCCGCATGAAGGCCATGGACAAGTCCGCCGTGGGGGCGCCTGCGCCGGAAAATCCCTTCCGGAACCGCCACCAGCCGGGACACACTTTGGCGGAGCAGCTGCTCATCCAGAACACCGGCACCCTGGTGAAGCCCGGCGATGTGGTGACGGTCCGGGTGGACGAGGCGGTGCTCCACGACATCTATGCGCCCTACATCTTCCAGCAGTTCCGGGACATGGGCTTTGACCGGGTGTACGATCCGGACAAGGTCTCCGTCATGGTGGACCACCTGTACCCCACCTGCATCGACGACGACCCCCGCTGCTTCCGGTACAGCCGCCGCTTCCAGGATGAATACGGCGTGAAGCGGCTGTGCGTGGGCGAGGGCATCAGCCACCAGCTGGCCCTGGAGCAGGGCATCGCCAAGCCGGGCAAGGTGGTGTTCGGCACCGACAGCCACACCACCACCTACGGCGCCGTGGGCGCCTTTGCCACCGGCGTGGGCTACACGGAAATGGCCTCCATCATCGGCAGCGGCCAGCTGTGGGTCCGGGTGCCCTCCGCCATCAAGGTGGTGGTGAACGGCACGCTGCCCAAGGGGGTGTTCCCCAAGGACATCATCCTCCGGGTCCTGGGGGATCTGACCGCCGCCGGGGCCATTTACAAATCCCTGGAATTCACCGGCTCCGCCATCGCGGGCCTGAGCATCTCCGGCCGGGCGGCCATCGCCAACATGGCGGTGGAGTGCGGCGCCAAGGCGGCGCTGTTCGCGCCGGACGAAAAGACCGCCGCCTTCTGCGGCGTGGACCCGGCGGAGTTTGCCTGGCTGCGCTTTGACGACGGCGCCCAATACGAACGGGTGCTGACCTACGACGCCGGGGAGCTGGAGCCCTACATGGCCTGCCCCTACTCCGTGGACAACGTGCATCCCCTGCGGGAGGTGGAGGGCACCCCCGTGGACCAGGTGTTTTTGGGCAGCTGCACCAACGGCCGCCTGGAGGACCTGGCCGCCGCCGCGCAGGTGCTGGAGGGGCGCCGCATCAGCCCCTATGTGAAGTTCATCGTGACGCCGGCCTCCCGGGAGGTGTACCGCCAGGCGGCGGAATTGGGATATCTGAAGACCCTCATCCGGGCGGGGGCCATGGTGACCCATCCCTTCTGCGGCCTGTGCCAGGGCCGCAGCGGCGGTCTGGTCAGCGCCGGCGAGGTGGTCATCGGCACCCACAACCGCAATTTCATCGGCCGCATGGGCAGTCCCCAGGCCAGGACGTTCCTGGCAAGCCCCGCCGCGGCGGCAGCCGCCGCCCTGGAGGGGAAGATCACCCATCCGGGCAAATATCTGTGAAAAGGAGAGCCGGACGCGAAAGCGTCCGGCTCTCCTTTTCCGCAGGCGGAAACCAACTCAGCCAATGCCGTAGGTCTCCATCCAGAAATTGACCTGGAGCATGTACGCCGCCATCTGGGGGCCGGCCATCAGCTGGCCGAACCAGGGCCTGCCGTAATCCTTGGGAGAGGCCAGGAACGATTCGCACTTTTCCCGGTCCAGAAAGCGGTTCACCGGCGCCCTGCTGTCCGCCAGCACCTCCCGCAGCCGCCGGGAGAGAACGGCCTCGTAGGCGGGGTCGTAGGTCTTGGGATAGGGGCTTTTCTTCCGGTGGAGGATCTCCGGCGGCAGCGCCCCGGCGCAGGCGTCCCGCAGCAGGGCTTTTTCCTCGCCGGGGCGGTATTTCATGTGCCAGGGGACGTTGTAGAGGTATTCCACGATGCGGTGGTCGGCGAAGGGGACCCGGGCCTCCAGGCCCCAGGCCATGCTGGCCCGGTCCATGCGGTCCAGCAGGGTCTGCATGAACCAGCGGAGGTTCAAAAAGCTGACCTCCCGCCGCCGGGCCTCCTCCCCGCCCTCGCCGGGCAGCCGGGGCACGGCCCGCAGGGTGTCCTCATAGCACTGGCGGGCATATTCCTCCAGGTGGAGTTCCCGCACCACATCGTCCCGCAGCAGGCAGGTCCTGGCCTCCATGTCCCGGGACCAGGGGAACGTGCCGGCCCCCAGCAGCTCCTCCCGGTAAAACCAGGGGTAGCCGCCGAAGATCTCGTCGGCGCACTCCCCGGTGAGGGCCACCTTGTTGTGCCGCTTTACCAGAGAGCAGAAGTACAGCAATGACGCATCCACATCCGTCATGCCCGGCAGGTCCTTGGCCAGCACCGCGTTGTACAGAAGATCCGCCAGCTGGGTGTCCCCGCACTCCAGATAGGTGTGGCGGACCGGGAGGCGCCCCACCAGCAGGTCCACATACGGCCGGTCCTGGGTGGGCTGAAAGCTGCTGGCGTGGAAATAGCGGCTGTTGCCGGTGAAGTCAAAGGAAAAGGTATTCAGCGTCCCGCCCCGCTCCGCCAGGAAGGCGGAGGCCCCCGCCGTGATGATGGCGGAATCCAGCCCGCCGGAGAGGAAGCTGCACACCGGCACGTCGGACACCATCTGCCGCCGGATGGCGTCCCGCACCAGGAAGGCGGTCTTCTCCACCGTTTCGGCGTAGCTGTCCGTGTGGGGCTTTGCCTCCAGCGTCCAATAGGGCCGCTGCCGCAGCCCCTCCGGGGAAAAAACGGCCAGAGAGCCGGGCAGCACCTCCCGGACGCCCCGGAACACGCCGTTTCCGGGGGTCCTGGCGGGGCCCACGGCAAACAGCTCCCGAAAGCTGTCCCCGTCCGCCCGGGGCGTGATGTCCGGATGGCGGAACAGGGCCTTGGGCTCGGAGCCGAACACCAGCGTCCCGCCCGCCTCCGCGTAGAACAGGGGCTTGACGCCCAGCCGGTCCCGGCAGAGCACCAGCTTCTGCGCCCCGCTGTCCCAGACGGCGAAGGCGAAAATGCCGTTGAGCATGGCGGCGCAGGCCTCGCCGTATTCCATGTAGGCGTACAGGATGACCTCCGTGTCGCCGGTGGTCTCGAAGACATAGCCCCGCCGCTCCAGCTCCGGCACCAGTTCCTCCGTGTTGTAGACCTCGCCGTTGTACACGATCACGTATTCCCGCCCGCCCCGCTGCCGGACCATGGGCTGGATGCCGCCGGCCACGTCGCGGATGGACAGCCGGGTGTGGGCCAGGCCCGCCTGGGGGGCCAGATACTCCCCCGTCTGGTCGCTGCCCCGGTGGGCGATGGCCTGCCGCATGCGGACGAGGACAGCGTTCCACCGTTCCCGCTCCTTCGTAAAATCCGCCTGAAAGTCACAAAAACCGGAAATTCCACACATATTTTTCATTCACCCCACAAAAAAAGCGCCGCCTTTTCCGGCAAGCGCCATTGCTTACGGACCCATTCTATGCGGCGGCGGAGGGGGATGTGACAAAGAAACAAAAACACGCTCCCGGATGGGGTCCGGGAGCGTGCTTGTGGGAACGGTCAGGCGTTCTGGTCCTTTTCCATCATGATGTCCAAAATGGTCTTGTCGGTCTCCACCATGCCGGGGGTGCTGACCCGGCCCATGTTGCGGATGGCCTGCTCCGGCGTGGCGTCACAGATACCGTCGGAGGGCTGAAGCACCACATCGCTCATGGCCAGATACGCGCACATCATGGCGGCGTTGGTGGCGGTGGCCAGCTTCAGCGCGCAGCCGATCTTGCCGCCGTCGCAGATCATGCCGGTGAGGTTGCCGCTCATGTCGATGATGGCCTTGCCGATCTGCTCGTCCGTGCCGCCCATGAGCCACACCATGGCGGCCGCGGCGGCGGTGGCGGCGCTGACGCCGCAGCCGCAGGTGGCGGAGAGCTTGCCGGTGAACAGCTTGATGTACACGTTCAGGGCGTGGGAGAAGGCCAGGGCCTTTTCCAGCTGCTCCTGGGAGGAACCCAGGTGCCGGGCCATCTCCACCACGGGGATGATGGCGGTGATGCCGTGGTTGCCGCTGCCGGCGCTGCTCATGACGGCGTAGGGGCAGCCGCTCATGCGGCCCTCGGCGCTGCTGGCCACCCGGAGCATGGCCCGGGCCGCCAGACCGTCGCCCAGGATATCCGCGTGTTTCAGGGCGGAGGCGATGCCGATGCCAAGCTGGTTTTCCAGACCGAAGTCCGCCAATTTTTCATTCATGTCCATGCCGTCCAGCATGAAGGCCAGCTCCTCCTGGGAGCACTGGTCCACCACGGCCTTGATCTCCGCCACGGTCATGGGCTTGAGCCGGGCGTGGAGGTCGTCCTCGCTGCCGGCGGTATAGGGCTTTTCCAGCAGGACCTGGTTGTTGCGCTTGGTGAAGATGATGTTGGAGTGGGTGCCCCGGATCTCGCTGATGCCGATGCCGGCGGTGGTGATGACCTCCGCCCGGGCGTAGAGCTGGGTCTCGTCGTGCTTGATCATGACGATGACATGGTGCTCCTCCACCATCTGGATGGCGTCGGTGCTGACCTGGTCTGTGATGTCCTCCAGCAGCTGAAGGCCCTTTTCCGGATTGCTGAGGCAGCCGCCCAGGGCGGCGGCGTATTTCAGACCCACCCGGGAAAAGCCGGGGATGCCCACGCTCATGCCGTTTTTATAAATACCGGGGTTTACCTCCATTTTGATGGAGACGATATCGCCGCCGATGGCGTGGTGGGCGTCGGCGGCGGCCAGGGCCACGCAGACAGGCTCCGTGCAGCCCAGGGCCGGGACCACCTCCTGGCGCAGCAGTGTCAGCAGTTCTTCTTTCGTGATCATGGTGAAAGCTCCTTCCCCAAAATTCGTTGGTCTCTTGCCTTCATCATACACAAAAGCAGTCCGCATTCCAACTCATTTTTCAAAAATTCGGGAATTCCAACAAAAGCGCCCCGGGCTTTGCGTCCGGGGCGCTTTTGCGGCTTTACGCCTTGACGGAGGCGGCTAGGGCGTCCGCCAGGGCGTCCATATCCGCCAGGTTCTGCTGCTGGAGGGAGGAGGCCATGGTCACACCGTCGTCCAGGATCTCCATACGCTTGAGCTTTCCCAGCTCCTCCCGCATCAGCGCGCCGGAGCGGGGCGCCCAGGAGCCGTTCTCCACGATGGCCACGGTGCGCTTCTGGAGGTTCAGGGCCTTCATATCCGTCAGGAAATTGTGCATGGGCGGGAAGATGCCCAGGTTGTAGGTGACGGAGGCCAAAACCAGGTGGCTGTATTTGAACAGATCGCTGATGAGGTAGCTGACATGGGTGCTGGACACGTCGTACAGCCGGGTGTTGGTGACGCCCCGGTCCGCCAGCTTGGAGGCCAGCACCTCCGCCGCCTGCTCCGTGTTGCCGTACATGGAGGCGTAGACGATCATGACGCCCTTTTCCTCCGGCTCATAGGTGGCCCAGTGGACGTACTTGTCGATGATGTAGCCCAGGTCCTTCCGCCACACGGGACCGTGGAGGGGGCAGAGGTACTTGATGTTGTCCAGCCCCACGATACTGGCGGCCTTGTTCAGCAGGGCCTGGACCTGGGGGCCGTACTTGCCCACGATGTTGGTGTAGTACCGGCGGGCGTCGTCCAGCCACTCGCCGTCAAAGTCGAACTCGTCGGCGAACAGCTTGCCGTCCAAAGCCCGGAAGGAGCCAAAGGCGTCGGCGGAGAACAGCACGCCGTTGGTGGTGTCGAAGGACACCATGGCCTCCGGCCAGTGGACCATGGGGGCGGCGACAAAGGCGATGGTGTGTTTGCCGAAGCACCGGGTATCGCCCTCCCGGACCTCCTCGATCTGCCCGTCGGCGAAGGAGAAGCCGAACTGGTGCAGCAGGATGACGGCCTTGGGCGAGGTGATGACCTTCACCTCCGGCCAGCGGAGCAGAATTTCCTCGATGGAGGCGGCGTGGTCCGGCTCCACGTGGTTGATGACCAGGTAGTCCAGGGGCCGGCCGTCCAGCACGGCCTGGATGTTTTCAATGAACTGCCGTCCCACGGCCCAGTCCGCCGTGTCGAACAGGACGGACTTTTCGTCCAACAGGACGTAGGCGTTGTAGCTGACGCCGTGGTACAGGGGATGGATGTTTTCAAACAGGGCCAGGCGGTGGTCGTTGGCGCCTACCCAGTACAGGTCATCGGTAACTTTACGGACATTATGCATATGATTACCTCCCTTTCAGGCCGCTTTTTTACACTTCGATCTCGATGAACTGCTCCGCCGTCTCGCCGCAGTGGGGGCAGACCCAGCCCTCCGGCAGGTCCTTGAAGGCGGTGCCGGGCTTGACGCCGTTTTCCGGGTCGCCCGCCATAGGATCATATTCGTGGCCGCAGCCGTTGCAGATGTAGAGCTTCCGGGGCGGCTGAGCGGCCTTTTTGGGAGCGGCGCGCTTCATTTTCTTCATGGGCGGGGCGGGCCGCTTTTCGCCGGTGTCCAGCGCCGCCGCCAGCAGAGGCAGGATCTCCATGACATCGCCCACGATGCCGTAGTCACAGTTTTTGAAAATGCGGGCGCCGGGGTCGATGTTGATGGCCACGATGGTGGAGGCGTCCTTGATGCCCTTCAGGTGCTGGCCCGCGCCGGAGATGCCGCAGGCGATGTACAAATTGCCCTTGAATTTCTGGCCGGACATGCCCACATACCGGTCCAGGGGGACGTATTGCAGCGTTTCGGCCACGGGGCGGCTGGAGCCCACGGCGGCACCGGCGGCCTTTGCCAGGTCCTCGATGAGCTTCATGTTCTCCCTGGCGCCGATGCCCTTGCCGGCGCTGACCACCCGCTCCGCCTGGGAGATGGGGGTGTCCATGGGGATGCCCACGGTGAAGTCGTAGCCGTCCTTCTTCAGGGCCGCCACCAGGGCGTCCACCTGCTCCCGGGCGGTGCCCTCCTGGAAGATGTGCTTTTTGCGCTCGCCGGTCTCGGAGACCTTTTTCTGCACGGGAGCGGCGTCCGCCTTGCCGGCCTTGCCCAGAATGTGGGAGGCGATGACCACCCGCTGGATCTCGTTGGTGCCCTCGTAGATGGTGGTGATCTTGGCGTCCCGGTAGAACCGCTCCACCTCCATGCCCTTGAGATAGCCGCTGCCGCCGAAAATCTGGAGGGCGTCGTTGGTGACCTCCAGGGCGATGTCAGAGGCATACTGCTTGGCCATGGCGGACTCCATGCCGTAGGGAACGTGGGCCTGCTTCAGGTCCGCGGCGCTGTATACCAGCAGCCGGGCGCAGCGGAGCTTCGTGGCCATGTCGGCGATCTTGAAGGCGATGGACTGCTGCTGGCAGATGGGACGGCCGAACTGGATGCGCTCCTTGGAGTATTCCACGGCGGCCTCGTAGGCTCCCTGGGCGATACCCAGCGCCTGGGCGGCGATGCCGATGCGGCCGCCGTCCAGGGTGGCCATGGCGATCTTGAAGCCCTGTCCCTCCTTGCCCAGCAGGTTCTCCTTGGGGATTTTCACGTTGTGGAACTTCAGCTGGCAGGTGGCGGAGGAGCGGATGCCCATCTTGTCGTAGTGGTCGCCGAAGGTAAAGCCCTCCCAGCCCTTTTCCACGATGAAGGCGGAGATGCCCCGGGTGCCGATGTCCGGCGTGGTGACGGCAAAGACCACGTAGGTGTCCGCCTCGCCGCCGTTGGTAATGAAGATCTTTTCGCCGTTGAGCAGGTAGTGGTCGCCCATGTCCTGGGCGGTGGTCTCCGTGCCGCCGGCGTCGGAGCCGGCGTTGGGCTCCGTCAGGCCGAAGGCGCCGATCTTTCTGCCGCTGCACAGGTCGGGCAGGTACTTGCGCTTTTGCTCCTCCGTGCCGAACTGGACGATGGGGAAGGTGCCGAGAGAGGTGTGGGCGGACAAAATGACGCCGGCGCCGCCGTCCACCCGGGCCAGCTCCTCCACGGCGATGGCGTAGCTGAGCACATCCAGTCCGCCGCCGCCGTACTCCGGGTCATAGGGGATGCCCATCAGGCCCATCTCCCCCAGCTTTTTAACAGCCTCCGTGGGGAAGCGGTTCTCCTGGTCCAGCTGGAACGCAATGGGTTTGATCTCGGCCTCCGCGAAAGCGCGGATCTTGGCACGCAGAGCCTCATGAGCTTCCGTGGTCTGATATAACATATGATTCCTTCCTCCTTTTCGTCTTCTTTACTATTTAATAAGGTGACTTCACCCGCTTCTTTTATCTATACTATATAAAAAAGAACGAATGAGAGAAGTTGTATTTGCAACAAAAGACAAACTTTTCCCTGCGTTCCGCCGCAAAGGCGCAAAAATGTGAGGCATGGGTCCGACCGGAGCGGAGCCGGCCGCTGGAGCTCCGGAAATACGGACCCGGCACAAACGATACTGACGCTGGAATTTCAGAAAAACTGCGGTATAATGAAACAAAGGGACAGGCAGCTGTCCCGTGCCTGCCGGAAATGGCCGGATGGGCATCGAATCAGGGAGAAAACAAGGAGTTTACAGCTTCATGATACGGGAAAAACAGTTCTACAAGACCTTTTTTGTGTTGGCACTGTCTCTGGCCCTGCAAAATCTGCTCATATACAGTGTCAATATGATGGACACGGTCATGCTGGGGCGGTACAGCCAGAACGCCATGAGCGGAGTCAGCCTGTGCAACCAGGTGCAGTTCATGCTCCAGATGCTGGTGGAGGGCGCCGGCGAGGGCGCTGTTGTGCTGGGCGCCCAATACTGGGGGAAAAACAAGCTGGAGCCGATCCCCCATATCATTGGCGCCGCCCTGCGTTTTGGCGGCGGGATGGCGGTTTTGACGTTTTTGATCGTGCGGCTTGCGCCGGGCCAGCTGCTGGGCCTGTTGTCCAACGAGCCGCTGGTCATCGCGGAGGGCGTCCGCTATTTCCAGATCATCAGCTTCTCCTACATCGTGTTTACCGTGACCCACATTTTGGTGGCGTCCCTGCGCTCCGTGGGCATTGTCAAGCTGGGATACATCATTTCCTTTTCCACGCTGTGCATCAATATTTCTCTCAACTATCTGCTGATCTACGGCAATTTCGGATTTCCGGAGCTGGGCGTCCGCGGCGCGGCCATTGCCACGCTGGTCTCCCGGTGCGTGGAGCTGCTGATCGTCCTCTATTATTTGAAATTCCGTGAGAGACAGCTGCGCCTGACGCTGAAAAAGCTGGTTTTCATCGACACCAGCTACATTCAGGACTATATGCGGGTCTCCCTGCCCGTCCTGCTCAATCAGGCCCAGTGGGGCGCGGCGCAAATGGTGCAGACGGGGATCCTGGGGCACCTGGGCGGCGATGTGACCGCGGCCAACGCCATCGCCGTGCAATCCTATCAGGTGCTCTCCGTGGTCGCATACGGCGCTTCGTCGGCGGCCGGCATCGTGGTGGGCAAGACCATTGGAGCCGGAAAGCAGTCGGAACTGAAGAAGCTGGTGCATACGCTGGAGGTGCTGTTCTCCGTCATCGGCGTTTTCACAGGCCTTACCATCTTCCTGCTGCGCGGGCCGATCTTGAAGGTGTTTGGCGGCTCGCTGACGGAAAGCGCCTATCTCCTTTCCATGCAGTTTATGGCGGTGATCGCCGTCACGACGGTGGGGACCTCCTATCAGGTGGCCTGTGACAACGGCATCATCCGCGGCGGCGGCGACACCGCCTTCAGCGCCAAGATGAACCTCATCAGCATGTGGCTCATCATCGTTCCCCTGTCCGCCCTGGCGGCCTTCCACTGGAACCTGGCGCCGGTGGTGGTGTTCTTCCTGCTGAAGTGGGACCAGCTCTACAAGATCATCCCCGTGTCCATCCGCCTCCACAGCTGGAAGTGGGTGCGGGTCGTCACCCGGGGCGACAGGGAAGAATGTGCCCAGCCGTGAATCACGCGCCCTGTATCAGCAAAAAGCACCGGCGAAGTCTAAAATCAGACTTCGCCGGTGTTTTTTCACCGCGGTCAGTTGAGATAGCGCAGGCGCCTGAGAAACTCCCGGTTCTCTGTTTTTTCGCAAATGGCGTCGATGCCGGAGGAGATCACCCAGATGGCCATGCCTCTTGCCGCGCAGGTCACCAGCATATCAATGATCATTTCGTGGTGGGTGGTCTCCTGGCCGGCGAAGGGGAAAAAGCAGATCAGCAGCTTCGGGTTTACAAGATACCACTTGTAGTAGGAAAACCGCAGGCGCTGGGGCAGCGGCCATGTCCGCAGGGGCTTTTGCAGCTCCTCTCTGGGAAACCACCGGGACGCCTCGTCCAGAATGTTTTCCGACAGCCGCCTGGTGTCCACCCATTTCCCTGCTTTTGGCAGCAGGCAGGTGCTCAGATTGTCCAGCGCGGTCAAATTGTCAAACAGGACGCCGTTGGGGCGGTCCGGCCGTTCGATCTGGATGCCGATCTCCGTGCCGATCAGCTTGGCCAGCTCTCCATGGGCATATTCGGTCCCGTTCAGACAAAACGTACCGTCCAGCCAACGCTGTCCGCCCAAAAAGCAGTTCCGCAGACGCACCGCCGTGCTGTAATTCTCATCCCGTAAAAAGGCGATCTCTCCGCCGCGGATCTGGAAATCCAAAGGCGGCACCTCGGGAAACACCAGGCCCGACACCCGCAGGATGACCTTGGTCCCGTCGTACTGCCCGGTTTGCTTGACCCCGCTGCTGCGGCATTTCCAGCCCAGGAGCTCATACAGCTTTTCTCCGTACTCCTCCGGATACAGCCGGTAATAGGTCTTTCGGTCTTTGATGACATCGATCCGGTCACAGCAGCGGTACATGAATGCCTCGTCCAAATCAAAAAGGATGACGGCTGCTCCGTGCTCCAGCAGCAGCCGGACGCACCGCATGAACTTTTCCAGGTCCTTTTGGCGCAAAACCTCCGTGAGCCGGTCCAGGACCAGCAGTTCACTGTTCCAGAGCCACGCCCGGAAGACACACAGCCGGTAATAATCCAGCAGGGAAACCTCCGCCAGGCTCAGCTCCATGGGAAGAAGCAGGCCCATCTGACGCATGGTATCCGCGGCCTCCGAGCTGCGCAGCCGCAGCTCCGCCTGTTTCCGCTGGCTCCGGTTTAAGGATTTTTCCAGCGCCACTAAAAAATCCCATACCGTCAATTCTCTGGATTCAAACCGGTACTTATCCACGATCATGCTGTTTTGCAGGACCCAGCGTTCCAATGCCTGCCCGCCCACCCGGCGGCCGCAGGAAAAGGCCTTGCCGCGCTTCAGGTGGGAGCCGCCCTTGAAAATATCCAGATACGCCGTGCCAGAGGTGAGATGGTCATCCACATAAATGCCGATACATTCCCCTCTGGAAACGGAGAGCTCAAAGTGATACTCCCGGTCCTCCCGCTGAAAGCAGCCCTGCTCAACGCGGATCAATTCTTCTTTCATGGGCGGTTACTCCCCCTGAAAAAGCAGCGGCAGCGTCACACAGCATTCCGTGCCGATGCCCGCCGCGCTGAAAATGTGAAGGCCGTAATCCTCGCCGAACATCAGCCGAATGCGGCTGTTGACGTTGCGCAGGGCGATCCCGCCCTTTTGCTGGCCGGTCGCCGCTTCGGTGCCCTCCGCGAATTGCCGGTTCAGCTGCTCCACCCGCTCCTCCGGCATACCGATGCCGTCATCCCGGACCCGCAGGAACAGTGTCCGGTCGCTGTTTTCCACCACGATGCGGACGGTGCCGGGACCCAGCTTGCCCTCCAGGCCGTGGGAGAACGCGTTTTCCACCAGAGGCTGCAAAATGAGCTTCGGCATCCGCGCTTCCAGCAGCTTTTCATTTTCCAGCTCCAGCTCCATGGAGATCTTGTCCCCAAAACGGCACCGCTGGATGGTGAAATAGTTCTCCGCGTTATCCAGCTCGTCGGAGAAGGTCACATATTCCTTCACATTGGAAATGGTATAGCGGAAAAACGTGGCCAGTGCTTCCGTGGTCTCGGCAATGTCTTCGCAGTCCGCCAGCAGCGCGTCCGTCCGGATGGCCTCCAGCGCGTTATAGAGAAAGTGGGGATTGATCTGGTTTTGCAGCGCCAGATATTCCGCCTGCTTCTGCCGCAGCTTGGTGATCTCCTCGCCGTGCAGGCGTTCTTCCATGTCAGAGAAAAAGAGCTTCAGCAGGGGGTCTTTGCCCCAGTCCGTTTGCAGGACAGCGTCCAGATCCCGGTCATTTTGATAACGCCGCAGCACTTTTTGCAGCTTCCATCCGGCCCGCAGCCACATACGATCACCTACTTATACAGTTTCTTATAGTCCGACGGGCTGACGCCGGTGGCCTTTTTAAATAACCTGGAGAAGTATTTCAGGTCACGGTAGCCCACCATTTCCGCCACATCCTGGATGGACAGCGTGTCGCCGCACAGCAGCTCCTTGGACTTGTTGATGCGCAGCTCCGTCAGGTAATCCATAAAATTCTGCCCGGTCTCCTTCTTGAACAAGGTGGAAAAGTAGGTGGCGTTGAATCCCACGGCGCTGCTGACATCCTCCAGCCGCAGCGATTCCCGGTAGTGCTGTTGGATGTAGCGCTTGGCCTCGGTGATGGGGCGGGCCTCCCGCAGGGACCGCTCGTCCCCCAACCGCCGCAGCTCCCGGCTGATATCCTGCCGCAGCAATTGAAACACACCCTGCGCGTCCGCGCAGAGCCAGAACTTTTCCGCCATGTTCTCCGCGAACCGTTCCTCTGTGGGGCCGTTTTGCTGCATCCCGTACAGGCAGGCCTCCAGCGCCTGGAAAAACCAATCCTCCAGCATTTGCCCGTTCAGATCTTCCTGAGAGAGGACGGTACGGAAGCTCTCCTCCAGTTCCTGGGCAAACCGCCCTTCATCCAGACATTCCGCCGCCACCTGAAATCTCTTTCTCTGGGCCGCCTCCATGATATACCGCTGGCCGAAGGCTGCCCGCTCGGTCTCCGCATCCCGCCAGGTCTGGGAGCGGCACAAGCGGTCCCGGCAAAACCACATGGCCTGGCGCATGGAAAGGACCGTTTCCTCGAAGGCGGTCTGCCGGCTGCCCAGACAGATGGTACAGCGGAGATTGCCGAACATATCCCGCTGCTGTTCGATCTCCTTTTGGATCTTTGTGAAGCACTGCTTCACTGCCACGGTCCGGTACGCACTCATGCGCAGTACGATGGCGATGCCTTCTTTTCGCACGGCGGCGGCATAGACGTCTGTCAGAGCCTGCAGCTCCCGCCGGACGATCTCCAGGGCGTGCTGGAGAATGACCTGATAGCCGCCCGGATCTTGGATGGTGCCGATCACGTCCACCCTCACCAGCACTGCGAAGCAAACGCCCCCGGCGGCGCGAAAGCCCTCGTCCGCATACGCCATAAAGGGCTGCTGGTGTTCTGCCGCGTCGGCAAGGGCCTCCATCAGCTGCTCCTGCTGCCGTTCGCCGCTTTTTTTCAGCTGAAATTCCAGCGCGGCTTCTTTCCCCAGCTTGTCGCTCAGCCGCAGCAAAATGCCGGTGAGCTCCTCCTGCTTGAGGGGCTTGAGCAGGTAATCCTCCACGCCGTATTTCAGGGCGTTTTGCGCGTATTCAAATTTCCGGTATCCGCTGATGATGATAAAATGCAGGTCCGGCTGCAAGTCCTTGGCCCGCTGGATCAGCTCGATCCCGCTACACCCGGGCATCCGGACATCCGTGATCAGCAGGTGGGGCTGCTTTTCCCGCACCAGCTCCAGCGCCCGCAGGCCGTCGTTGGCCGTACCGACGATCTCATAGCCCAGCTGTTCCCAGTCGATGAGCTTTTGCAGCAGCAGGAGCACTTTGTTTTCATCATCCGCCAGAACAACCCTCAGCATGGCACATTCCTCCGGTTTTTGTGCAAAGAAAGGGAAAACGAAACCGTTTTCCCTTTCTTTGCATTATAATCCTTTTACCTGGGTTTGCCAAGAGGCGTTTTTCGCAAATGGCTTACTCGTAGTCAGCAACGTTGGAAGCGTCGATCCAAACGCTGTCGGTGATGAGGACGTTGCTCTCCAGAGAGCCGCCGTCCAGCAGGGTGACCGCGGCCTCCAGGCCGTTGGCAGCCATGGCGCCGCCGTCCTGAGCCACGGTGCCGACGATACGGCCGTCCTTGATGGCCTCATAGCCGTCGGGGGTGCCGTCCAGGCCGGTGATGACGATGCCGCTGTCAGCGCCTGCGGCGTTGCCGGCGCCCACGGCCATGCCGTCGTTCTCGCAGACGATGGCGTCCAGGTCATAAGCGGACAGCCAGCTCTCCACGGTAGCCTGGGCCTTGGCGGTATCCCACTGGCAGTCGGCGGGAGAAACCACCTGGACCATGTCGGGATAGTTGGCCAGGATGTTCTCATAGCCTTCCAGACGGTCCAGAGCGTCAGAAGAAGCAGCGGGGCCGGTCAGGATGGCCACATTGCCCTTGCCGCCCAGCAGGTCGGCAACGTGCTGCATCTCGTTCTCGCCGGCCTTGACGTTGTTGCCGCAGGAGACGGCGGAGATACCGGCATCCTCCCAATCGGTGCAGGAGGAGACGATGTTGATGACGACCACACCGGCGTCCGCGGCGGCCTTGGCGGCGTCGCGCAGGCCATCGGGATCGACGGGCTCAAACAGGATGGCGTTGAAGCCCTCGGACACGCACTGCTCGATCTGGGTGATCTGGGTGGCGGCATCCTGGTCGGCGCTCAGAATGGTCAGCTCAACGCCCAGCTCCGCGGCCTTGGCCTCGGCGGCCTCGGTGACGGCGATCTGGAACGCGTTGGTCTGGTGCTGCTGGATCAGAGCGATCTTGTAGGGGGCGCCTTCGGCTTCGCCGCTCTCAGCGGGAGCGGCAGGGGTGGTGGTCTCCTTGCTGCCGCAGCCTGCCAGAACAGACAGTGCCATAGCGGCGGTCAGGAGCATTGCCAGAAACTTTTTCTTGTTCATGATCTATCCTCCAAAATGTATTTATGTAAGAGTGGGACCGCGATGCGGCATCCGGCTCTTGACACCTGAATCAGCTCTTTTTGCTCTTTCCCTTAATGTCGATCAGCACCGCCAGGACGATAATGACGCCCTTGACGATCTTCTGCCAATGGGAGGAAACGCCCATGATGTCCAGACCGTTGGCGATGACCGTGATGAGCAGGCAGCCCACCACGACGCCCCAGGGCTTGCCCACGCCGCCGGACATGGACACGCCGCCCACCACACAGGCGGTGATGGCGTCCATCTCATAGCTCTCCGCTGCGGTAGGCTGGCCGATGGTCACGCGGGAGGTCATCAAAAATCCGCACAGGCCGGCCAGCAAGCCGGCGATGGCGAAGGTGGAAATGCGGATCCTCGTGGTGTTGATGCCGGATACCCGCGCCGCCAGCAGGTTGCCGCCGCAGGCATAGACCCGGCGCCCGTAAACGGTTTTCGACAGGACGAAGGAGCAGATGGCAATGATGATCGCCAGAAAGACCGCCAGCATGGGGATGCCGCAAAAAGAGGAAGCGGCCACAGCCTTGTATCCGGCGCTGATGCCGATGACCGGCTTGCCGTTGGAGATCAGCAGCGCCAGGCCGCGGACGGCGGTCATGGTGCCCAGCGTCATGATAAAGGGCGGCAGGTTGCCCACGGCAACGCCGACACCGTTCACAATGCCCACGGCCAGACCGGCCAGCATGGCAACGATCAAAGGCACGATCAGCGGATAGTCGCCCTGGCCCAGCATGGCGGCCAGAATGCCGGTAAACGCCACGGTGGAGCCAACGGACATATCAAATCCGCCGGCGACGATGACGAACATCATGCCAAATGCCAGAATGCCGTTGATGGAGGCCTGCTTGAGAATGTTGACCAGGTTGCCGGGGGTGATGAAGCTGGGCTTCAAACAAGTCAGAACAATCACCAGCGCGATAAAGATCACGAAAATGAAATACTCGCTGATGAGTGTATTGATACGTTTCGTCTCTTTCATGCTTTTCCCTTCCTTTATACCGTGATGGCGGAGGCCAGTGTCATAATGCGCTCCTGGGAGAATTCCTCGCGCTTGACCTCGCCGGAATAGTTGCCCTCGCACATGACAGCGATCCGGTCGCAAATGCCCATGAGCTCCGGGATCTCCGAGGAGATCATGATGACCGCCTTGCCCTGCTGCACCAATTTTCCCAGCAGCAGGTAGATATCCCGCTTGGCACCCACATCGATGCCCCGCGTGGGCTCATCCAGAATGATAATATCCGGCTCGTTCAGCAGCCATTTGGCAATGACGATCTTCTGCTGGTTGCCGCCGGACAGATTGCCGACGATCTGATTGACGGAAGGGGTCTTGATGTTCAGCTTTTCGATGTACTCCTGAGAGGCCTTATAGGCCTTGTTTTTATTATACAGGCCGTTGGTCAGCAGCTTTTTGATGGCCACCATGGCGATGTTGTCGTTGACCGTTCCGCTCAGGTTCAGGCCGGTGACCTTTCGGTCTTCGGTAATGAGGGCCACGCCCTCCTTGATGATGTCCTGGGGCGAGGACACCTTCACCTTTTTGCCCTTCACAAAGATCTCACCGCTGGAGAGCGGATGAATTCCGAAAATGCCCTCCACCAGCTCGCTGCGGCCGGCGCCCACCAGGCCGCCGATTCCCAATATCTCGCCTCTGCGGACGGACAGGCTGACGCCCTTTACCGAGTTGTCCGCACGGACGATGTTCTTCGCCTCAAAGATCACTTCGCCGATGTCTGCCTCCAGCTTCGGATACACATCCGTGATCTCCCGGCCCACCATCATCTTGATCAGCTGGGCTTCGCTCAGATTCGCCGTGTCATCCGTACCGATGTACTGCCCGTCGCGGTAAACGCTGACCCGGTCGCAGATGGAGAAGATCTCCGCCATACGGTGGGAAATATAGATGATGGCAACGCCTTTTTTCGTGAGCCGGCGGATATGCTCAAACAGCAGCTCCACTTCCCGCTCCGTGATGGCGGCGGTGGGCTCGTCCATGATGATGACCTTCGCATTGATGGAAATCGCCTTGATGATCTCAATGAGCTGGCACTGCGCCACCGTGAGATTTCGCAGCGTCTCCTTGGGCGACACGTGCAATCCGCACTCATCGATCAGCTTTTTCGCTTCCTCGATCTCCGCCTTCTTGTCCACCAGACCGTTTTTGTGCAGCTCCCGGCCCACAAAAATGTTCTCATACACGGTCATGTCCAGGATCGGATTCAATTCCTGGTGGATCATGGCCACGCCCATATCCATGGCCTCTTTGGGATTGGAGGCGTTATAGGGCTTTCCGTCAAAGAGAATCTCCCCGCCGGGGTCTTTTGTATAAATGCCCATCAGGATCTTCATCAGGGTGGACTTTCCGGCGCCGTTTTCTCCCATCAATGCATGGACCTCTCCGGGTCTTACCTGCAGCTGCACATGGTCAAGCGCGACGACGCCCGGAAACGTTTTGCTGATATCTTTCATTTCCAGCACATATTCCACACAATCTCCCCCCTCGTACAATGATTTTATTACATTTTACCGAATTTTCCGCAAGACGGAAACTTTCGTTTTTCACATGACGGGGGATAATTTTTGGGAATTTGCCGTCTTGGCCCCCTTTGCTGGAGCCTCGCGGCGCGGCAGTATCTCAAAGCTTTCAAAACAGACTTGTTTCTATCCGCACACTCCGCAGATGTAAAACAGGCAATTGATTGTGATGTTGCGGCAGGTATGATTTTACCAGGCAATCCGCACGCAGACCCGAGATCGAAAATCGAGCAAATCCGTATTGCTTTTGATGGTGATGCTGTGCTGTTTGCTGCCGAGGCGGAACGAATTTATTCCCGCCGTATAGCACATGGGCGATAGCGTTTTTCTGATGCTCCCGCAGAGTGATCTCCGGGTTCATGCCGGAGAATACGATATGACTGCCGTCATACTCCCGGGGACGGGTGCTGTTCATTTCCTCGTTGTACTGCCGCACCAGCGTTTCGCGGCGCTCCGGGTCT
>SFDT01000045.1 GCA_004558115.1 Clostridiales bacterium | reverse complement strand
CGGAACGCTCCGCTAACTGGCTGCTATCCGGCAGTGAAACACCGAATTCCTCCGCAGCTTGCAGCAGCCGTTGACTGCCGGAACCCTGTTCCCGGAGAATTAGGTTGTCCAGCACCACCGGGTCATGCCGTTTGTGGCGAAGGGGCCGGGGGTCCAGCACCTTGCCGCCGCCGATGGTCTCCACCGGAGAGTAAAATCGAATGACAAACCGGTCCTCCTGCTTGACGGCCACCGGCTCCGTCAGCCGCAGCTGGGCAAGGCAGCTTTCTCCGGGGCGCAGCTCGTCACGGTCCAGCAACACCGCCTTTGCCAAATGAACGGAGGTCCCGTGGTACAGATGGACCTGGGAGCCGTTCAAAACCGTGCGTTTGGCGCTTTCCAGACACCGGAGCCGCACATCCAGCATCCGGGAAGGCCGGACGCTGCCGGGTCTTACCGCCGCATCCCCCCGGTGGACCTCTGTTTTTTGCAGATTTGTCAAGTTGAGGGCCGCCCGCTGACCGGCGTAGGCGGCGTCCACGCTTTCACCGTGGACCTGCAAGGCCCGCACCCGGCTTTGCAGCCCGGAGGGGACCAGTTCCACAGCGTCCCCCACCCGGACAGCCCCTTCCGTAAGGGTGCCGGTGACTACGGTGCCGAAGCCGTCCACGGAAAAGACCCGGTCAATGGGAAGCCGGAAGGGTGCCAGCGCGCTTTTTTCCCGCGCCTCCTGTACCAAGCGGTACAGGGCGTCCCGCAGTTCCGGGATTCCCTGACCGGTGACGGCGGAGACTGGCAGAATGGGCGCGCCCTCCAAAAAGGTGCCCTCGGTCAGCTCCAACGCCTGTCTCCGAACAAATTCCAACCAGTCATCATCTACCAATTCCGCCTTGGTCAACACCACCAAGCCGCCTTGGACACCCAAGAGAGACAGAATATCCAGATGCTCTACGGTCTGGGGCATAACGCCTTCGTCCGCGGCGATGACCAGCATGGCAAGGTCAATGCCCCCCGCCCCGGCCAGCATATTTTTGATGAATTTTTCGTGGCCCGGCACATCCACGATCCCTGCTTGCGTGCCGTCCGGCCAGTCCAGTCTGGCAAACCCCGGCTCGATGGTAATGCCCCGGCGCTTTTCCTCCGCCAGGCGGTCCGTATCGGTGCCGGTGAGCGCCTTGACTAGAACGGTTTTGCCGTGATCTACATGGCCCGCCGTGCCGATGATGACGTGTTTCATGAAGCGGTCTCCCGAAAAGCCTGAAGAATCTCGTCAAGATCCGCCGGGAACAAAGTCCGCATATCCAGCAGACACCGGTCATGGGCAATGCGGACGATGATGGGGACTGGCCGCTGCCGCAGCTGTGCTTCCAGTGCGGCGGCGCTGTCCCTTGGGGCGACAGCCACGGCGAAGGAGGGTAGCGTCTGGGTGGGGACTGCCCCGCCCCCCACCGGGTTTTCCATGGAAACCACCTCGGCGGTCACGCCGATCTCTCCCATGCGGCGGCAGAGTGACTCTGCCCGCTGGCGCAGCTCCTCCGGTGTTTGGGCCAGCATGGAGAGCACCGGGATCTCCTGAAGAGCGGTGCCGTCCGCATATGCTTGCAGAGTTGCTTCCAAGGCGGCCAGCGTCAGCTTGTCCACCCGCAGGGCGCGGGCCAGAGGGTGACGCTTCAAAAGGTCGATATAGTGCCGCTTGCCCACGATGATCCCCGCTTGGGGACCACCCAGCAGCTTGTCCCCGGAGAAGGATAATACATCCACCCCGGCCTTTACGGACGCTTGAACCGTCGGCTCATCCCGGAGGCCCAAGGGTGCCAGATCTACAAGACAGCCGCTGCCCAAGTCCTCAATGACCGGAATGCTGCGGGAGCGGCCAAGCTCCGCTAAGGCGGCGGGGGACACGCTCTCCGTAAAGCCCACGATGCGGTAATTGCTGGTGTGGACTTTCAAAAGGGCGCGGGTCTGCTCGCTGATGGCGTTGGCGTAGTCGGAAAGGCGGGTCTTGTTGGTGGAACCAACCTCCCGGAGCACCGCGCCGCAGGCGGCCATCACATCCGGCATCCGGAAGGAGCCGCCGATCTCCACCAGCTCTCCACGGGAGGTAATGACTTCTCCTCCGGCGGTGAGGGCGGAGAGGATCAGCAGCACTGCCGCTGCGTTGTTGTTTACCACCATGGCGGCCTCCGCCTCGGTGAGGCGGC
Source organism: Clostridiales bacterium (assembly GCA_004558115.1). Taxonomy (GTDB): domain Bacteria; phylum Bacillota; class Clostridia; order Oscillospirales; family Oscillospiraceae; genus Oscillibacter. The sequence goes on along the minus strand of SFDT01000045.1, from coordinate 7,079 downwards.
ACAAAAGCGGCTCTACATGGGCGTACCGCTGCCCCCGCTCCCCCGCTGTCAGGTCATATTCCAAGGTAGAATAGCCCTGAGAGACCCCTCTCGCTGCCGCTAACGCACGGTCACTCAGGCAGGCCCGGCCCAGATTGGTGTGCAGAACGATCCCGGTGGCATTGATAACGCCCCGGAGGGAGGGCAGGCGGGATGCCCGGCACGACGCGCTGATTTGAGCGCAGAGAGCCTCCGTGGAGGGCAGCTCTGTGACGGTCCCCACCAGAATATCGGCGCGGAGCCGGTCCAGCGTCCGGCGAACCGCCCCCGTCACGGCGGAGGTCCCCGCCTCCGCCGCCAGTGTGTTCAGGGCGGGCAGGCGGAGCAGATCGTCCACCTTTGGAATTTGACGCAGCAGTGTATCCATGAGAACCTCCCTTGGTGATTTACGGCTTTTCCTTATCATACTGGATTTCCCGCAGGTTGTAAAGCGTCCGGAAAACGGAAAAGTGCGCCTCCTTTCGGAAGGCGCGCTTGCTCACTTGCTGAGATAGTCTTTCAAAAATTTCACAGCCTCCACATAGCCTTGGAATCCCAGACCTTTATAGGTTTTGACGCAGGCCATGCCAGCGTAGGAGACCTGCCGAAACGGTTCCCGGCTGTCCACATCGGAGATGTGGACCTCCACGGCAGGGATGGCCACGGCCTTCAGCGCGTCCAGAATGGCTATGCTGGTGTGAGTGTAGGCGGCGGGGTTGATGATGATGCCGTCATAGACGCCGTAGGCCGCCTGGATGGCGTCCACGATGGCGCCCTCGTGGTTGGACTGGGCAAAGTCCACCTCGATGCCCTCGGCATCGCAGGCGGCGCGGATGAGGGCCAGCAGGGACTCATAATTCTGGCTGCCGTAGATGGCAGGCTCCCGCAGGCCCAGCAGATTCAGATTGGGCCCGTTGATGACCAGAAGTTTCATAGCAGCGCCTCCTTAATGGTTTGTACCGTGACCTCCAGCGCCCCGTCATTGGACACCGTCACGTCGGCAAAGCGGCGGTACAGCGGCTCCCGGCGGGCGCAAAGCTGAGCGAGGTCTGTGGTTTGGGAAATGGGACGGCCCTCCGTTGGCAGCTTGGCAAGGTCGCGGGTCAGGCGGAAAATGGTGCCGTTTTGATGCAGCAGCGGGTAGTTTTCCGGCCGGGTGACGCAGCCGCCGCCGGTGGAGAGGATGATGCCGGAGCGCTTGCCCTGCTCCGCCAGAATCTCTGTTTCCAGTTTCCGGAATGTTTCCTCCCCGGACCGGGCGAAGATCTCCGGGATGGACATTCCGGCCCTTTGGGCGATCAATTCGTCAGCCTCCACTACCTCCCGGCCCAGCGCTTTGCCCAGAGCGGCGGCCACGGCGGATTTGCCGCTGCCGGGCATTCCGATGAGAATGATGTTCCGCAGTCGGTGGTTCACGGTGCGCTCCACCCGCTCCAAGGCTTCATCGCCGATCACCGTGCCGGTGAACTGCTCGCTGGAGCGCTTGGCCTGAGCCACCAGCATGGAAAGTCCCCCAGCGTGGGGGATATTCAATTCCTCCGCCTGCAGCAGTAGCGCGGTGAGCGCCGGGTTATAGACGATGTCCAGCACCCCCTCGCAGCGGGGAAAACGCCGCAGATCCACTGCCGCCGCACCGTTATGGGGATACATTCCCACCGGGGTGGTGTTGGCGATGATCTGGGCGTCGGCGTGTCGATCCAGATGGTCGTAATCGTCCGGACCGCTGCGGGAAATGACGGTAACGTCAGCGCCCAGCTGCTCCAGCGCGGCCTTCACCGTGACGGAGGCCCCGCCGCTGCCCAGTACCAGCGCTTTTTTTCCAGCGGGGTCGATGCCGCTGCTGCGAACCATGTAGAGAAAGCCGAACAGGTCCGTGTTGTCGCCGTACAGCGTGCCGTCAGGACGGTGGACGAGGGTATTGACGCTTTGCAGTCTTTCCGCCGCCTCGGACAGCTCTGCACAGTAGGGCACCACCGCCTTCTTGTAGGGGATGGTGACGTTCAGGCTGTCCCAGCGGTCGGAGCACAGAAAGGCATCCAAGTCCTCCTTGGGGACCTCAAAGAGCCGGTAGTCATACTCCCCTAACTCGTGATGGATCATGGGGGAATAGCTGTGGCCCAGCGTTTCCCCCAGCAGTCCGCACCGCAGCATCAGACCACCTCGCTGTAACTGCCCAGATAGGAAAATTCCTCGCACAGAGAGGGCAGCTCGCCCATGAGCTGCAAAAATTCCGGGGCGTATACCGGCGTTTCCAGATCAAAGTAGAACATGAATTCAAAATTCCGCTCCGGCATGGGGCGGCTTTCCAGCTTGTTCAGGTTCAGGCCCAAGGCGTAGAACCGGGAGAGCACCCGGCACAGGGAGCCGGGCTCGTGAGGCAGCACCGCCATGAGGCTGGTGCGGTCCGCACCGGGGTAGATCTCCAGATTCTTGGAGATGCAGATGAACCGGGTGAAGTTGCTGCCCTGATCCTGCACCCCGGCCTCTAAGCATTCCAGCCCGTACAGCTTCATGCAGGAGCGGGAGGACAGGGCGGCGGCGTGGCCGTCCCCCTCCGCCACCTTCTGGGCGGCTACGGCGGTATTCTCACAGGGGATGACCTTCACATCGGGGAAGGCTTGCAGATACTGCTCGCACTGGCTCAAGGCCTGCTGGTGGGAGTAGATCTCCGTGATGTCGCTCCGCTTGGTGCCGGGCTTCACCAGCAGATTGTGGTCCACCTTCAGCCGCACACTGCGGACGATGCGGAAATCGTGCTTCATCATCAGATCGTAAATGGCATTGACGCTGCCGGCGGTGCTGTTTTCCAGCGGCAGCACACCGTAGCGGCACAATCCCCTTTCGATAGCGGCAAACACCGCCTCAAAGGAAGCGAAGTACATGATGTGAGGCAGCTTGAACAGCTTGTCACAGGCCAGCTGGGAATAGGCCCCCGCCACACCCTGACAGGCAACGGACACGTTGGAGGGGAACAGGTTTGGCGTCTGGTCAATGGCGGCCTGAATTTCCGTGGTCAGCGGGGATGTACTCCCCAGCAGCCGTCCCTGATAGCAGCGGCTCAGTTCAAACAGCATGGTGTAGAGAGAGGCGGTGTAATCCCGCATATCCTCCGGGGCCTGCGCCGCTACATCCAGCAGCTTTTCCCGCTCCCGGACAGGGTCCAGCACCGGCAGGCCGTGCTCCTTCTTGTAGGCGGCGATGCCGGCGGCGGTGTTCATCCGCTGGGCAAACAACTCTACCAGTTGGCGGTCGATCTGGTCGATCCGGGCACGATAATCACTGAGTTCCATAGAGATTCCTCCCTTTTAAGACTGGCCCAACAGGGCGTCGTATACGGCGATGGCCGCCGCGGCTTCGATACAGGGAACGGCCCTTGGCACGATGCAAGGGTCATGACGGCCCCGGACCCGGAGAATTTCCGGGGTCAGGGTGTTCAAATTCACGCTTTGCTGCTCCTTGGCAATGGACGGCGTAGGCTTGAACGCTGCCCGGAAGGTCAGGGGCATCCCATTGGTGATGCCGCCCAAAATGCCGCCGCAGTGATTGGTTGTGGTTCTGACCGTGCCGTTTTCCACCACAAAGGGGTCATTATTTTCGCTGCCACGGAGCCGCGCGGCCCCGAAGCCGATGCCGAACTCGATGCCCTTTACGGCGGGGATACCGAAGACGATGGAGGAAATACGGCCCTCCATGCCGTCAAACAGTGGTCCGCCCAGTCCCACGGGCAGACCCAGCACAGCACATTCCACGATGCCGCCAACGGAGTCACCCTCCGCCTTGGCGGCGGCGATCTCTGCCCGCATGGTCTCCCCTACGGCGTCATCTACCACCGGGAATGGCTTGCCTGCCGTGGAAACGGTCAGAGGAGTGACATCTTCCACCGAGCCGATGGAGGCGATGCGGCTGATGACTTCAATGCCCTGCTTTTTTAGCAATTGCAGGCAGATGCCACCGGCGATGCACAGGGGGGCTGTCAGCCGCCCGGAAAACGCGCCGCCCCCGGCGAAATCTGCGTGACCGCCGTACTTCACTCCGGCGGTATAGTCCGCGTGGCCGGGGCGGGGCACCACGGAAAGGCCGTCATAGTCCCCGGAGCGGGTGTTGGTGTTGCGGATGATGGCGGTAAGCGGCGCGCCGCAGGTGACGTTCCCCACCAGACCGGAAAGAAATTCCGGCTGGTCCGCCTCCTTCCGAGGGGTGGACCAATCGTTGCGGCCAGGGGCACGGCGGTCCAAAAACGTCTGAAGGGCCGCCATGTCGATGGTCTCCCCGGCAGGCAGACCCTCCAAGGTCATGCCGATGGCCGGGGCATGGGACTGGCCGAAGATGGTCAGATGCAGAAATTCTCCGTACCGGCTCACAGGCCCCCTCCTTTCAACGCGTCAAAATCTTCCCAGAAATGGGGGTAGGACTTGGAAACGCAGGCCATGCCCTGCACAGTGACCGGGCTTTCGCACAGACAGGCTGCCACGGCGGCGGACATGGCGATCCGATGGTCGCCGCAGGAATCGGCAATGCCGCCCCGCAGACGGCCCGTGCCGTGGATCAAAAGGCCGTTGGGCTGCTCCTCCACACTGCCGCCCAGAGCTGTCAGCAATTGAGCCGTGGTGCGGAGCCGGTCGGATTCCTTCAAACGGAGCCGTCCAGCGTTGAAGATCTGGGTGTCCCCCTCCGCCCCGGCAGCAGTGACGCACAGCACCGGGATCAGGTCGGGGATGGGGCCGGCGTCGATGGCCACGCCCTCCAATTCTCCCCGACGAACCGTTACGGAACCGTTCTCCGTGGAAACACGCGCACCCATGGCGGCCAGAATGTTCAAAACGGCCCGGTCCCCCTGAGAGGAGGCCAGATCCAGTCCGTGAACAGTGACGCCCTCCGGGGACAAGGCGCCCATACACAGGAAGAAGGCGGCATTGGACCAGTCTCCTTCGGCGGTGAGACGGTCCGGGAAACGAAGGCGCTGTCCGCCGGAAATGTGCCACGTCCCCCCGGTTTTCCGCAGAGAGACGCCGCCCCGGCGGAGGGTGTCCTCCGTCATAGTGACATAAGCGGCGGATTCCAGTCCGCCGGTAACGGTGAGGGCGCTGCCCTCATTCAACAGGGGCAGAGCCATCAGTAAACCGGAAATGTATTGGGAGGACACATCCCCCGGCAGAGAAAACTCGCCGGGGCGGAGCCGTCCCCCGCAGTAGAGCAGGTCATGGTTCTGCCGGATGGTCATGCCGTGATCCGTCAGGACCTGATCCAGCGGATGCAAGGGGCGCTGCGGCAGCCGCCCTTCCATGTGGAACACGGCGTCTGCTTCCAAAACGCCGGTCAGCGGCAGAAGAAACCGTAGGGTGGAACCGCTTTCCTGACAGTGCAGATGGCGGGTCCCCTGGGGCTTCTGGGTGATGGGCCGCACCGTCAGGTCCTCACCCCGAAGCCAGATCTCAGCGCCCAGGGCGTTGAGACAGTCCGCAGTGGCGGCAATGTCTCTGGAAATGCCACGGCAGCGGATCACCGTCTCATTTTGGCTCAGAGCGGCGCAGATCAGCAACCGGTGGGCCTGAGATTTGGAGGCGGGGATGTGAACGGCTCCGGTACGGAAACCGGGCTGAAGAATTTCGATCATCGCAGACCTCCCGCCTTCAGCCACCCGGCCACCTCGTCGGCCGGGACCGGCTCCACACGGCAATGGCCCACCCGCTCCGGTACGATGAACTTGGTCACATCGTCCGTGCGCTTTTTGTCGGCCTCTGCCGCCGCCAGAATGTCGGTCAGGGGATAGTCGGTCTCTGTGGGGAGGCCATACCGCTCAAAAACGGCCAGCAGCCGGGGCAGCGTCTCCGGGGTGCAAAGTCCCTTTTCCACGGCGGCCCGGGTGATGATGGCCATACCGATGGCGACCCCCTCCCCGTGGAGCAGGGTGAAGCCGCTGCAAGCCTCTACGGCGTGGCCTACGGTGTGGCCCAGATTCAGCAGCGCCCGCTGGCCCCGGTCAAATTCATCACCCCGGACCACGTCCCGCTTCATGCCAACACACACGGAGATCACCCGCTCGAACTGCTCCCGCACCGGGGTTTTCTCCAGCTCCCGGAGAAAATCCTCGCTGTAAAGCATGGCGTATTTGATGATCTCGGCGCACCCGGCCCGGTATTCCCGCTCCGGCAGCGTATTCAGCAGGGATGGGTCGCACAGCACCAGAGAGGGCTGATAGAAGCAGCCCGCCTGATTTTTGCCGTGGTCCAGATCCACCGCGGTCTTGCCCCCCACAGAGGAATCCACCATGGACAGCAGCGTGGTGGGTACCTGAATATAGGGAATTCCCCGCTGATAGGTGGCGGCGGCGAAGCCTGCCAGATCCCCCACCACGCCGCCGCCCAGCGCCACGAGGAAATCGCTGCGGGTGAAGCGGCGGTCGCAGAGGAAATTCAAAACCTGTCCGTAGGTGGAAAGATTTTTCTGCTGTTCCCCGTGGGGAAACAGGAAATGATCAACTTGAAATCCGGCGTCTGTCAGAGCTTTTTCGGCGGCAGCGCCGTAAAGGGCGAACACCGCGTCATCAGAGATCACGGCGGCCCGGCGGCCAAGGCCCAGTTCCGCTGCCATGGTCCCCAGCCGGGTCAGCAGACCCGGCTCAATGACAACGTCATACTCGCGGGAGGCCGCGATATGGATGGTGGTCAACGGCCATCCACCTCCTCTTTTCGTTTCCGGCCCTCGTCCAGCAGGCGGACAAGGCCGGGGAGATCGTTATGTACCATGGCATCCTGATACTGGCGCAGGTTTGCCATCAGGGTATCCAGTTCCGCCATGAGAAAGTCCTTGTTTTCCAGAAACAGTTCCGCCCACATTTCCGGGGCCAGCCACGCTACACGGGTCATATCCTTGTAACTGCCAGCGGAGAAGCCCTTGTGCAGTTCCGCCGTGGGGCTTTTGATATAGGCGTTGGACACCACATGGGCCAGCTGGGAGGTAAAGGCGATCATCTCGTCATGCTGTTCCGCCGTGGTAATGGAAAACCGGCCAAAGCCCGCAGGAGCCAGCAGTTCCTTGACCCGACTCAGCAGGTCGATGTC
>SFDT01000007.1 GCA_004558115.1 Clostridiales bacterium | reverse complement strand
ATCAACGCCAGGCCTCGCAAAGTCTTAAACTTTCATTCTGCTCAGGAGCTGTGGGACTTTGAGCTCTTTTCTTGTTGCACTTAGTTTGACAATTTACTCGCTTCACAGGCGGAAAGCCCACAGCTCTGTGTACACCAGTTTGCCCTCCACCCGCTCCGACTTCATGAGGGACACCCGCTCCACCCGCATGGCCGTATCCGGCACCGTCAGGCGGGGCTGCGGCCCCCGCCAGCGGCGGACCAGGGTGATGTGGGGCCGCCAGGGCCGCCGTTCGACGGAAAAGCCCGCCTGCCGCAGGGCATCCTGGACCCGGAGAGCCAGGGCCTCCAGCCGCTCATTGTCCCGGACCCCCGCCCACCAGAGGTCCTCAAACCGGCCCAGGCCCCCCACGGTCAGGGAAAACGCACCGCCGGTGCAGGCCGCCGCCAACGCCGCAAGCACCGGAGCCGGGTCCTCCACCTCTCCCAAGAAGGCTAGGGTCAGGTGCAGGTTCTCCGGCCGGGTGAAGGTGCCCCGCCCCTGGCGCCGCAGGGCGTCCACCGCGTCCAGCAGCACCGCCCGCACCGCCGGGGAAAAGCGGATGGCCACGAACAAACGCATGTTTTTCCCTCCTCTTTTTGTTTCGGCGTTGTATTTTATCCTAGCATGGTGTTACAATGGTTGCAATGTTTTCAATGCGGGAGCGTGTTTATGAGACTGCAAAGCGCGATTTTTGATATGGACGGCACCCTGCTGGACTCCATGTACATCTGGGACGACCTGGGCCCCGGCCTGCTGCGGCGGCAGGGCATCCAGCCGGCGCCGGACCTGGCGGAAAAGCTGAAGGTCATGACGCTGCGCCAGGGGGCCGCCTACTGCAAGGAGGAATACCGCCTGCCCCAATCCGTGGACGATATCGTCCGGGACATTGAGGCCCAGGTGGAGGACTTTTACCACAGCCAGGTGGAGGCCAAGCCCGGTGTGAAGAAGTTTCTGTCCCTTCTGAAAATGGAGGGGGTGTGTATGTACGTGGCCACCGCCACGGACCGCCATCTGGCGGAGGCGGCCCTGCGCCACGCCGGCATCGACGGCTATTTCCGGGGCATGCTCACCTGCGCCGAGGTGGGCCAGGGGAAGGACAGCCCGGAGATCTATGAGCGGTGCATGCGGCGGCTGCGGTCCACAAAGCGGGACACGGTGGTGTTTGAGGACGCCCTCCATGCCATCCAGACCGCCAAGGCCGCCGGGTTCCGGGTGTGCGGCGTGTACGACGACTTTGCCCGGGAGGAGCAGGAGGAGATCCGCCGCCTGTCCGACTATTATATCCGCTCCTTTGAGGAAATGTTTGAAACGGAGACGCTGGAATAAAAAATGACGGGCCCTGCCCGTCATTTTTTTCAAAGCTCCTGTAACGTTTTCCCGCCCAGTGGGATATACAGGGGAAAGGAGGGACTTCCATGGACGATATGAACGACATTTACCGCCGCCACGCCCAGACCGTCTATAAGTTCCTCCTGGCCCAGTGCCATGACGCGGGGCTGGCGGAGGAGCTGACCCAGGAGACCTTTTACCAGGCCATCCGCTCCATCGGCCGGTTCGACGGGAGCTGCAAGGTATCCGTGTGGCTGTGCCAGATCGCAAAGCACCTGTGGTATCAGCACCTGCGCCGGCAAAAGCGGGAGGTGCCCCTGCCGGAGGCGGATACCGGCGCGCCTCTGCCCTCGGCGGAGGAGGACGCCCTGGGCCGGGCGGGACACCTGGACCTGCTGCGCCGGGTCCACGCCCTGCCGGAGCCGGGGCGGGAAGTGGTGTATCTGCGGGTGTTCGGTGGTCTCAGCTTCCGGGAGATCGGTGACGTGCTGGGGCGGACGGAGACCTGGGCCAGAGTGACATTTTACCGGGGCAAGGAAAAACTGCGAGAAGGAGGCGCCTGTGATGAAAAATGACCTGACCTGCGGTGTGGTGGGGGACCTGCTGCCCGCCTTTGTGGAAGGACTGACCTCGGAAGAGAGCAACGCGGCGGTGGAGGCCCACCTGGCAGCGTGCCCAGCGTGCGCCAGGCTGCGGGAGACCATGGCCGCGCCGGAGGGGAAGCCGGCGGAACAGGCAAAGGAAGTGGACTATCTCAAGGCCGTGAAGCGGAAAAACGCCCGGCGGGTGGCGGCGGCGGTTTTGTGCACTATCTTCGTCTTTATAGCCGGAATCGGCGCGAAGATATTTTTTGTTGGACAAGAGGCAAATTTGGCGGAGATGTACCTCTTTCCCCGGATCGACGCGGAAAGCCAGGTCTTTCATTTGAATGTGGACGCCACCTCCTCCGGCATCTCCTACTGGGGCTGGGAAACAGCAGAGGAAGACGGCGTCGTGACGGCCACTGTCCGGCAGGGCCCCGTCTCCTTCCTTCATGACGCGGGCTATGGCCGTCTGGAGATCCCATTGGAGGGCGTTCGAGAGATTTACTTCTGCGGCCAGCTTCTCTATCAGGATGGCATGCTGATCCAGTCCGAAACCATCCTGCTGTTTCAATCCCGCACGCCTTATGTCGGCAACGCCCCCGCCCTGGGACACATCGCAGAAATCTTGGGGATCGGCGTTCTCCACGACTACACCGCCAGCTTGCAGACCGCCCAGCGGCCCTATGGCTGGACCATCGAATTTGCAGAGGATGGGACCGGATTTGGAACACATCTGGACAGAGAAATGACCTGGCACGCCCCCCTAATGCTGGCTTTGGTGGAAAATCTCGACCAGGTCTCCTGGACCTATACGGACGGAGGCGTTTTGGAAACACACACCATCACACTGGAGGAAGCAAACGCCATGCTGCCTCAGCTGACGAAAACCTACAACAGGCGAAACGGCACCGATTGGACGCCCAAGGCCAGCGTCAAGGACTACGCGGCGTCTGTGGGAGCGCTCCAACAGCTGTGCGACCTCAGTCAGCTCCTGTACGGCGACTGGCGCTTTTAAAAAATCCGGCCCCTGCATTGGACAGGGGCCGGATTTTCATTTCACATAGAACCGGCAGGCGATGCTTTGCCGGTACGCCTCTCCCGCCCGCAGGAGGGGGGAGGGGAAGTTCTCATGGTGCACGGCGTCGGGGAAGAACTGAGGCTCCAGGCACACGGCGTGGGCAGGACCGTACAGGGCGCCACCCTTGCCCTTCCGGGGCGTCAGGAAGCCGGCGGTGTACAGCTGCATGCCCGGCAGAGTGGTGGTCATGTCCAGGGCGATGCCGGTGCGGGGACACCAGAGGGTGGCCGCCGGGGCACCGTTCAGCACAAAATTGTGGTCATAGCCCCGGCTGGCGGACAGGGTCTGGCTGCCCAGCCGCTCTGCCAGCCTGGTGTCCTGCCGCAGGTCCAGCGCCGTGCCCGTCACGTCCGCCAGCTCGCCAGTGGGCACGTTGCCCGCGCCGGCGGGGGTGTAGCGGTCCGCCCGCAGCCGGAGATGATGGTCGTGGACCGGGCCTCCGTTGTGGCCCGCCAAATTATAATAGGCATGGTTGGTGAGATTCACCACCGTGGTCTTGTCGCTTTTGGCCCGGTACTCCATGGTGAGGGTGCGGTTTTGCAGGGTGTAGGTCACCTCCGCCCGGAGGCTGCCGGGGAAGCCCTCCTCCCCGTCAGGGGAGTCCAGGGTGAATGTGACGCTGTTTTCCCCGCAGGCGTAGCGCCACAGCTTCTTGTGAAAGCCCTCTCCGCCGCCGTGGAGGGTGTTGGCCCCCTCGTTGGCGGTGAGGCGGTATTCCGTGCCGTCCACGGTGAACGAGGCGCCGCCGATGCGGTTGGCGCACCGGCCGATGGTGCCGCCGAAGCAGGCATCCTGGTCCCGGTACTCCTCCAGGGTGTCATAGCCCAGGCAGATGTCCGTGGACCGGCCCTCCCGGTCCGGCACCCAGAGCGCGCGGATAGCGGCGCCGTAGGGCAGCAGCTCCACGGAAATGTCTCCGTCCGTCAGCCGGATGAGGGGCACATCCTGCCCCCGCAGGGTGCCGAAGGGTCTTACTTCACACATCTGTCCGCCCTCACTTTACGCTTTCGATGAACCGCAAAAACGCCGCCCGGCCCTCGGCCGTGCACTTGTACACACCGGCGTGCTCCAGCACCTGGGCAAACACAACGCCCACTTCTTTCTTGAGGATGTCCATGGCGTTTTCCCGGGTAAAGGTATAGCGGCTTTGCAGCTCCTCCGCCCAATCGGCGTGCTTTGCCAGCGTCTCGTCGGCCCGGATGTCCCGGCCGGCCACCAGGGCCTCCGCCAGGAGAGCCAGCTCTCCCTTCAGCCGGGAGGGCAGCACCGCCAGGCCCATGACCTCGATAAGGCCGATGTTCTCCTTTTTGATGTGGTGGAGCTCCTGGTGGGGATGGTACACGCCTAAGGGGAATTCCTCGGTGGTGAGGTTGTTCCGCAGCACCAGGTCCAGCTCGTACTGGCCGTCCCGCATCCGGGCGATGGGGGTGATGGTGTTGTGGGGCTCGCCCTCCGTCTCGGCGAAAATAAAGGCCGCCTCGTCGGTATAGCCCCGCCAGGAGCGCAGGATCTTCTCCGCCAGGTCCACCAGGCGGTTGTCGTCCCCGCAGCGGAGCCGGATGACGGACATGGGCCACTTGACGATGCCCGCCTCCACGTCATCAAAGCCGGGGAAGGAGACCGCCTGCTCCACAGGGGCCTTCTCCATGGCGAAGGTGTAGCGGCCGCCCTGGAAGTGGTCGTGGCTCAAAATGGAGCCGCCCACGATGGGCAGGTCCGCGTTGGAGCCCACGAAATAATGGGGGAACTGCCGGATGAAGTCCAGCTGCTTGCGGAAGGTGGCCCGGTCGATCTTCATGGGCACGTGCTGCCCGTTGAACACGATGCAGTGCTCGTTATAGTACACATAGGGGGAGTACTGGAAAAACCAATCCTCCTGATTGATGGTAATGGGTATGATGCGGTGGTTCTGACGGGCGGGATGGTTCATCCGGCCGGCGTAGCCCTCGTTCTCCCGGCACAGCAGGCACTTGGGATAGCCGCTCTGGGGCGCCAGCTTGGCGGCGGCGATGGCCTTGGGATCCTTTTCCGGCTTGGAGAGGTTGATGGTGATGTCCAAGTCGCCGTAGGGGGTGGGCGCCACCCACTTCACATCCTTCACGATGCGGTAGCGGCGGATGTAGTCCGTGTCCTGGCTGAATTTGTAGTACCAGTCCGTGGCGGTCTCCGGGGACTGGCGGTACTTGTCCCGGAACACCGCGAGGACCTGGGAGGGCCGGGGCGTCAGGACGCCCATGAGCTTCGTATCCAGCAGGTCCCGGCCGGTGACGCCGCCGTCGATGCGGCCCTGGGCCTCCGCCCAGTCCAAAATGCCGGTCAAGATCTCCTCCAGGGGCCGTTCCGCGGGAACACACTCCTCCCAGGCGTCCAGGCCCAGGACTTGCAGCAGGCTGTTCACCGCCCAGGTGAAATCGGCCGCCTCGATCAGACCCGTTTGCAAGGCGTAGCCCGTCAGGTCCGCGATATACTGATGGATCATGGTGTTTTCCTCCTTTTCACGCCAGACGGACGCCGCCCTCGGGCCGGATGGTCACCACGTGGCAGCTGCCCTGGCCCAGCACGGCCTCCGTCTTCTCCTTAAACCGCTCCAGCATGTCCAGAGGCACAAAGGCCTGAGCCGTGCCGCCGAAGCCGCCGCCGTGGACCCGGACGGCGCCCCGGCCCTCCAGCAGGCATTCGCACAGGGCGATGGTCACCATCAGCTCCTGGCCCACGGTCTGACCGGTGGGGATGACGTTCTGGAGGTACATGGCGGAGGAGCGGCCGGACTCCCGCACCAGCTGCAAAAAGCCCTCAAAGTCCCCATTCTTCAGAGCCTGGGCCTCCTCCCGGGCCCGCCGGTCCTCCCCGTAGAAGTGGAAGGCCCGGTTCACGGCCCGGTCGCCGGCGGCCTTGCGCACCTGGGGAAGGGCCGCCAGGAACTGCTCCCGGGGCACCTGCCGCAGCACCTCCTTGCCGAAGTACCGGCACACGGCCTTCAGCTCGTCGGTGATGGCGGCGTACTCGCCGGTCAGGTCCGCGTGGCCGGCGCCGGAGTCCAGAATGCACAATGCGTAGCCCGCGGCGTGGAGGTCCAGGTCGATGCGCTCCACCACCGGGCGCTCCGTGTCGGCAAAGTCGATGGCCACCACGCCGCCCACGGAGGAGGCGGTCTCATCCATGAGGCCGCAGGGCTTGCCGAAGAACACGTTTTCCGCGTACTGGCCGATCTGGGCGATCTCCACAGCCGTGCAGCGGCCGCCGAAGAACAGGTCGTTGAGCATGGTGCCCATGAGGACCTCAAAGGCGGCGGAGGAGGAAAGGCCGCTGCCGCCGGGCACGTTGGACACCAAATAGGCGTCCAGTCCGGCGTTTTGCAGGGGGCAGCCCAGGGCGCTCAGCCGGGCGGCCACGCCCCGGATGAGGGCGGCGGAGGTGTTCTCCTCCTCGGGCTTGGGGGCAAGCTCATGGAGGTCCACCACGATGAGGGGATAGCCCTGGGACTGGACACGGATCATGCCGCTCTGGTTGGGAGCGGCGGCGGCCAGGATGTCCAGGTCCACGCCGGCGGCCAGCACATGGCCATGCTGGTGGTCCGTGTGGTTGCCGCCCAGCTCCGTGCGGCCCGGGGCGCTGAACAATGCCTCCGGCAGGCTCTCAAAGGTCTTGGTGAAGCCGGCGATGACGGCGGCGCAGCGGGCGCGGGCGTCCCCGGCACCCTCCTGGCCGTACAGGTGGGTCAATTTCTCCCCAAAGGCGGGGTCTTGGATGCGCTTTTCCAGGCTGATGGGTTCCACAGGCGGTTCCTCCTTATCATTCGTTATTTTAAAAGTACCAGCTTCCGCCGCCGCTTTCCATGTCCCGCCGTCGCTTTGGCCTGGATTTTAGTTGCAAAACCGATTGCGTGCGTGTATGCTGGAGACAGGCTTGGACCAGAGAGGGGAGTGGGGATATTGACAGAGGATTTCAAATACAGCTTCAAGACCGCCCAGCGGGAGGAGCTGTCCCTGACCGTATACAATACAGGCTTTCAAAAGTGCCCGCCGGGCTATGGCTGGGGCCCCGGCGTCCGGGACCACTACCTGCTGCACTACATTGTCTCCGGCCGGGGGAGCTACGAGGCCGGCGGCAGGACTTTCGTCCCCGGCCCGGGGGAGGCGTTTCTGGCCTTCCCGGACACGCCTATCTACTACCGGGCGGATAACGAGGACCCCTGGGAGTACTATTGGGCGGGCTTCGCGGGCCCCTCGGCGGGGCTGCTGCTGGCCCAGACGCCCTTTTCCCGCAAATGCCCCGTGCTGCGGCCCGCCGCCGGGGAGCAGCTGCGCCAGGCGCTGCTGGATATTTACAAGGCCCGGGGCGGCGACTACCCCAGCGCCGTGCGGATGGCGGGCTACCTCCAGGCCGCCCTGGGGCTTTTGATGGAGAGTGGACAGCACCGGGGGGAGGACGCCCTGGAGGACTATGCCAGGCAGGGCGCCGTTTTCATCCAGCAAAACTACTCCCGCTCCGTCACCGTGGAGCAGATCGCCCGGCAGACAGGCGTCAGCCGCAGCTATCTCTACCGGGCCTTTCAGACCGCCTTCGGCTGTTCCCCCAGCGAGTATCTGACCCGCTACCGCATCCAGCGGGCGGCACAACTGCTGCGGCACAGCGCCCTGCCGGTGGGGACCGTGGCCACCTCTGCCGGGTTTGAGGACCCCTTCTATTTCTCCCGGGTCTTTCGCCGGGAAATGGGCGTCAGCCCCACGGAGTACCGCGCCGGCAGGCCATAATGCACAAAGGGCCTCCCAACCGGCGGCGGAAAGCTCCACCAGCTCCTACATTGCGGCAGGCGGGGAAGCTGTGCTACAATGGGCACCATGATGAAAAAAGGAGCCGGATCCCATGATCAGTCTTTTACTGCTGAAACAGATCGCTCAGCTGTTCTTGTGTATGCTGCTGGGCTTTTGCCTGGTGCGGGCAAAGCTGCTGAAACCGGCGGACAGCCGCGTGCTGTCCGTGGTGGTGCTGTATGTGGTGATGCCCTGCGTCATTGTGGCTTCCTTTCAGATCGACTGCACGGCGGAAATGCTGCAGGGCCTGGCACTGTCCCTGGGTACGGCGGTGCTCATCCATGTGGTGATGTTTTTGCTGACGTACCTGCTGCGGCGGCCCCTGCGGCTGGGTCCGGTGGAGCAGGCCTCCGCCATCTACTCCAACGCCGGCAATCTCATCGTGCCCATCGTCAGCGCCATTCTGGGCAGGGAATGGATCATTTTCACCAGCATGTACGTCATCGTCCAACTGCCCCTGCTGTGGAGCCACTGCCGCATTCTGCTCAGCGGGGAGCGGACCATCTCCCTGCGGAAGATCCTGCTGAACGTGAACATCGTGTCCATTTTCGTCGGGGCCGTTTTGTTCTTCCTGCACATCTCCCTGCCCGACCTGGTGGTGGGCACCATGGCGTCTGTGAGCAGCATGGTGGGCCCCATGTGCATGATGGTGGCGGGTATGCTCATGGGCAACGTGGACTTCCGCCGCCTGGTGGCCTCCCGGGGCATTTGGAAGGTGGCCTTTTTGCGGCTGGTGGGCTATCCGCTGGTGGTCATGATGCTTCTGAAATACAGCGGCCTTGCCCGGCTGGCGCCCAACGGGGAGACCATTCTGCTGGTGAGCTTTCTGGCCGCCATCACGCCCTCCGCCTCCGCTGTGACCCAGATCGCCCAGGTCTACGGCAGCGAGGGGGAATACGCCGGCTCCATCAATGTGGTGACCACGCTGCTGTGCATCATCACTATGCCCCTCATCATCGCTCTGTACCAATTTTAATTGCACGTAATGGATTACGCCGGAAGAGTTCGCCTTTTCCGGCGTAATTTTGTTCCTCGAATTTTGTTGTGAAGTGTAATAAATTCCCGTTTGTGCGCCGGGGGTTTTTATTGACAATTCACAAAGCGGGTGTTACTATTTACGTGTGGTGGACACGCTTTGTCTGCCGCGCAAATTCATTGAAGGAGAAGATTGAAATGAAGAAGTTTCTTGCATTGCTTCTGACCGGCGTCATGGTCCTGAGCCTGGCTGCCTGCGGCGGAAAGAAGGAGGAGGCCCCTGCTGAGACGCCTGCCGAGACCCCCGTTGAGGCTCCCGCTGAGGGTGGCGGCACCATCGGTGTCTGCATCTACAAGTTCGACGACGCGTTCATGACCACCTACCGTAACGCCCTGCAGGAGATCCTGGAAGGCAAGGGCTACACCGTTACCGTCGTGGACGGCAACAACGACCAGGCCAAGCAGAACGAGCAGATCAACACCTTCATCACCCAGGGCGTTGACGCGCTGATCATCAACCCCGTCATGACTTCCGCTGCCGCTACCATCATCGACACCGTGAAGTCCGCAAACATCCCCACCGTCCTCATCAACCGTGAGCCCACCGCCGACGAGATGGCCGCTTATGACAAGCTGGTCTATGTCGGTGCCGACGCCTCTCAGTCCGGCACCATGCAGGGCGAGCTGATCCTGGATACCGCCAACAAGGGCGATATCAACGGCGACGGCAAGGTCTCTTACATCATGATCCAGGGCGACCCCGAGAACATCGACGCCCAGCTGCGCACCGAGTATTCCGTCAAGGCTCTGACCGACGCCGGCGTTGAGGTCGAGCAGCTGAACCTGACCCGCGGCGATTGGGACCGTGAGAAGGGCCAGACCATCTGCGCCAACGACTTGGCTCAGTTCGGCGACCAGATCGAGGTCGTGTTCTGCAACAACGATGACATGGCCATCGGCGCCCTGCAGTCCATCCAGTCCGCCGGCCGCAAGGTCAACGAGGACATCTACCTGGTGGGCGTTGACGCGCTGGATGCCGCTTTGAACGAGGTCCAGGCCGGCAACATGACCGGCACCGTCCTGAACGATGCCAAGGGCCAGGCCTCCCAGGCTGTGGAGTGCATGGAAGGCCTGCTGGCCGGCGACACCTATGCCGCTGGTGAGCAGAGCGTGTATGTCGACTATGTGAAGGTCACTCCCGACAACGTGGCTGAGTTCATGAAGTAATTTCGTCCACAACCGCATACTCTGAAGGGGTGCGTGTGCTTAAGCGCACGCACCCCTTTCCTATAATCACTGCCCATCGTCTCCACATTGCGCGCAGCTTACGTTTTAGACACGTTTAAAAGAGAGAGGGAGAAGCTTCGGCTGTTCTTTGATTGGCCGGCATATCAGGACAGTCTCCGTTATCCCCGCAACGCGATTTAAGAAGGGCAAGCCAATCAAAACCAAAGGGGGGCCAGTAAATTGTCAGAATATCGTCTGGAAATGCGTGGCGTCGTCAAAACGTTCCCCGGCGTCAAGGCGCTTGACCACGCGCAGCTGAAACTCCGCCCCGGCACCGTCCATGCCCTCATGGGCGAAAACGGCGCCGGCAAGTCCACGTTGATGAAATGCATGTTCGGCATTTATCACATGGACGAGGGCGAAGTCCTTTATGAAGGGGAGCCTGTTGAGATCAAGGGCCCCCTGGATGCCCTGAACCGGGGCATCGCCATGGTCCACCAGGAGCTGCAGCCCATTCCTGAGCGCAGCATCGGTGAGAACATCTACGTGGGCCGCTATCCCACCAAGAAAGTGGGACCTATCACCATCATTGACCACGAAAAAATGTACGAGGACGCCGCCAGGGTACTGAAAGAGGTCCACCTGAATTTTGACCCAAAGGCCAAGCTGGGCTCCCTGAGCGTGTCCCAGATGCAGCTGGTGGAGATCGCCAAGGCCGTGTCCGCGGACTGCAAAGTGTTGATCCTGGACGAACCTACGTCCTCCCTGACCGCCGCTGAGGTGGAAGCACTGTTCACCATTGTGGACGAGCTGCGGTCCAAGGGCGTTTCCATCGTCTATATCAGCCATAAAATGGACGAGATCCTCCGCATCAGCGACGAGGTCACCATCATGCGGGACGGCCAGTACATCGGCACCTGGTCTTCCAAGGACCTGACCACGGACTTCATTATCACCAAGATGGTGGGCCGGGAGCTGTCCAACCTGTATCCCACCCGGGAAAACGTCCCCGGCGAGGTGGTATTTGAGGTGAAGGACTTCACCTCCATCAACCCCAAGAGCTTCCGCCATGCCAGCTTTACCGTCCGCAAGGGTGAGATCCTGGGCGTGGCCGGTCTGGTGGGTGCCCAGCGCACAGAGCTGATGGAGGGCCTGTTCGGCCTGCGCTGCCACAGTGCCGGCACCATTACATACAAGGGCAAGGAGCTGAAGATCAGCCAGCCCCGTGACGCCATCAACAACGGCATCGCCATGCTGACGGAGGACCGCCGGGCCACCGGCATCCTGGGCGTCTTGTCCATTGCGGACAACGTCTCCGTGTCCTCCTTGAACAAGTATCTCATCGGCGGCATCATGCTGGATGACAAGAAGATCGAGCAGCTGGTGCAGGACAACGTGGCGAAGCTGTCCATCAAGACCCCGTCCTCCAAGACGCTGATCCAGTCTCTGTCCGGCGGCAACCAGCAAAAGGTGCTGATCAGCCGCTGGCTTGCCAACGACCCGGATGTCTTCATTCTGGACGAGCCCACCCGCGGCATCGACGTGGGTGCCAAATATGAGATCTACTGTATCATTGCCGAGCTTGCCAAGCAGGGCAAGAGCATCATCATGATCTCCTCCGAAATGAGTGAGCTGATCGGTATGTCCGACCGCATCATGGTCATGTGCGACGGCCGTGTCACCGGCTTTATCGACGGCAAGGACGCCAACCAGGAGAACATCATGGCTTTGGCGACACAGTTTGAATAAGGAGGAGAGAGAAAACCATGGAGAAAAAATTCAACATTAAAAAATTCCTGTCCAACAACGCCATCATTATCCTCATCGCCATTCTGGCGTTGGTGGTGGGCTTCAGCACCCAGAACTTTTTCAGTGCCAATAACCTGAAAAACCTGATCGCCAACGTGTCTCCCCGCTTCATCATCGCCTGCGGCGTATCCGGCTGCCTCATCACCAAGGGCACGGACCTGTCCGCCGGCCGTCAGGTGGGCCTGGCCGCCTGCCTGTCCGCTATGATGCTCCAGAGCGTGGACTATGCCGCCCGGATGCTGCCCGGCTTCCCCGACATCCCCTGGTTCTTGGCTCTGCCGATCGTCATGGTCATCATGGGCTGCTTCGGCGCCGTCAACGGCTGCGTCATCGCTTATTTGAAGGTGCCCCCCTTCATCGCCACCCTGGGTATGCAGACCATCGTCTACGGCCTGTGCTCCGTCATCACGGACAACCAGCCCATGGGCGGTTTCAAGAGCAGCTACTCCAGAGTGGCCCTGGGCTCCCTGGGCCCCATCCCCTACCTGGCCATTTTCGCCATTATCGTGGGCCTGTTCATGTGGTTCCTGTATAACAAGACCCGCCACGGCAAGTACATGTACGCCATCGGCGGCAACGAGAACGCCGCCCAGGTGGCCGGCGTCAACGTCACCGCCACCCTGATCCGCATTTACATCCTGGCCGCCGTGCTGTACGGTCTGGCCGGCTTCCTGGTGGGCGCCAAGGCCGGCGGCGCCTCCACCGCCACCGGCTTCGGCTACGAGCTGGAAGCCATCGCGGCCTGCACCATCGGCGGTGTCTCCACCAACGGCGGCGTGGGCAAGGTCCCCGGCATCCTGGTGGGCGTGCTGGTGTTTGAGATCTTGAAGATCTGCCTGCAGTTCCTCCGTGTGGACCCCGCTTACACCTTCATTGCCCAGGGCCTGGTCATCATCGTGGCCGTCGCTCTGGACCTGCGGAAGTACCTGGCCAAGAAGTGAGCCGCTTTCCGCTGTGGTGAGCTCCATGGAAAACGAAAAGAAGGACCCCCGCCGCGACCCCAGCCAGCTCAACGCCATTGAAAAGCTGTATGAGAAATTCCGGGGCGTGCCCCTGAAATACATCGACATTTTTATTGGCCTCTGCGCGGCAGCGTTTTTCGCTGTTGTGATTTTGGGAATGCTGAAAGGGCGCGGTCTCCTGTAAGGTTCAAAAAGCATCCCGGGCAAATGCCCGGGATGCTTTTTGCGTGTAAAACTCTCACCGCGACAGCCGCCGCTTTTTGTGCAAAACTCCCTTTGCGCCTCCGGCAAAAATCTGATAAAGTCTTGGTACAGCGTGTGGCGTAACTGCGTAAATCCAGTTGCTTGCCCCACGTTTTTTTGTCGAATGACAGGACGTGCGTCCGGAAGCGGTTGTTTCCGGCGGGGTCCTGTCTTTTTTCATACGAGGAGGTTTTTGAACCATGAGCGAAGCAAACGTCAACGCTTTTCTGGAAACGGAAAAGCTTGGCACCCTGATGCGGAAATATTCC
Organism: Clostridiales bacterium; assembly: GCA_004558115.1. Lineage (GTDB taxonomy): Bacteria > Bacillota > Clostridia > Oscillospirales > Oscillospiraceae > Oscillibacter. The sequence goes on along the minus strand of SFDT01000007.1, from coordinate 43,900 downwards.
GTTCCCTGCGTCATCTCCCTGCTGGTGGCGGCTCTTTACAACATCGTGGACCAAATTTTCATCGCCAACGCGTCTTATCTCGGCTCCTACGGCAACGCCGCCAACACGGTGGTGTTTCCCCTGACGGTGGTGGCCCTGGCCCTGGCCGTTATGATCGGCGACGGCTGCTGCGCCTACGTCAGCATCTGCCTGGGCTCCCGGAACAAGGAGAACGCCCACCGCAGCATCGGCAGCGCCGTGACGCTGTGCGTGGTCACCAGCCTGGTGGTGACGCTGCTGTACCTGCTGCTGGCAGACCCCATTTTGACGGCCTTCGGCGGCCGGGTGAACCAGGAGACCTTTGACCTCTCCCAGGAGTACTTTTTCTATATCACCCTGGGCATTCCCTTCTATATGTTTGGCCAGGCCATGAACCCCATCATCCGCTCCGACGGCAGCCCCGCCTTTGCCATGGCCAGCACCCTGGCCGGCGCCGCCGTGAACATCGTGCTGGACCCGGTGTTTATCTTCGGCTTCCGGTGGGGCATGATGGGCGCCGCCGTGGCCACGGTGCTGGGCCAGGTCCTCACCGCCGTGCTGTCGGTGTGGTATCTTTGCCACCTGAAGGCCGTACAGCTGGAAAAGCGGAGCTTTGTTCCCAACTGGAAGGTCATCCGCAAATTCATTCCCCTGGGCATTTGCAGCTTTCTCTCCCAGATCTCCCTGGTGGCGGCCATGGCGGCCGTCAACAACATGATCCGCAAGTACGGCGCCCTGGATGAGACCTTCGGCCAGGAGCAGTACGCCCAGATCCCCATGGCGGTGGTGGGCATCGTCATGAAGTTCTTCCAGATCGTCATCTCCGTCGTGGTGGGCATGGCCGCCGGCTGCATCCCCATCGTGGGCTACAACATCGGCGCCGGCCGGGCTGACCGGGCCAAGCAGCTGTTCACCTACCTGCTGACGGCGGAGGCCTGCGTGGGCATCATCGCCCTGCTCATCGCGGAGCTGCTGCCGGGCCAGCTCATCCAGCTGTTCGGCGCCAGCAACGAAAGCATCTACTATACCCAGTTTGCCAAGAAGGCCTTCCGGGTCTACCTGTGCATGCTGCCCCTGGCCTGTGTGAACAAGGCGGCTTTCATCTACTTGCAGTCCCTGGGCAAGGCCCTGCTGTCCACGGTTTTGTCCATGGTCCGTGAGGTGGTGTTCGGCGTGGGCTTCGCCCTGCTGCTGCCGGTGCTGTTCGGGCTGGACGGCGTGCTGTACTCCATGCCCGTTTCCGACGCTTTGACCTTTGTCATCTCTGTGATCGCCATCGTATCCACCTACCGCGCTCTCACCGTCCAGGAAGGAGGCCCTCATGTCTGAACGCATCATCACCATCAGCCGGGAATTCGGCAGCGGCGGCCGCACCGTCGGCCGCATGGCCGCAAAGGCCCTGAACATCCCCTGCTATGACCAGGAGATCCTGGAGGAGCTGGCCCGAAAAAGCGGCTTTACCCAGGGCTATATCCAGGAGCAGGGGGAATACGCCGCCCACGCCGGCTGGCTGTCCAACGCCCTGGCCTCCCGGTTCTCCGACGGCCTCACCTCCCAGGACCGGCTGTGGGTCCTTCAGCGGGAGCTGATCTTGGAGTTGGCGGAAAAGGGCCCCTGCGTCATCGTGGGCCGCTGCGCGGACTTCATCCTCCGGGAGAAGGCGGATTGCCTCACCGCCTTTATCCACGCGGACATGTCCTTCCGGGCAAAGCGCATCGTGGAGGTCTACGGCCAGCGCCAGGATTCTCCCCAGAAGCGGCTCCAGGACAAGGACCGCCGCCGGGCGGCCTATTACCAGTTCTACACGGACAGCCAGTGGGGCCAGGCCCGGAACTACCACATCGCCCTGGACAGCGGTGTGCTGGGCATCGAGCGCTGCGCGGAGCTGCTCACCCAGCTGTATTGACAAAAACGATCCGGACGGAAATCCGTCCGGATCGTTTTATTTATAAGCGCTCCAACAGGTAGGCCTCAAACCGCTCCCGGGGCATGGGCGGCGCGTAATACAACCCCTGGGCGGAACGGCAGCCCAGCTCCCGCAGAAAGCTGGCCTGACGGGCGCTCTCCACGCCCTCCGCCGTCATGGGGATGCCCAGGTCACCGATCATCTCCACCAGATGCCGGGCAAATCGCTCTCCCTGCTCTGTCTCCAGGTCCTGAAGGAATTTCCGGTCCAGCTTCACGCCGTCCACCGGCAGCTCCGTCAGGGCGTTCAGGGAGGACCAGCCGCTGCCGAAATCGTCCATCTCCACCCGGAAGCCCGCATGCCGCAGGCGGCGGATGGTATCGTTCAGCTGGGCGGGATCGTCACAGTAGGCGGACTCCGTGATCTCCAGCGGCAGCATGTCCCGCCGGATGCCCAGCCGGTCCAGCAATGCTCCCAGCTGCTCCGCCAGGTCCCGCTGGTACACATCCACCCGGGATACGTTCACGGACACCGGCACCGCCGGATGGCCCGCCTGCTGCCAGGCTGCCAGGTCCCGGCAGGTCCGCTCCCACATGAACCGGTCCAGCTTCAAAATGAGGCGGTTGCGCTCAAACAAGGGCACAAAGGCATCAGGGGAGAGGGAGCCCCGGGTGGGGTGGTTCCACCGGACCAGGGCCTCGGCGCCCACCACTTTTCCGGTGGCCGGGTCGCACTTGGGCTGATACCAGGCCTCCAGCTGGCCGGTTTGCAGGGCTGCTTCCAGATCGTCCGCCAGCTGCTGCTCCGTCTCCAGGCGGGTCCGGATGGCGTCGTCATAAACCGCCCAGTGGCAGTCATAGCGGTTCCAGATGGAATCCGCCGCGATCTTGGCATTGTCGCACAGGACGGATACCGGCACCGCCGTGCCCCGGGCGGCGCAGATGCCCAGCCGCACCGGCAGGTTCAAGCCCAGGGGATTCGTCCACCCCCGGATCTGGTCCCACAGCTCCTCGCCGCCGACCCCGCCGCCGGGAAAGGCCATGAGGAACTGGTCGGCGGTCCGCCGGGCCAGGATGGCGCGGCTGAACTGCTTTTGGAGCCGCCGCGCCGTCTGCCGCAGTACCTCGTCTCCCACATTGACGCCGTACAGGGCGTTTACCAGCTTGAAATTGCCGATATCCACGGCCACGATATCCACTTCCAGCCCCGGCTCCCGGCGCAGGAGGGTCTCCACCTGCTGGTAAAAGCCCTCTTGGTTGTAAAGGCCCGTCAAACTGTCCCGCTCCACCCGGTGGAGCCGGGCGGCGTTTTCCCGCAGCTGGAGGATGTTTTTCAGCCGGGCCAGGATGACGCGGGGCCGGTAGGGCTTTCCCAGGAAATCCGTGGCCCCCAGGTCCAGGGCCCGCACCTCCGCGTCGGCCTCCGTGTCGCCGGTGACCACGATGACGGGGATGCCGGCTCTGGGAAATTCCCGGCCCAGGGCCTCCAAAAACGCGTAGCCATCCATGCCGGGCATGATGAGGTCCAACAAAATGGCGGAGAGGGGGGACGTTCGCTGCCGGACGAGCTCCAGCGCCTCCGCGCCGTCGGCCGCCTGGAGCGTTTCGTATTCCCCCTTCAGGATATTGGCCAGCACCGTGCGGTTCACAGGGTTGTCATCCACGATCAGAACGGTTCCCGCCACAAAGGCCGCCTCCTCTCCCCAAATTCATACAATACTCACAGCATACAGTATACGGGAAATATCCCCCGGATGCAACCAAAACCTGCCAAAAGCGCCCCCGCCTGGGTTTCTTTCGTAACTATCTTCCTTCCCGTTATCTGGTATTCCCGCCTTCTTCAACAAACAAAAACGCCCCCGCCTGACGGCGGGGGCGCTCCATGGATACGGAATACGCGGTCTCTTATTCGCCGCGCTCCTCCACTTCTTCCAGGCGGTGGAGGTGGGGGCTGACGGTGCAGCTCATCTCAGCGGCGTCGTTTTTGAACTTCTCCACGCTGACGGCGCTCTGCTTCACCGGCTGGATGGTGCCGGCGCCGGCCACGCAGCCGCCGGGGCAGGCCATACCCTCCAGCAGGTAGCCGTCCCGCTTGCCGGCCTTGGCCATGGCCAGCATCTTGCGGCACTCCCGCAGGCCGTCGCCGTACTCGATCTTGACCTCCCGGTCGGGGTCCATGTGCTTGATGGCCTCCACCACAGCGGCGGCCACACCGCCGCCCACGGCGAAGCCCCGGCCCATGCCGGTGCCCTCGTCCATATTGTCATCGGGACCGGGAACGATGGTGGCAAAGTCGATCTCCTTGGCGTCGAACATGCCCTGGAGCTCCTCGAAGGTCAGCACGAAGTCCACGTCGGAGCGGACGGAGCGGCGGTTGGCCTCCAGCTTCTTGGCGGCGCAGGGGCCCACGAAGCAGATGCGGGCGTTGGGATGGTCCTTTTTCACCATGCGGGCGGTGATGACCATGGGGGTCAGGGCCATGGAGATGTAATCCTTGAACTGGGGGAACAGCTTCTTGGCCATGACGGACCAGGCGGGGCAGCAGGAGGTGCCCATGAAAGGCTGCTTGGCGGGGACCTCCTCCAGGAAGTCCCGGGCCTCCTCCACGGTGCACAGGTCTGCGCCGATGGCCACCTCCACCACGTCGGCAAAGCCCAGCTGGCGCATGGCGGCCTTGATCTTGGCGGGGGTGGCATCCTTGCCGAACTGGCCCACGAAGGCGGGCGCCACGCAGGCAATGACCTCCTCGCTGCGCTTGATGGCGGTGACGATCTGGAAGATCTGGCTCTTGTCGGCGATGGCGGCGAAGGGGCAGTTCACCAGGCACATGCCGCAGGAGACACACTTGTCGTAATTGATCTTGGCCCGGCCCAGCTCGTCGGACTCGATGGCGTCCATGCCGCAGGCGGCGGCGCAGGGGCGCTCGATCTTGCTGATGGCCCGGTAGGGGCACTGGTTGAAGCACTTGCCGCACTTGATGCACTTGTCCTGGTCAATGTGGCAGTGCTTGTCCTTATCCAGGTAAATGGCGTCCTTGGGACACACATTCATGCAGGGATGGGAAATGCAGCCCTGGCAGCTGTCCGTGATGCGGACCTGCTTGGGGGGGCAGGCGTTGCAGGCGAAGGGGATGATATTCACCAGGGGCTCCTCAAAATACTTCTGGTCGGTGGCGGCCTCCTGGATGCTGGCGGAGATGGGCATCTGCTCCTCCGCGGACTGCAGGTTCATGCCCAGGGCCAGACGGAGCCGCTCCTGGACGATGGCACGCTCCAGGAACACGTCGTGGCGGTGCTTGGCCACCTCGCCCTGGATCATCTTGTAGGGGATCTCGTCCACACGGCTCAAATCGCCGTCCTCATAGGCCAGACGGGCCACCTCGGTGAATACGTTGCGGCGGATATCGTCCACCGCGCTATGGACACCTCTCATATGCTTTCTTCCTCCATGATGCCGGGCGGTCGCATACCGTCCCGGGTATTGCGGTTCTATTATATAAAAACCCTTGTTTTTTTGCAAGGACCTCCCATTGGAAAATCCTTGCAAACCCCGGTTTTTTTCGGTTTCTGAACGGCGCTTTGCCCGCCGGGAGAGGCTTTCAGGTGGATTTCAGCTGAAACGTTCATAATAAACGCTATCCTGCGGCGGAGGGTTGTGATATAATCCTCCATATATCACAACAGGAGGAGTTCCCCTTTATGGATATGGATTGGAGACAGAGGCGGCTCATCGCCTTTCTTTCGATGGTTCTGGGCATTCTGGTAGTGGCCGTTCTGCTGGCGGCGGGCTTCCGCTACCACCAGTACCGGCAGACGCTGGCCAGCGCCGCGGAAAGCGGCCAGAACGCCATCACCGCCACCCAGCATCCTTACACCGCCCTGGCATACAGCAACGGAGACACGACCCTCTCCTTCACCGTGGACCCGGAGACAGACCGCTGGACCTGGGCCGACGACCCGGACTTCCCCCTGGATGACAGCACCGTCACGGAGATCTGCGGCCTTGTGGCGGGCCTGAAGCCCCAGCAGACCCTGGTGCCGGAGGGCACCATGGAGTCCTATCAGCTGGATGACCCCCAGGCCTATCTCACTGTCACGGACGCCGGCGGCGCCACCACGACCCTGACCTTCGGCAAGACCACCACCGACGGCACCAGCTACTACGCCCTGAAAAACGGCGACGAATCCACCGTGTACATCTATGACGGCGCCCTGGTGGAAAAAATGGCCGTCCCCATTTACAGCATGATGGAGCTGCCGGTGCTGCCGGCCCTCACCGGCAAAACGCTGGTGTCCATCATCTTTGACGGGGAGGTGCCCACGGTCCTCACCGCCCAGCGGGCGGAGGGCAGCGACGAGGCCACCTGGCGCTCCGGCGGTGCCAACGTCACCGACGCCCCCGCCGTCCAGGGCCTGCTGGGAGAGCTGGAAATGCTGACCCTCACCCGCTGCGTGGACTATCAGCCCACGGACGAGGCCGTGTCCCTGTGCGGCTTTGACGCCCCCGCCGCCCAGATGGAGGCGGTATACAGCACGGAGGGCGGCGCGGAGCAGACCTTTTTCCTGACCGTGGGCGCCCAGTCTCTGGACGGCAGCGGCCGCTACATCCGCCTGGGCGGCGATCCCACCATTTATGAAGCAACGGCCGACAGCCTCACCCATCTTCTGGCCATCGCGGCCGGCGGCCTGGAGGGCTGAGGCCCCCATTCACGGAGGTGCATTTCTCATGCGCGTACTGGTCATTGAGGACGAGGTCCGCCTGGCCGCCACCCTCCAGGACCTGCTGGAGCTGAACGGCTATACCGCCGACGTCCGCCACGACGGGGAAGCCGGCCTGGACGAGGCCCTCACCGGTATTTACGACGTCATCATCCTGGATGTGATGCTGCCCAAAATGGACGGCTTCACGGTGCTGCGGAAGCTGCGGGAGGCCGGCGAGGCCACGCCGGTCCTCATGCTCACGGCCCGGTCCGAGCTCTCCGACCGGGTGGAGGGATTGGACCGGGGCGCCGACTATTACCTGACCAAGCCCTTCGAGCCCCGGGAGCTCATGGCCTGCGTCCGGGCCCTGACCCGGCGGCAGCCGGAGCTTCGGAACACGGACATCCTCTCCTGCGGGGACCTGTCCCTGGACAAAAGCAGCTTCACCCTCTCCTGCGGAGACCGGAGCGTCCGCCTCAGCCGCAAGGAATTCGACATGATGGAACTGTTCATGCTGAATCAAAAGCAGGTCATCACCAAGGAAAACCTGCTGGTGAAGATCTGGGGCTACGAATCCGACGCCGAGGACAACAATGTGGAAGTGTACGTATCCTTCCTGCGGCGGAAGCTGGAGCACCTGCGCTCCCAGGTGAAGATCCGCACCATCCGCATGGTGGGCTATTGCCTGGAATATCCGGCGTCCTAAGCTGTTTTCCACATTTTCCACGGGTTTATCCACTTTTTCAACAAGGTTTTCAACAGGGGGCTTTGCCATGATCCGCAGGCTGCGTTTAAAATTTGTGGCCATTTGTATGGCATTGGTATCCGTGGTGCTGGCGGTGGTGTTTTCCTCCGTATATGTGACGGCGGCCCGCAATATGGAGAGTCTCAGCCGCCAGGTGCTCCACCGGGTGCTTCAGGAGGACGGCAATCCCTTCATCGGCGCACCCTCCCGGCCGGACGCCAGCATCAACATCGGCGGCGAGCGGGTGCTGCTGCCGTATTTCACCGTCAATGTCTGGGGGGATACCGTCTATGTCACCGGCGGCACCTATTCCGACCTGGAAAATACGGAAGCCCTGCGCTCCATTCTGACGGAGTGCCTGGCCCAGGATGCCCAGGAGGGGACCATCGGCACGTACCAGCTGCGCTATCTGCGGCAGGACAACGGCCTTTACCAGAAGATCGCGTTCGTGGACATGTCCATGGAGATGGCCATGCTCCGGCGGCTCATGGGGGCATACCTGCTCATCGCCCTGGGGGCGCTTTTGCTGCTGCTGGGTGCGGCGGTGGTGCTGTCCCGCTGGGCCACGGCCCCGGTGGAGCGGGCCTGGCGCCAGCAGCGCCAGTTTTTGTCCGATGCCTCCCATGAGCTGAAAACGCCCCTGACCGTCATCCTCTCCAACGCGGAGCTGCTGGAGGCCTCCCCGCTGACGGACAAGCCCGCCCGCTGGGCGGACAACATCCACTCCGAGGCCCAGCGGATGAGATCCCTGGTGGAGGAAATGCTGACCCTGGCCCGGGCGGACAACGCCGTGCAGACCGCCGTCCTGTCGGAGATAAGCCTTTCCACCGCGGCGGAGGACTGCGCCCTGGCCTTTGAGCCGGTAGCCTTTGAGGCGGGGAAGACGCTGGAATCCCACATCGCGGAGGATGTGGAGGTCCTGGGAGACCGGGACAAGCTGCGGCAGGTGGTCTCCGTGCTGCTGGACAACGCCATCAAGTACGGCGCGGCGGCGGGCACCATCACCCTGACCCTGCAAAAGACGGACCGGCAGGCCCGGCTGACGGTTTCCAACCCCGGCGACCCCATTCCGCCGGAGCAGCTGCGGCGCTTGTTCGAACGGTTTTACCGGGCGGACGCCTCCCGGGGGGAGCAGAGCGGCTTCGGCCTGGGGCTGCCCATTGCCGCCGCCATCGCCGTCGAGCACAAGGGCACCCTGAAGGCGGAGAGCGACGCCGCCTCCACCCGCTTCATTTTTACCATGCCGCTGCTGAAAAAATAAGCAAAAAACTCCCCGAATGCAATGCATTCGGGGAGTTTTTTTACATTCAGATGACCATCTGGGCCAGGGATACCATGAGGGGCACTGTGACGATGGACAGCACAGTGCTCAGGCACACGGTAACCACGCTGAACTCGTAGTCGCAGTCATACTGCTGGGCGAACACGCAGATGTTAGCGCCCACGGGGGTGGCGGCGGCCAGATAGGCGGCCAGGGCCACGTTCTGGTTGGTGATGGGCAGCGCCCAGAACACCGCCAGCACCACGGCGGGGATGACCACCAGCCGCAGCAGCACACAGCCGTAAGCCCGCTTGTCCAGCAGCTTCCGCCAGGGGAGCTTGGCCATGTAGGTGCCCATGAGGATCATGGCCACCGGGGTGTTCATGCCGGCGATGTAGCCCAGGGTGCTGGTCACGATGCCCGGCACCGGCAGGCGGCTGAGGAACAGCGCGATGCCGATGACGATGGCGATGACCACCGGGTTTTTGGCAATGGTCTTGGCGGAGATCGAATCCCGCCGGTCTGTCATGATGTATACACCGTACGTCCACTGGAACAGGTTTAAGAGGGCCACGGAGGCCGCCATGTAGAAAACACCCTCGTCGCCGATGACCGCCTGGGCCAGGGGGATGCCGATGAAGCCGGCGTTGCAGAAGGCGGAGGCGAAGTTTTCGATGCGGCGGCGCTTGCCGTACACCAGATAGGCGATGCCCATGGCCAGAATAAAGGCCACCAGGGCCAAACCTGCCGAGAGCGCCAGCTCAAGCAGGCGCTCCCGGGAGTATGTGGTGATATACGATTTGACAATGACGCAGGGGATGATGATCCGCAGCAGGATGGCGCCCAGGTCTTTCGTTCCCTGAGGGGAGAGGAAACCCTTCCGGCTCAGGTAGATACCCACCGCCATCAGCAGCGCCATAATGGCGATCTGCCTCAGCAGGATCAAAATCAGCATGGTCTCTCTCAGCCGATGAAGCCAGCCAGGATACCGGCGATGACCACGGACAGGATGGTGACAGAAGTGAAGCCGGAGATGACGTAGGCGGTCTGGATGCGGGCGGTGACGGCGTCACGCTCTTCATCGGTCTGGGCAACGGCGTTGGTGATCTCGGTGGCGATGAGCTCGGTGCCGGGATAGCCGATCATCTGGCACATGGCGATACCGATGGCCAGCTTCTTGCTGCCCACGACCTTCCAGGCGGGAGTCAGCATGAAGGTGATGAAGGTGAAGACCATGACCAGGACGAAGATGACCACGGTGGCAAAGCCGATGGAGGGCAGCATGGACACGTCGATCTTCGCCAGGGAGGGGATGATGGTGCACAGGGACAGGAAGGAGAAGAAGCCGTTGGCCTTGGCCTGGTCACGCATGATGTTGGGAGGCACCAGTCCGGTGTTGCGGGCGGTGATGCCGAAGACCATGCACAGGATGGACATGTTGATAAAGCTCAGGGGAGTGGCCTTGAAGACCTTGGCGAGCATCTGGGCCAGAACGATGGCGGTGGCGCCGATGGCCAGGCAGATGAAAGTGGTGTAGTACTTCTTGATGCCCTTCCACAGGGGCTCCTTGGCGGAGCCGGTGCTGGACTTGCTGGTCTGCTCGGCATACCAGCTGTAATTGGGGTCGGCGGCGTGCTTGGCGCGCAGGTCAGCCACCAGATCGTTGGCCACGCTCAGGCCGCAGTTGGAGGCGGGCAGGGTGCCCACGAACTTCTGGACGGCATAGATGAAGGTGGCCAGGGCGGCGGCGGCAGCCAGACCCTTTTCGTCGCAGGCCTGGACCATGGTGGTGGTGGCCACGATACCGCCGTTGACGACGGGAGCGGCAGCCAGGGCGAAGTCCTTGCCGATGACGGGGATGGCCACGCAGCAGCCCACGATGGCGGCGGCCATGCCGATGATGGCGCCCACCACGGTGCGCCACTCACGGCGCAGCGTGGGCAGATCCACGGACGTGCCCATGTTGAACAGCAGGAAATACTGGCCCAGGGAAGCCACACCGGCGAAGCCGGCGGTGGTCATGATGTCAGCAGGATAGATGCCGGTCAGGAACAGGACCAGGAAGCCCATCATGATGACGAACATGGAAGAGATCTTGGCCTTCGTGAGAGCGCCCACCAGGTCGCCCAGGAAGAAGATCAGCAAGATCATAAATACTGCCTGATATTGTGTCAATTCCATATCAGATACCTCCTAATTTATACACACACAGATTTATTTAGACTCGCAGCGTGCCGCGAAAGTCTCGATGAGGACCTGAGCCAGCTCGCCGGACTTAAAGAAGTCCTCCAGGACCAGCTGCTCATTTTTGGTATGGTTCTTCGTATAGCCGGTGGCGACACCTACGGTGGCCATCCCCTTGTTGTTGTAGATGTTGGCGTCCATACCGCCGCCGCCCACCTCGGCCCGGTAGTTCAGGCCCAGCTTCTCGCAGGCGGCTCTCGCCACCACCAGGGCCTCGTCCTCCTCGGGAATGGCGAAGGGCAGGAAGTTTTCGATCTTCTCCACTTGGATGCCGGCGCCGTGCTCGGCGGCGACCTTCTTGCAGTGGTCCTCGAAATAGGCCACATAATCCACCAGGCGCTGGAAATCGCGGCTGCGGGCCTCGCCCTTGAAGGAGGCGCCGTCGCACACCACGTTGCGGGCGGTGGAGGTGGTGGAGAGCATGGGGAAGTTGGCGGTGGACATCTCGTCCAGGCGGCCCTGCTTCAGGGTGGAGAGCATGTCGCACATGATCTTGGCGGCGTCGATGCCCTTTTCCGGCTCGTTGCCGGCGTGGGCGGGACGGCCGGTGATCTGCACATTCAGGTGGAACATGCCGGGAGCGCCGTTGACGAAGCGGCCGATGCCGCCGGGGGAGTCAAAAATATAACCCACGCGGGACTGGATCTGGGACATGTCCAGCGCCTTGGCGCCGAAGAGGCCGGTCTCCTCCGCCACGGAGAACACCACCTCAATGCGGGGCAGGGGCGTTCCGGCGGCCAGGACCTGCCGCAGACCCTCCAAAATGGCGCACACGCCGGAGATGTCATCAGCGGCCAGGATGGTGGTGCCGTCAGAGTACAGCACGCCGTCCTTTTCCACGGGCTTGATGCCCAGGCCGTTGGGGACGCGGTCCATATGGGAGCTGAGGAACAAAGAGCCTTTCAGCTCGCCCTCCCGCACGGCGATGACGTTGCCGCACTCGCCGCCGAAGGTCTCACCGGCGTTGTCCATGGTTACGGTGAAGCCCAGGGCCTCCATCTTCTCCGTCAGCTTGTCGGCAATGGCGTTTTCCTTGCCGGCAGCGGAGTCCGTGGTCAGCAGCTCGATCAGCTCGTTGTACATTCTTTCGTTTTTCATGGGTTTCCCTCCTCTGGGTTTGGGATGTCACGGGGTACTGCTTTAAATAAGTGAACCAATTTATTTTCAAAGGTATCACTTGCACCCTGTCTTTAATAGGTGTAAAATAATGTCCGAAATTATTTTTCATGTCTTAAATTGTCGAAACGGAGAATTTTGTGATGAAAATTGGTGTGATTGGACCGGAAATTACGGTGAATGTGGTCCGCCGTGTGGCGGAGCGGGAGCTGCCGGACATCCAGTTTCTCTACCATTGCTCGGACTTTTACGAGCAGTCCGGGGACATGGCCGCGGAATTGCAGGCGGACCGGGAGGTGGACGGCCTTTTGTTCACCGGCCCCACCAACTACGCCTACGCCCGCAACCGGGTGACGCCCACTATCCCCTGGAGCTTTCTGCCCCACAACCGCACCTCCGTTCTCCAGGCCTTTCTGGAGGCCATGACCCTTTACCGCAGCGATTTGAAAGCCATCAGCGTGGACCGCTACGAGCCGGACCTTCTAAACCGGGTGCTGGAGAGCGCCGGCATCCACGGGGCGGAGATCCACCGGGCTCCCTTCGACTTTGAGGACCCCGCCTTTGAGAAAAAGCTGTTGGATTTCCACCGGGACTGCTACCTGCGGGGAGAGGTGTCCGTGTGCTTTACCAGTATGCAGCACATCCTGGACCCCCTGCGGGCGGAGGGCATCCCCTGCGTGCGTATCTACCCCTCGGATGAGGCGGTGCAGGAGCAGGTGCACCACCTCCAGATCCTGGACCTCTCCGCCCGGGAAAACCAGGGCAAGCTGGCGGTCATTGCCATCAACTTCAACTATTTCTTTGACGACGAGCACGACCTGTTCCTCCGGGAGTGGGAGAAGGTCCGCTATCAGAACGAGTTCAAGGAGCGGGTGTACGCCCTGGCCCAGCGGATGGAGGCCGCCGTCTTCGGCGACGGCCTGGACCACTATTTCATCGTCACCACCCGCACTATGCTCATGAACGTGTTTTTAAAGGACAAGGAATACTGCCGACTGCTGCAATACGGCCAGCGGTCCCCGGAGTATCAGATCTGGCTGGGCATCGGCATCGGCAACTCCATGCTGGAGGCCAAGTCCCGGGCCCACATGGCCCTGAACCACGCCGTGGCGGACCGGTCCGGTAGCTCCTACCTGGTGGAAAACGAACAGCAGGTGGCGGAGCCCCTGGAATATGACGGGCTGCCGCCGGCGGAGCAGGCCCGGGCCTTTTTCGCCAAAAAGCTCCAAATGGGCACCGACACCCTGGAAAAGCTCCAGCGGGTCCTGCGCCAGTACGGCGACACCATGACCTCCGAGGAACTGGCCCAGCGGCTGAACATCACCCCCCGCAGCGTCAACCGCATCATCGCCCGGCTGGAGGAGGAGGGCTATGTCACCATCGTGGGCAAGCGGTCTACCGGCAAGGGCCGCCCCGCCCGGGTCATGAAGCTGGTTTTGCCGGATATCCCGTCGGAGGAGGAGACCTCCGGCCCGGACGGTTTGTAAGGCATTCCTGACATACGAAAACCGGAGGACGTTCGTCCTCCGGTTTTTCCTTATTTTTTCTCCACCTTGGCATCCATGATGTCCTTGTCCACGCAGAAGAAGGTGAACTCCCCCGTGGCGATGAGTCTGCCGTCGTCCCCGGTGATGTCCACCGCCGTCAGCACCGTGGACCGCCCCCGGTGGCGGACGGTGGCCGTGGCCCGGACGGTGCCCTCCGACTGGTTGCGCAGGAAGTGAAGGGCGCTGGTCTGGGTGACATAGTACCGGCCGTCCGTGTGGGCGGCGGTGCCGGTGGCGTTGTCCGCCAGGGTATAGATGGCGCCGCCGTGGACCATGCCGTAGGGGTTTTTGCTCTCCGGCCGGATGGTCAGGCGAAACACCGCCCGGTCCCGCTCCACGGACTCCATCTCGATAAAATTGTGCCGCATGAAGCCGTTTTTCTTCTGCCGCTCCTGGATTCTCTCTTCGATCTCTGTCATGGAACATCCTCATTTCTCACATTTGCCCTCTAGTGTACCATGGCTTTTTCCGCTTTTCCACATTTTTTTCAAAAGAGGGTTGACAAATGTCTCTCAATGCGTATACTGAACATATGAACAATCATTCATTTGTTAAGGAGGGGCCATGGAAGACCGTTACAATGTCGAATGCTGCGACTTTATCCACGCCCACGAGGAGATCGTGGAAAAGGTGCGCCGGGAGATGCCAGGGGAGGACACCCTGTACGACCTGTGCGAGCTGTTCCGCATTTTCGGCGACTCCACCCGCATCCGCATCCTGTATGTATTGTTTGAGGCGGAGATGTGCGTGTGCGACATCGCGGCGCTGCTGGGTATGACCCAGTCCGCCATCTCCCACCAGCTGCGGGCGCTGAAAAACGCGCGGCTGGTGAAGGCCCGTCGGGAGGGCAAGACCGTGTTTTACTCCCTGGCGGACGACCATGTGAAGACCATCATCGACCAGGGTCTGGAGCATGTAGCTGAATAAGTTTTCCACATTTAACACAAACTTGGGAGGAACAGAACATGAAAAAGCGTTACAAATTCGTTGTGGACTGCGCCAACTGCGCCGCCAAGGTGGAAGCTGCCGTCAAGAAGATCGACGGCGTCAACGACGCCACGGTGAACTTTATGGCCCAGAAGCTGGTACTGGATGCCGATGACGCCCGGTTTGACGAAATTTTAAAGGAAGTCGAGGCCGTGGCCAAAAAGGTGGAGCCCGACTGCGAGCTGTTCGTGTGAAGTCCCGCCGCTCCGGGGAATAGTCCCATTCCCCGGAGCGGGCGATCCAATGGAAACCCCGCCGTCCAGTCCGGAATCCCGGGTCTGGACTCATTTTGACCCTTTTCCCCTGGAAGGAGGCATTTTCCGTGAACGATCTGACGAAAAAACAGAAAAAAATGCTGCGGCGCATCCTCCTCTCCGCCGTGCTGCTGGTCCTTGTGAAGGTCCTGTGCGGTCTGGAGGTGCTGCCGGAGCACGGCCTTTTGACGGCCCTGTGCTATTTGGCCCCCTACGCCGTCATCGGCTGGGATGTGCTGTACAAGGCCGTCCGCAACATTTTGGGCGGCCAGGTGTTTGACGAGAACTTCCTCATGGCCCTGGCCACCGTGGGCGCCTTTGCCACGGCGGAGTACGCCGAGGCGGTGTTCGTCATGCTGTTTTACCAGGTGGGCGAGCTGTTCCAGGACTACGCCGTGGGCAAGTCCCGCCAGTCCATCGCCGCCCTCATGGACATCCGTCCCGACACCGCCAACCTGGAAACGGAGGACGGAGAAACGGAGGAAGTGGACCCGGAGGACGTGGAGGTGGGCGCCGTCATCGTGGTGAAGCCCGGCGAACGGGTGCCCCTGGACGGCACGGTCCTCACCGGCGAATCCTCCCTGGACACCGCCGCCCTCACCGGCGAGTCCGTGCCCCGGGACGTGGGCGTGGGGGACGATGTCATCAGCGGCTGCGTGAACCAGACCGGCGTCCTCCGCATCCGGGTGACCCGGCCCTGTGAGGAGTCCACCGTATCCAAAATTCTGGACTTGGTGGAAAACGCCAGCGAGAAAAAATCCACCAGTGAGAACTTCATCACCCGCTTTGCCCGGTACTACACCCCCTGCGTGGTGGTGGCCGCCGCGGCGCTGTTCCTCGTCCCCACGGTGCTGCTGGCCCTGGGAGCGCCTCTGGGCTTTTTGAACGGCACCGTCTGGACAGACTGGCTCCACCGGGCCCTCATCTTCCTGGTCATCTCCTGCCCCTGCGCCCTGGTGATCTCCGTGCCGCTGAGCTTTTTCGGCGGCATCGGCGGCGCCAGCAAGTGCGGCATCCTGGTAAAGGGCAGCAACTACCTGGAGGCCCTGGCCAAGACGGAGACCATCATTTTCGACAAGACCGGCACATTGACCAAGGGCACCTTCACCGTCACCGCCGTCCACCCCGAGGAGGGCTTCACCCAAGAGCAGGTGCTGGAATCCGCCGCCCTGGCGGAGCAGTATTCGGACCACCCCATCTCCGTGTCCCTGCGGAAGGCCTGCGGGCTGAAGCCCGACGCCGCCCGGGTGGCGGACGTGGAGGAGATCGCCGGCCACGGCGTGTGCGCCAAGGTGGACGGCAGGACCGTGTGCGTGGGCAACAGCCGCCTCATGGAGCGGCAGAACGTCAACTGGCTGCCCTGTGAGCTGCCGGGCACCATCGTCCACGTGACGGTGGACGGGTTTTACGCCGGACACATCGTCATTTCCGACCTGCCCAAGGAGGACGCCAAGGATGCCATCGCCGACCTGAAGGCCAGCGGCGTGAAAAAGACCGTCATGCTCACCGGCGACGCCGAGGCGGTGGCCAAATCCGTTGCCGCGGAGCTGGGGGTGGACGAGTACCACGCCGAGCTGCTGCCGGCGGACAAGGTGGACTGGGCGGAGCGCATCCTCTCCGCCAAGCAGCCGGAGGCCCGGGTGGCCTTCGTGGGCGACGGCATCAACGACGCGCCGGTCCTCAGCCGGGCGGACATCGGCATCGCCATGGGCGCCCTGGGCAGCGACGCCGCCATCGAGGCGGCGGACATCGTCCTCATGGACGACAAGCCCTCCAAGATCGCCACGGCCATGCGCATCTCCCGCAAGACCCTGCGCATCGTCAAGCAGAACATCTGGTTCGCCCTGGGCGTCAAGGGCGCGGTGCTGGTGCTGGGCGCCTTCGGCGTGGCCACCATGTGGGAGGCCGTGTTCGCCGATGTGGGCGTGGCCTTCATTGCCATCCTCAACGCCATGCGGTGCCTGCGGGTGGAGGAGTTCCGGAAATAACCTGCCAAGTCAGCAAAAAGCACACCGAAGCCCAAGGCTTCGGTGTGCTTTTTCCAGTCGTTTTCTCCCTTTGACCGCCGGTTTTACTTTTTGTAGCCGCACTTGGGGCAAACGCCGTTTTCATTCAGCGCGATGCCGCACAGGGGGCAGCGGTCCATCTGCTTGGTGGGCGTGTACTCCTGGGAGGCGGCGTTGACGCCGCTGGTGAAGGTGAGCTTGGCGATGTTCAGCTTATCCTTCAGCAGGTCGTACACGATCTTGATCATGCCCTCCACGGTCATGGTCTCCTTCGTCACCACCAGGCGGCACTCCGGATACGCGGTGGCCAGCTCCGTCTGGAAGGCGGGACCCTTCATTTTGTTGGTGGGGGCGCCGTTGCGGATGCCCTGCTCCTCATAGACCTTCAAAATGGCGGGCAGCAGGGGGTCGTCCTCCCGCAGGATCAGGGCGTGGTCGAAGTTTTTCAGAACCTCCCAGGCGGTCTTCTGGATCTCATTGCAGGGGAACACCATATTGACGCCGGGCTCCACGGAATCCTCCACCTCAATGGTCAGAACACCGGTGTGTCCGTGCAGATACTGGGCCTCTCCCTTGAAGCCATAAAATCTGTGGGCATACTGCAGATCCAATTTCGTAATGCTTCTCATAATTGTATCCCCTTTTTTCAATCTATCATTTACGGATGATCCTCCAGCGTCCGTATGCGCTCCACATCAACGGTCCTCTGTTTTTTCCGGGACCTGTTTCTCTCTGCACTGGGGGCAAATCCCCGTAAACAAAATGTCATGGCCGGTCAGCTCAAACCCATGGGTGTCCCTGATCTTGTCCTCCAGGTGGGGAATGTACTCCATATCCACATCAAAAATGCGGCCGCATACCTCACATTTGATGTGATAGTGGGGATGACACCACCGTTCAAAGCGGTCCGCCCCGCCCGGGATCTCGATCCTGCGGATCTTGCCCATTTGACACAGCCGGTTCAGGTTCCGGTACACCGTGGCCCGGCTGATCGTCGGATGTTCCTTGGCGATGGCCTCATAGATCTCATCGGCGGTCACATGCCCCGGCAGCTTGTTGACGGTCTCCAACACCAACGTGCATTGAATTGTATTTCGATTCATCACAGCACCAAACTCAAATCGTATTCATTCCTTATTGATATAATATATCAATAAGGAATGAATGTCAATATTTTTTTAACTTGGAATCATCCCGAGAAACCGGGGCCTGTCAGCGCCTTTTTTGTTTCCGCCATATCCCGTTCAATGAGCGGCCGCATACTGTCCTTGTATTTCGACAGATCGGCACCATGCAGGCATGACAGGATCATGGGAATATACTGCGGCTTTGCCTGGCCCACCTGTGCAAGCGCCTGGATGCACTGCCGGGCTGTAATCGGTTTTTCATCCGTGACATGGGTGAGAAAGTCCGAAATGATCAAATTGAACCGGTTTTCTTCATCCCACCGGGCATTTGCCGCAAGGATGTGCAGCACGCGGTTTCTTACGAGCGATTTGGGATGGTCAAGCAGCGAGGCAAACGCATCAAAGTATTCATACCACGCATCTGTTTCTTGACTTTCCGATATGATTTGATCGGCAAAGGCGCAGGCGGACCGATCGTCTTTTGCTGTCAACTTTGCTATGACAGGTTCTTTCATCATTTTCACCTCCAATCTCCGGCCTATCTTTCCACAATCCTATCATATGGCGTGGTTCCTTGCAACGGCCGGCGAACTCGCCGGAGCCTTTTTCAACCGTGCTGGAAACCAGACGCCCGAGAAACAAAAAAGACCGCCGGCGGCGGTCTTTTTTGTTTATTCCGGCGTTTCCAGCTCCGGCGGGGGCCCCTGAAACGGCGGCTGGCGCACTCAGTTTTTCTTATTCCAGCGTTTCCAGCTCCGCCTGCCGCGTCGTCGCCCGCTTTACATCCCTCGCTTCCGCCTTTGGCGAAAGCTCGCTCATTCCGCGGCTCCTCCTTTCCCCACCGGACCCGCTGCGCTGGGCTCCGGCGGGGGCCCCTGAAACGGCGGCTGGCGCACTCGGTTTTTCTTACTCCAGCGTTTCCAGCTCCGCCTGCCAGAGATTCATCTTCGCGTCGCTGGGCATCCGCCAATCGCCCCGGGGGGACAGGGCCACGGAGCCCACCTTGGGGCCGTCGGGGACGCAGTTGCGCTTGAACTGCTGAGAGAAGAAGCGGCGGTAGAAGGTCTTGAGCCACTTCAAAATGACCTCCCGGCTGTACTTTCCGCCCAGGGCATACACCGCCAGACGATACACCTTCCGGGGAGAGAAGCCCCAGCGGAGCATATAGTACAGGAAGAAGTCGTGGAGCTCGTAGGGCCCCACCAGGTCCTCGGTCTTCTGGCTGATCTGCCCCTGGACGGCGGGCAGCAGCTCCGGGGAAACAGGGGTGTCCAGAATGTCCTCCAGCACATCGTGGAGGGCCTCGTCCTTTTTGGCGTTGTCCCGGGCCAGATATCCCACCAGATGCCGCACCAGGGTCTTGGGGATGGAGCAGTTGACGGCGTACATGCTCATGTGGTCGCCGTTGTAGGTGCACCAGCCCAGGGCCAGCTCGCTGAGGTCGCCGGTGCCGATGACGATGCCGCCGCTCTGGTTGGCGATGTCCATGAGGACCTGGGTCCGCTCCCGGGCCTGGCCGTTTTCAAAGGTGACGGAGTGGTCCTCCATGTCATGGCCGATGTCCTTGAAATGGCTGCGGACGGAGTTAGAAATGTCCACGGTGCGCAATGTGGCGCCCATCTGCTCCGCCAGGATGACGGCGTTGTTGCGGGTGCGGTCCGTGGTGCCGAAGCAGGGCATGGTGACGGCCACGATGTCCGTCATGGGCCGGTCCAGCATCTTCATGGCGAGGCCGGTGATCAGCACCGCCAGGGTGGAGTCCAGGCCGCCGGAGAGGCCCACAACCGCCGTTTTGGCGCCGGTGTGCTCCAACCGCTGCTTGAGGCCCAGGGATGCGATAAGCAGGATCTCCCGGCAGCGGGCGTCCCGGTCCTCCTTGCCCTCGGGGACGAAGGGCTGGGGCGCGACGTACCGGGTGAGCTTCGTGGGGGAGACCGTCAGGGCGAAGGGGACTTCCCACACCGCGGGCGCCTGGTCGAACATCTGCGTCCGGCGGCGCTCATAGCACAGCTTCTGCACATCCACTTCAGAGAGCAGCAGACCTCCGTCGAACCGCCGCTCCGCCAGAAGCGTGCCGTTTTCCGCGATCATCTGATGGGCGCCGAACACCACGTCGGAGGAGGATTCCCCTTCACCGCAGCTGGTGTAGATATAGCCGCACATCAGCTTTGCCGACTGCATGGTCACCAGCTGGCGGCGGTAGCTGTCCTTGCCGATGATGTCGTTGCTGGCGGACAGGTTGCCCACCACGGTGGCCCCGGCCGCCGCCAGGTCCACGGCGGGGGAGCAGGGAGCCCACATATCCTCGCAGATCTCAAAGCCCAGCGACAGGTCCGGCATGGTGGAGCAGCGGAACACCAATTTGTTCCCGAAAGGTACCGACTTGCCAAACAGGGTCACCGTCCCGTTTTCCCCGGGCGCGGCAGCAAACTGGCGCTTTTCGTAAAATTCGCTGTAATTGGGCAGATGTGTCTTCGGGACCACACCCAAAACAGTTCCCTTTTGTATAATTGCGGCGCAATTATACAATTTGTTATTTACTCGCAGGGGCAGGCCTACGGCTGTGACCACCTCCAGGTTCCGGGTGGCCTCCAGAACAGTGGCCAGTGCCTGCTCCGCGCCCCGCAGCAGGGCGTCCTGGTAAAACAGGTCGCCGCAGGTGTAGCCGGTAAGACCCAGCTCCGGCAGCACCAGCACCTTGGCGCCGGCTTTTTCCGCCTTGCGCATCAGGGTAAAGGTCTGTTCCGCGTTATAGTCGCAGTCCGCCAGGCGCAGCTTGGGCGTGCCGCAGGCAACGGTGATGAAGCCATCTCTCATATGAAAAACCTCCTGTCGGGAATGTTGTTTGCTTGTATTTTACACCGGGCTGTTAGCTTTTACAAGGGAGCCTTTGTCCATTCCGGTTTTCTCCGGCAGGGAAGTGCTGACAGCAAGACACAAAAAGGACCGCCGACGGCGGTCCTTTTTGCTGTGTGTGTTTTAGGAGGGAGAAAACGCATTGGGCTTGGGAGGACCCTTTGCTTGAGTATAAGATACTAAATAATTTTGACCGAATTATGTTTTTCTTATGAACAGTTTGTGAATGTTTTCCGGAGAAATCGTTTACCTGCAAAATTCTTTCAAAAAGCGCGGGGAGATTTTCCACAGGCTCTCACTTAAACTTCCGGCTCTCCATCACCGCCAGCTCGTCGCAGCGGTTGTTATACTCGTTTTCCGCGTGGCCTTTGACCCAGTGGTAGCGAAGGGTGTGAATGTCCGTCAGAGCCAGCAGGCGGTCCCACAGGTCCGGGTTCAGGGCGGGCTTTTTGTCGCTTTTCACCCAGCCCCGGGCCTTCCAGCCCTTGGCCCAGCCCTTGGAGAGGCCGTCAATGACATATTTGGAATCGGACCACAGCTCCACGATGCACGGCTCCTTCAAAAGGGACAGGGCCTGGATGACGGCGGTGAGCTCCATGCGGTTGTTGGTGGTCTCCGCCTCGCCGCCGGACAATTCACGCTTGTGGGGGCCATAGAGGAGGATGGCGCCCCATCCTCCCGGGCCGGGATTGCCGGAGCAGGCGCCGTCGGTGTAAATCGTAACTGTTTTCATGCGGTCCTCCTCCGACGGCGCTTGCTGTCATTCCCTTGCGGTTGCCGCTTCAGCGGCGAGCAAGGGTTGACATTCATCGGATTTGCGAAGCAATATCCGCCGTCAGTGTAGATCGTAACTGTTTTCATAGGGTTCCTTTCCGAAAAAGGGTTGCTCTCCTCCGGGAAATATTCCCGGAGGAGAGCTTTTTTACTCTTTACAGCTCTTTCAAAATCTCTTTCCGCTTTTCCTCGTACTCCTCTTGGGTAATAAGGCTGCGGTCATAAAGGCTTTGCAGCTCCTGGAGCCGCTGCTCTGTATCCCGGATACCGCCAGTGGGAGATGTGTCGTCTTCGATGCTGATCTCCGGTCCCACGTATCCTTTCCCAAAGGCGCAATATCCGTTGTATGCGGTGATGCCCACGGCCATCAATGTCCAGAGGATACCGAAAGGACCAAAGGTGGGGATGACGACAAATACGCCGATGAGGATGAAGATGGAGCCCCATATCACGCCAAAGGCTCCCGCGGTCTTGCCGGGCCGGTAGGTAACTCGTTTTTTCCGCATAGGACCTCCTTGTTGTTACACCTCGGTGCCGGTCTCCGTCTCTTGGGATTCGTCCTTGTCCGCCAGGGCCAGGGAAATGACCCGGTCGCCCTCCTCCTTGAAGCGCATGACGATGACGCCCTGGGTGGCGCGGCCGGCAATGCGGATATTCTCCACGGCGGTGCGGATGAGAATGCCCGCCTGGGTCACCAGAAGCAGGTCCTCGCTGCCGTCCACCACCTTGACGCCCACGACGCCGCCGGTCTTTTCCGTCACCATGTAGTTCTTGATGCCGAGGCCGCCCCGGTTGGTAATGCGGTACTCCTCCACGGGGGTGCGCTTGCCGTAGCCCTTCTCCGTAATGGAGAGGACACACTTGCCCTCGGCGGCCCGGGCAGCGCCCACCACATAGTCGCCCTCCCGCAGGCGGATGCCCCTGACGCCCACGGCGGTGCGGCCCATGGGCCGGATGTCGTTTTCGTCGAAGCAGACCGCCTGACCATCATGGGTGGCGATGAGGATCTTCTTGGTACCGTCGGTCTCCCGAACGGTGACCAAAGCGTCGCCCTCATCCAGGGTCAGAGCGCGGATGCCGTTATTGCGCAGGTTCTTCAGGGTGGACACCGGCAGGCGCTTCACGGTACCGTTGCGGGTGACCATGACCAGGTACAGCTCCTCGTGGCTGGTCTCCCGGAAGTGGAGCATGGTCTGGACCCGCTCGCCCTGCTCCACCTGGAGGATGTTGACGATGTTGGTGCCCTTGGCGGTCTTGCCGGACTCGGGAATTTGATAGCCCTTCTTCCGGTAGACCTTGCCGGTGTCGGTAAAGAACAGGATATAGTCATGGGTGGAGGCGGTGAACACGTCCACCACGTAGTCCTCCTCCCGGGTGGTGATGCCCTTTTTGCCCATACCGCCCTTGGACTGGGCGGTGTACTCGCTGACGGGGGTGCGCTTGATGTAGCCCGCCTGGGTAAGGGTGAAGACGCACTGCTCCTCCTCAATGAGGTCCTCGATGTCGATCTCGTCCTCCACGTCCTGGATCTCGGTCTTCCGGTCGTCGCCGAACTTGTCGGCGATGGCCTGGAGCTCCTCTTTCAGAATCTGGCGGACCAGGCCCTCGTCGGAGAGGACCTTGTTGTACCAGGCGATCTTCTCCTCCAGCTCCTTGTACTCCGCCTCCAGCTTCTCCCGGTCCAGGCCCTGGAGGGCCTTGAGGCGCATGTCCAGAATGGCCTGGGCCTGGATCTCATCCAGGCCGAAGCGGGCCATCAGCGCCTCCTTCGCGTCATCGTAGCGGCTGCGGATGATCTTGATGACCTCGTCGATATTGTCCTGGGCGATGAGCAAGCCCTCCAGCAGGTGGGCCCGCTCCTGGGCCTTTTTCAGGTCGTACCTCGTCCGCCGGACGATGATCTCCTCCTGGAAGGCCAGATACTCGTCAATGATGTGCCGCAGGGAGAGAATTTTCGGCTGGGACTGGTTCTGCACCAGGGCCAGCATATTGATGGCAAACGTCGTTTGCAGCTGGGTCTGGGCAAACAGGCGGTTGAGGACCACCTGAGGGTTGGCGTCCCGCTTCAGCTCGATGACGATGCGCATGCCGTTGCGGTCAGACTCGTCCCGGATGTCGGAAATGCCCTCCAGCCGCTTGTCCTCCACCTGCTCAGCCATGCTCTTGATGAGCATCCGCTTGTTGACCTGATAGGGGATTTCCGTGATGACGATGCGGGTGCGGTCCTTGCCGAATTCCTCGAATTCGTGGCGGGCCCGGATGACCAGCCGGCCACGGCCGGTGGCGTAGGCCGCCCGGATGCCGCTGCGGCCCATGATGAT
This sequence comes from Clostridiales bacterium, assembly GCA_004558115.1. Lineage (GTDB taxonomy): Bacteria > Bacillota > Clostridia > Oscillospirales > Oscillospiraceae > Oscillibacter. The sequence continues at coordinate 20,039 of SFDT01000007.1, read as the reverse complement.
GCCTTTGGTAGGGAAGTCGGGGCCCTTCACGTGCTGCATCAGGTCGGAAAGCGTCGCCTCCGGGTCGTCCAGCACGCAGATGCAGGCACCGATGACCTCCCGCAGGTTGTGGGGCGGGATGTTGGTGGCCATGCCCACGGCGATGCCGCTGGAGCCGTTCACCAGCAGGTTGGGGAAACGGGAGGGGAGGACCCGGGGCTCCTTGCGGGACTCGTCAAAGTTGGGGTCCCAGTCCACGGTGTCCTTGTCGATGTCCCGCAGCATCTCATTGGAGATTTTGGCAAGGCGTGCCTCGGTGTAACGGTAGGCCGCCGGGGGGTCGCCATCCACGGAGCCGAAGTTGCCGTGGCCGTCCACCAGCATATAGCGCATGGAGAAGTCCTGGGCCAGGCGGACCAGGGCGTCGTACACGGAGGCGTCGCCATGGGGATGATACCGGCCCAGCACGTCGCCCACGCAGGTGGCGGACTTTTTAAAGGGCCGGTCGGAGGTCAGGTTGTCCTCGTACATGGCATAGAGGATGCGGCGGTGGACGGGCTTCAGGCCGTCCCGCACATCCGGCAGGGCCCGGCCCACGATGACGCTCATGGCGTACTCAATATAGGATTTCTCCATCTCGGGGACCAGGGGGGATTCCACGATTTTTTGGTCGGGATACCGGATCTCCTCGGGGTCGTATTGGGGTTTTTTAGACATGTCGGTATCCCTCCTTTAGTAGTCCAGATTGACGGCGTAGCGGGCGTTTTTCTCGATGAATTCCTTCCGGGGCTCCACCTTTTCGCCCATCAAGATCGTAAAGGTCTCGTCGGCCTTCACGGCGTCGTCCAGGGTGATGCGGCGCAGCGTCCGCTTCTCCGGGTCCATGGTGGTCTCCCACAGCTCGTGGGGGTTCATCTCACCCAGGCCCTTGAAGCGGTTGATGTCCACCTTCACGTTGGGGTTGCCGCCGCGGAGCTCCGCGGAGATGGCGTCCCGCTCCTCGTCGGAGAAGGCCACCCGGGTGGTCTTGCCCCGGGTCAGCTTATAGAGGGGCGGCACGGCGGAATAGACATAGCCCTGCTCGATGAGGGGGCGCATGAAGCGGAAGAAGAAGGTCAGCAGCAGCGTGCGGATGTGGGAGCCGTCCACATCGGCATCGGCCATGATGATGACCTTGTGATAGCGGAGCTTGGCGGGGTCGAATTCGTCGCCGATGCCGGCGCCGAGAGCCGTGATGACCGGCTGGAGCTTGTCGTTGCCGTACACCTTGTCCGCCCGGGCCTTCTCCACGTTCAGCATCTTGCCCCAAAGAGGCAGGATGGCCTGGAACCGGGAGTCCCGGCCCTGGGTGGCGGAGCCGCCTGCGGAGTCGCCCTCGACGATGTAAATTTCTGTGAGCTCCGGGTTGTTCTCATTGCAGTCCCGCAGCTTGTCGGGCATGGCGGCGCCGCCCAGCGCCGTCTTGCGGCGGATGGACTCCCGGGCTTTCTTGGCCGCCTCCCGGGCGCGGTTTGCGGTGAGGGCCTTATCCAGGATCATGCGGCCCACCTGGGGGTTCTCCTCCAGGAAAATCTCCAGCTTGTCGGAGACAATGTTGTTCACCAGGGTGCGGATTTCGCTGTTGCCCAGCTTGGCCTTGGTCTGGCCCTCAAACTGGGCCTCCGTCAGCTTCACGGAAATGACGCAGGTGAGACCCTCCCGGCAGTCCTCGCCGGAGACCTTCTCGTCATCCTTCAGCATTTTGATCTTGCGGCCATAGTTGTTGAGCACCGTGGTCAGCGCCCGCTTGAAGCCCTCCTCATGCATACCGCCCTCGGGGGTGTGGACGTTGTTGGCGAAGGACAAAATGGTCTCGTTATAGCCGTCGTTATACTGCAAGGCCACCTCCGCCACGGAGTCGTCCTTCTGGCCGGCCATGTAGATGACGCCGGGGTGCAGGGCGTCCTTGCTCTTGTTGAGCCAGGTGACGAATTCCCGGATGCCGCCCTCGTAGCACATGTTGTCTTCCTGCTCCTGGCCGGGGCGCTTGTCCACGGTGCGGATGCGCAGGCCCGCGTTCAGGAAGGCCTCCTCCCGCATACGAGTGTGGAGAGTGTCGTAATTGTAGACGGTGTCCTCGAACATCTCCGGGTCCGGCTTGAAGGTGACGGTGGTGCCGGTGTGGTCCGTGGTGCCTACAACGGTCATTTCCTCCGTCACATGGCCACGGGAGAACTTCATCTCATAAATGCTGCCGTCCCGGTGGACCTGAACCGTCAGCCATTCGCTGAGGGCGTTCACCACGGAGGCGCCCACGCCGTGGAGGCCGCCGGAGACCTTGTAGCCTCCGCCGCCGAACTTGCCGCCGGCATGGAGGACGGTATACACCACCTCCAGAGCGGGCTTGCCGGTCTGGGCCTGGATGTCCACAGGGATGCCGCGGCCGTTATCCACCACGGTGATGGTGTTGTCCTCGTTGATCTGCACCAGGATGTCCGTGCAGTAGCCGGCCAGGGCCTCGTCAATGGCGTTGTCCACGATCTCATACACCAAATGGTGGAGACCGGAAGTAGACGTGGAGCCGATATACATGCCGGGCCGTTTCCGGACAGCCTCCAGTCCCTCCAAGACCTGGATCTCGGAGGCGTCGTATTCGTTGGCCGTATCCACGGCGGTGGAATGCAAAATCTCGTTTTCTGCCATGTGATTTCTCCTTTCAAGGGGGTCGTTTTCCTCATACAAGGCAAGAAGAGCCGGGCCGGAACCGATTTCCGGCCCGTTTCTCCTTGCCTCGAACTGTTTGTTAAAATTCCAGCTTCCGGCTCTCCGCCCGGTTTTTCAGGGTGGAGGGAGCCAGCTGGCTCAAATATACGATCTGGGGGTGGTAAGGGTGGTCGCAGACCACGAAGGACTTGGGCAGGTCGCCGGACACATCCAGCACCACGCCCTCCTGCTCCGCCGCGGCCAGATACTCCCGGGTGCGCTTGCCGTAGCTGCACTTGTCCAGGTCGAAAATGCCGATGATGCGGTGGTCGGAGACGATCTCGTTTTGGCCCAGGTGAAGATACATGTTGTGCTCCTTTGCTGCGTATAAAATGTTCAGACTCCGCGCACCAGGCGCCACAGTCCTCTCAAAAGCCTGGAGACCGCCCAGCCGCACAGGGCCAGGACCTCGTAGACGCCCCAGAACAGGAGGATCACTCCCACGGACAGGGGCAGTCCCGCCAAAAGGCACAGGACAAGTCCCACCACACCCAGAAGCGCGGGCAGCCACAAAAGCCACCGGACCGTTTTACACAGGAGGCACAAAAGCAGCTGCCCGAAAAAGGCAAGAGCCAGCAAAGCCCCCATCAAGCCCAGCACGATACCCGCCAAGGCTCCAAAAACCGCCAGGGCGGGAAGGGCCAGAAAAACATGGAACATCCTTTTTCTCCTTTGATTTTCAAAACAGCAAACTTGTTTACATAATAATTCCCTGTTCCACGTGAAACACCCGGCCGCCCAGCATCTGCGGCAGGCGATCATCCTCGCAGCAGGTGATAAAGACCTGTCCGCCGGCGATGCGGTTCAGCACAAATTCCTGGCGCTTGGGGTCCAGCTCGCTGAGCACATCATCCAGCAGCAGCACCGGATATTCCCCGGTGGCGTTTTTATAGATCTCCCGCTCCGCCAGCTTCATGGAAAGGGCCGCCGTCCGGGTCTGGCCCTGGGAGGCGTAGCTCTTGGCGTCCCGGCCGTCGATGGTGACCAGCAGGTCATCCTTGTGAGGGCCGGACAAACACAGGCGGGAGGCCCGCTCCGCCGCCTGGTGTGCCTCCATGTGGCACCGCAGCTGCTCCGTAAGAACGGACACCTCCGACGACGGGTCCTGAACGGAGGACACCGTCTGATACCGGACCTCCAGTTCCTCCCGGCAGCCGGAGCACTCCCGATGGTGCATGGCGGCGTACTCATTCAGCCGCGCCGTGAACTGGCTGCGGTAGTGGACCAGTACGGCGCCGTACCGCACCAGCTGCTCATTGAAATCCGGCAGCGCCGCCAGCAGGTCCGGCCGTTCCTCGCTGTCCCGCAGGATGCGGGTCTTGTGGTCATAGGCCCGGTTATAGGCGGTGAGCGCCGCGGCGTACCGGGGACGAAGTTGACATAACGCATTATCCATAAACTTCCGCCGGGCGGCGGCGCCCTCCCGGATGAGGTACAGGTCATCGGGGCAGAAGAAGACGGTGTTGTACACCTGGCTCAGCTCCGCGCTGTTTTTCGCCGGCACCTGGTTGACGGTCATTTTCCGCCGCCGGTCCCGAAACAGGTCCACACGCACCCGGAAATCCCGGTCTCTGGCAAAGATTTTCGCCTCCATCCGGGCGGAGGGCGCGTCGAAGCCGATCATCTCCCGGTCCGTTCTGGCCCGGGGGGACTTGCCGCAGGAGAGGTACACCAGCGCCTCCAGCAAATTGGTCTTGCCCTGGGCGTTCTCGCCGAAAATGACGTTGCACCGGGGGTCGAAGTCCGCCGACTGGTTTCCATAATTCCGGAAGGACTGGAGCGTCAGCCCGTCAATCCGCATAGGCCGCCGTGTAGTGCTGGCCCTGGAAGGCCACGTCGTCGCCGGGTCGTATTTTCTTGCCCCGCATGGTGCAGACCTCGCCGTTTACCGTGACCTCGCCGGCCTGGATGCGCTCCTTGGCCTCGCCGCCGGTTTCTACCAGATTGGCAAATTTCAAAAGGTCCTGGAGCTTGATATATTCCGTTGTAATGGTAATGGTTTTCATAGCGTTCCTGACTTTTCCAGATTTTGTCACTCCGTGGATTTCAGCCGCACCGGCAGCACCATATAGAGGAAATTCTCCTCGCCGTCCACAGGGACGATGATGGCAGGGGAGACGCCGGTGTTCAGCTCAATCTTCACGGTGTCGGCGGGAGCGTACCGCAGGGCCTCCATCAAATAGCGGTTGTTGAAGCCGATCTCCAGACCGCTTCCATCGCCGGAGATGCGGCAGACGTCCTTGGCCTCGCCGTTGCCGGTCTTGGCGGAGAGAAACACCTTGTCATGGTCAAACAGGCACCGGACGGGGCTTTTCAGCTTGTCGGAGATGACCACGGACACGCGGTCGATGCTCTCGATGAGGGCCTTGGTGTCTGCGATGACGGAAATGGGGTTTTTCCGGGGAATGGCGTTCTTATAGTCCAGGAACTCGCCCTCCAGCCGGCGGCAAATAAGTTCTGTGTCGCCCACCTCAAACAAAATGTGCCGCTTGCCCAGGGTGACGGAAGCCAGGTCCTCCGTATCGGCGCATATGCCCTTCACCTCGTTCAAAGCGGAGCCGGGGGCCACGAAGGAGAAGGCGCCGCCCTCGATTTTTTCCAGGGGCTCCCGGCGGATGGCCAGGCGGAAACCGTCCACCGCCACCATGGCAAGGCCCTTGTCCGTGACCTCAAACAGGGCGCCGGTGTGGACCGGGCGGCTCTCATTGGTGGAGACAGCGAAGGCGGTCTCCTCGATCATGGAACGAAGGACCTTCTGCTGGATGGAGACAGCGTATTCGTCCTCCACCTCCGGCAGGTCCGGATAGTCCGCGGCGGAAAGGCCCACGATGTCAAAGTCCGCGTCGCCGCAGTGGAGGTGGACCACCTGCTTTTCATCGGAGGTGAACGTCACCACGTCGTCTGGCATCCGGCGGATGATGTCGCCGAACAGCCGGGCGTTCAGCACGATGTCGCCGCCCTGGGGCACGTCGGCGGAGACCTTGGTGCGGATGCCGGTCTGCATGTTATAGCCGGAGACCGTCAGCTGATGGTCCGCGTGGAGCAGCAGTCCCTCCAGGGAGGGGATGGAGCTTTTCTGGGCGACGGCGCGGCTGGTGACGGCGATGGCGCTTTGCAGCAGCGTCTTTTCGCAGGAAAATTTCATGAGAGGCACGTCCTTTCAGTTGGGATAAATGGTCGCGGGCTGTCTTTTTAAAAAGAACAGAATCAATATTTGTTAGTAAAAAGGAGCCGTAGAGGGAAAAGTTGTGGAAAAGGACGGGAAAGGCAGAAACCGCAAGGGTTTGCCCGTCCACAGGGGGCGTTGAAAAGTTGCACGTGTTTTCAACGGCCTGTTTTTCCGAAAAAGTTTCCACAGGGAAGTTTTTCTTTTTCCACAGAAGAAGTGGAGAAAATACCGCCTTAGCGGCGGGAGTTGATATTGGTCTTGATGGCCTTCACGGTCTCGGCAAAGGCGGCGTCCTTCTTCATCTGCTTTTCCACCTGCTTGATGGAATACAGCACCGTGGAGTGGTCCCGGTTGTCAAACTGCTTGCCGATATCGTCCAGGCTCAGGTTCGTCATGCTGCGGATGAGATACATGGCGATCTGCCGGGCGGCCACGGCATCCCGCACCCGCTGCTGGCCCCGGATGACGGATTCCTCCAGGTTGTAGTACTTGCTGATGTACTCCAAAATGGCCTCGGGGGTGGGAACATACTCGTTGCTGCGCTTGAGCATATCCTGAATGGCCCGGGTGACGGTCTCCTCGTCGGCCTCGTTGCCCAGCAGGTCCTTGAAGGCCATGATCTTGTTGATGGTGCCCTCCAGCTGCCGGACGTTGGCGGTGACGTTTTCCGCGATGAACACAGCCACCTTGTCCGGCAGCTCCAATCCCAGCAGGGCGGCCTTGTTTTTCACGATGGCCAGGCGGGTCTCAAAGTCCGGCGGCGCCACGTCCACCAGAAGGCCCCACTCGAACCGGGTGCGGAGGCGGTCCTCCAGCATGGTCATCTCAGAGGGGGGACGGTCGGAGGTCAGCACGATCTGGCGGCCGGATTCATACAGGTTATTGAAGGTGTGGAAAAACTCCTCCTGGGTCTGCTTTTTGCCGGCGATGAACTGTACGTCATCCACCAGCAGCAGGTCCGCCTGGCGGTATTTTTCCCGCATTTCGGCTGTTTTGTTGGGGCCGGCCTGGATGGCGGCCACCAGCTCGTTGGTCAGGTCGTCGCCCTTGACGTAGGCGATCTTGGCGTGGGAGTCGTTTTTCTTGATGACGTTGGCGATGGCATAGATCAGGTGGGTCTTGCCAAGGCCGGAGTCTCCGTAGATGAGGAGGGGGTTGTAGTTCTGGGCCGGATGCTCCGCCACCGCCACGGAGGCGGCGTAGGCCAGCTTGTTGGAGGGGCCCACCACGAAGGTGTCAAAGGTGAATTCATCGGAGGTGAAGCGGTCGCTTTGCTTTTTGGCGGTGCCGTTCATTTCCGCGTAGGCCGCATCGTCCAGAATGCGGACCTCAAAATCCATGGAGAAAATATCCCGCAGGGAGGCCTTGATGTTTTTCATGAACAAGGTCTCGATGGAGCGTTTTTTAAAATCATTGGAGCAGTGGAGAATAAAGGTATTGCCCTGGATATCCACGGCTTCCAGCTCGTCGAACCAGGTGTTGATGGTGGTCTCGGAGAGCTCTCCTTTCAACTGGGAGAGAACATTGTCCCACACGTCGGCGACGGAATTCAAAAAGAAACACCTCTCTCTAGTTAAAAATGGACAAAATAATACAGGGCTATTATAGCAAAAAAACGAATCCATGACAATACTTATTCTAATAATAAAGTCCAAAAATCTGAAAAAAGAAGGACGGGCTGGGTGACTAGATATAGAGCTTTTTACCTTTGTGGAACACCATATTTTGAAATAGGTTTTCAAATCCAGAAAAAATGCGGATTTTTTCTGGAAATTACAAGTTTTTATTGACACATTTAAAAAAAATCTGTATACTATTCGGTGCGCCGCGAATGGCGCTATGATACTCGTTTACTGCGTCAGCCTTTCGGGGCGGCGTCGAGTAAGTGTCATCCCCAGGGGTGACCGGAATTCTGACAGGAGGTGTCTCAACATGGCAACGAAACGTACCTATCAGCCCAAGAAGCTGCACCGCTCCAAGGTCCACGGCTTCCGCAAGAGAATGGCTACCGCTGACGGCCGCAAGGTTCTGGCCCGTCGCCGCGCCAAGGGCCGCGCCCGTCTGACCCACTGATCGAAACGGAACGCGCGGGAGACACTTGAACAAGACGTCTTAGGGACGGCGGGAATTGCATGAGATTCCTCCGTCCCTATCAGAGTTTTCCCGCAAACTGGCAAGGCAGGAATTGGTATGAAACGAGCGGTGACGCTGAAAGAGAATCATGAGTTCCGGCGGCTGTACCAGAAGGGCGCCTCCGCGGTGAGCGGCTGCATGGTGGTCTACTGCCGGAAAAATAAGCTGGGCCACAACCGGCTGGGCATCACCGTGTCTGTGAAGCTGGGCCACGCCGTGGTGCGCAACCGGGCGCGCCGGCGGCTGCGGGAGGTGTACCGCCTGAACAGCGGCGCGCTGAAGCAGGGCTATGACATCATTCTGGTGGCCCGGAGCCGGACCATAAGCGCCGGCTGGAAGGAACTGAACGATACGTTCCTCCGCCTGTGCCGGAAGCTGGACCTGTTGGGGGAGCGGACATGAAGCGGTTATTTCTGCTGCTCATCCGGTTTTATCAAAAAGCCATCTCGCCCTACCGTCCCCGCTGCTGCAATTATATCCCCACCTGCTCCCAGTATGCCCTGGAGGCCATTGAGAAATATGGCGCCTGCAAGGGCGGCTGGCTGGCGTTCAAACGCATCCTGCGCTGCAATCCGTTTCACAAAGGCGGCTACGACCCTGTCCCTTAACGGACAACACAACTGAAAAACGAAAGAACGATTGACGGAGGAAATCCAATGGGATTTTTCGGAACCATCGGATACTTTATTTGTATCCCTTTCGCGGCACTGCTGCGCCTGTTTTATAATCTGACGGGTTCTTACGGTGTTGCCATCATCCTGTTCACTCTGGTCATCAAGCTGATCCTGCTGCCTTTCCAGATGAAGTCCAAAAAGAGCATGATCCGCATGAGCCGTATGAACGGCAGAATCCAGGAGATCCAGAAAAAGTACGCCAACAACCAGGCGAAGATGAACGAGGAGATCCAGAAGTTTTACGCGGAAGAGGGCGTGAACCCCATGAGCGGCTGCCTGTGGAGCTTCATTCCCCTGCCCATTCTTCTGGCTTTGTACTCCATCATCCGTCAGCCCATCACCCACTTCATGATGCTGTCTGAGGAAGTGGTGGAGAAACTGATCTCCGCCGTGTCCGCCGCCGGCATGAGCCTGGAAGGCATCGTGCAGATGAAGGACGGCGCGGCTGTGATCAATAACGGCATCACCCAGCTGATGCCCTATGGCCAGATCAACCTGGTCAAGGCGGCCAGCCAGTTCCCTGAGCTGACCGGCAGCATCAGCGGCTGGATCGACGTGAATTATCAGTTCCTGGGCATGGACCTGACCTCCACGCCCTGGACAGCTGTGAAGAGCATCACCTTCTCCGCTGCTGTCATCGGCCTCATCCTCATCCCCATCCTGGCCGGCGGCAGCCAGCTGCTGTTCTCCTGGCTGACCATGAAGCAGCAGCCCACCCCCGAGGGCCCCGGCGCCGGCAGCACCAAGACCATGATGTACATGATGCCCCTCATGTCCGTGTACTTCGCGTTCATCATGCCCGCCGCCCTGGGCGTGTACTGGATCGCCCAGAGTGTCATTTCCCTGGTGCAGGAGCAGATCCTCGGCAAGTTCTATACGAAGAAGCTGGAAGCGGAGGAGAGCGCCCGCTATGAGGCCCGCCAGGCGGACCGCCAGAAGCGCATGGAGGAAGGCCGCCGCCAGCAGGAGAAGTTCAAGGAGCCCGCGCCCAAGATGACCCTGAAGGAAAAGCAGAAGGCTGCCCAGGAGGCAAAGGCCAGCAAGAAGAAGATCACCACCAATGAAGCCGGCCGCGTGGACGACCGCCCCTACGCACGGGGCCGTTCCTACCAGGCGGACCGTTATGACAGTGAAAAATAAGGAGCCGTTATGAGAGAGTTTATCGATGTAACGGGCAAGACGGAAGAGGAAGCCATCAACAAGGCCCTGGCCCAGCTGGGTATGGACCGGGACGACGTTTCCGTGGAGATCCTGGAGCGGGCCAAGTCCGGCTTCCTGGGTCTGGGCAGTAGCCCAGCCCGTGTTCGGGTCAGCTACGGTCCCGAGGAAGAAGAGGAGACACCCGCCCCTGTTGCGGAGGCTCCCAAAGCCCCCAAGGTCCCGGAGAAGAAGCCTGAGAAAAAGCCGGAGAGAAAACCTGAGAAGAAGACGGAAAAGCCCGCTGCCGTGAAGCCCACTCCCGCCCCCAAAAAGGAAGCCGCTCCCACCGTGGACAACGGGGAGGAAGTGGACGACGAAAAGGCCCAGGCTATCAAGAAGTTCCTGCACGGCCTGCTGGAGCAGATGGAGTGCCCCGCTGAGGTCCGTGTGTATCTGCCGGAGAAGGGCCGCTATAAGGTCATTCTGGAAGGCGCCAACCTGGGCGCCCTCATCGGCCGCCGGGGCGAGACTCTGGACGCCATTCAGCAGCTGACCAGCTACTCCGTCAACCGCACCGGCGGACGGGTCCGGGTCCAGCTGGACGCGGAGAACTACCGGGAAAAGCGGGAGCAGAGCCTCCAGCACCTGGCCAAGAAGGTGGCCGGCAAGGTGGTCAAGTACCGCCGCAGCGTTACCCTGGAGCCCATGAACGCCTATGAGCGCCATGTGATCCACACCGCGCTGCAGGAGGTGCCCGGTGTCACCACCTATTCCACCGGCACCGAGCCTAACCGCCGCGTCATCGTGGCCTACGACCGGGACAAAAAGTAAACACCCTGTGGAAAACCCCCGCCCGAAAGGGCGGGGGTTTTTTGTTACCGTTCTTCAAACAGCTTTGCCGGAGAGATCTCCAGGGCTTCGGCGATATCCAAAAGAGCCTCCACGCTGGGAGATGCCGCGGCAGTCTCTATTTTTTGGATATGGTTTTTACTGTATGAGGTCATCTCCGCCAGCTTTTGCTGGGTGAGGCCTTTTTGCTTTCGATAATACAGGATGTTCAACCCGATACGGATAAAATCCCGGTGGTGCCTGTCATTCACACAACTCACCTCTCCTGTGTATTAGTTTACCGGAAAGAGACTTGTGTTTATACAAACTAAAATAGCGAAAAAACATCATAATATATTGTTTTTTCGCATTGAGAATGGTATGATAGTCCATGGGGTGAGGATATGTTGACTTACAGAGAGCTGTATGGATTTCTCTATGGTGCCATTGCGGACGCGCTGGACCAGCTGGATAGTGGGAATATCATCACGGCAATCTACATTTTAAAGAACGCGCATATTGCGGCGGAGGAAAGGGTGCTGGAATGGGATGTGTTTCCCGATGACTGTTAAAAATGCGGATTTAGGCGGATTTTCCTTGACATTTCGGATATTTTATACTAGAATGTGGCTACTGTGTGGATAGGGAACAGTAGCCCATGCGTCCGGGCGCAGAGACGAGGCGGCTGGTGAGAGCCTCGGCCGGAGCAGGGGGGAAGGCACCCTGGAGCAGCGGAGCGGAAATGCTTCGCCGGTCAGCCGCCGTTACCGGCCAAGAGTGCGTATCAGCCAGATACGAATTCAGGTGGAACCACGGACTTTTTAGTTCGCCCTGAGCCGAAAGACCGGCTCGGGGCGTTTTTTGCGTCTTGAGCCAATTCAAAAAAGGAGTAGACGAAAACATGATGAAGAACACCGAAAAGACGATGGACAAAATCGTCGCCCTGTGCAAAAACCGCGGCTTTATTTTCGCCGGCAGTGAGATCTACGGCGGCCTGGCCAACACCTGGGACTACGGCCCCCTGGGCGTGGAGCTGAAGAACAACGTGAAGAAGGCCTGGTGGAAGAAGTTCGTCCAGGAGAACCCCTACAACGTGGGCCAGGACTCCGCCATTTTGATGAATCCACAGACCTGGGTGGCCTCCGGTCACTTGGGCGGCTTCTCCGACCCCCTCATGGACTGCAAGGAGTGCAAGGAGCGCTTCCGGGCTGACAAACTCATCGAGGACTATTGCCAGGAGCAGAACATCACCCTGGAAAAGCCCATCGACGCCTTCTCTCAGGAGGAGATGGCCGCTTTCATCGAGGAGCATCAGGTGCCCTGCCCCTCCTGCGGCAAGCACAACTTTACCGATATCCGTCAGTTCAACCTGATGTTCAAGACCTTCCAGGGTGTTACCGAGGATGCCAAGAATACCGTGTACCTGCGTCCCGAGACCGCCCAGGGCATCTTTGTCAACTTCAACAACGTCCAGCGCACCACCCGCCGCAAGCTCCCCTTCGGCGTGTGCCAGATCGGCAAGTCCTTCCGCAACGAGATCACCCCGGGCAACTTTACTTTCCGTACCCGTGAGTTCGAGCAGATGGAGCTGGAGTTCTTCTGCAAGCCCGGCACCGATTTGGAGTGGTTCAACTACTGGCGTAACTTCTGCCATGAGTGGCTGCTGAATCTGAACATGAAGGACGAGGATCTGCGGCTGCGGGACCATGACCCCGAGGAGCTGTGCTTCTACTCCAAGGCCACCACCGACTTCGAGTTCATGTTCCCCTTCGGCTGGGGCGAGCTGTGGGGTGTGGCGGACCGCACCGACTACGACCTGACCCAGCATCAGAACACCTCCGGCGTGGATATGACCTACTTCGACCAGGAGACCGGCGAGCACTATATCCCCTACGTTGTCGAGCCCTCCTTGGGCGCAGACCGTGTGGTGCTGGCCTTCCTGGTGGAGGCCTACGACGAGGAGGTCGTGGACGCGGCCAAGAATGACGTCCGCGTGGTCATGCACTTCCATCCCGCCCTGGCGCCCTTCAAGTGCGCCGTGCTGCCCCTGAGCAAGAAGCTCAGCGACAAGGCCCGTGAGATCCAGCAGGAGCTCAGCAAGGAGTGGATGGTAGACTTTGACGAGACCGGCTCCATCGGCAAACGCTATCGCCGGGAGGATGAGATCGGCACCCCCTACTGCATCACCGTGGACTTCGACACCGTGGGCGACGCCGAGAAGGCCGGCGACAACTGTGTCACCGTCCGAGACCGCGACACCATGGAGCAGGTCAGATTGCCCATCAGCGAGCTGAAGGCGTATCTCGCGGAGAAGCTGGCTTATTGAGCCTGACCGCTGGTATCCGGGAGAAAACTGTGTTATACTATCAGGGCCATGGGAGTTCCCATGGCCCTGATTTTCAACCATGAAAGGTCTTTCACGTATGTCGCTTGGAAAACGCGTTTTGAAGAAACAGGACCCGCCTCTGTGGCTGCGATGCGTGCTGTACGCCGCCGGGGCCCTTTGCATGGGTCTGGCGGCGGCTGTTGGAGTGCAGTGGGTGGTGACCGGGTCCATCGGCAAGGAGGTCTGGCCCTGGTTTTTGGAAAACCCCGGCTACCTGCTGCTGACGGCTCTGCTGTATGGCGCCGTGACGGCGCTTTTGGGGTTTGTGACCGGTCATTTGGCCATTGCCGGAGGCATCGTGGGCTTTTTGGCCCTGGCGCTGTCTTTGGTGGACTACTTTAAAAACGCCATCAACGGAACGCCTCTGGAGCTGGCGGACTTTGGCCTTGCCACCCAGCTGGGCCAGGTGGCCGGCGTGGCCGGCACCCTGACGCCGCCGGTGGATTTCTGGCGGGCGGCAGCGGCGCTGGCGCTGTGCGTTGCGCTGCTGGCGCTTTTGGGGCGGTTCACCCGCCTGCGGGGCAGGGCGCGCCTCACAGGAGGCGCCGTGTCCCTGGTGTTGGCGGGGCTGCTGTTCACGGGCTTTGGCGCGGGGCTGCTGGGACCGGCATTCGGCGTGGACATGTACACCCGCACCGCCGCCTCCGTCAGCCATGACCGCTACGGACTGACGCTGAGCCTGTGGCGGGACTGCTTTTTGCAGGCCATGAAGGGGCCGGAGGGATACAGCGAGGACTATATGAACGGCGTGCTGGCGCGCATCGACGAATTGACGGCGGACTATGAAACGGAGGAGCCGGCGGTGAAGCCCAATGTCATCGTGGTGCTGTCGGAGTCCTTTTACGACCTGACGGCCCTGCCGGACCTGACCTTTGAGCGGGACCCGCTGGAGAATTTCCACGCCCTGGAGGCGGAGAGCATCAGCGGCAGCTTTCACTCCCACTACCTGGGCTACGGCACCGGCTATATTGAAATGGCCATGCTGGAGGGCTTTACCGGCATGGATTTCAACCCCGGCACCAACATTTGCTTTTTGTCCGATGAAAGTTACAGCCTGCTGGATTCCAGCGTGGATGCCTTTGTGCGGCAGGGCTATGAGGCGGAGATGCTCCACGGCTACAACGACAGCCTGTATAACCGCACCGTCACCTATCCCCGCATGGGCTTTTCCAACCTGCTGTTTTCCCAGGACATCCAGGAGCTGGGCTTTGACTGGCAGGGCGGCGTCTACGGCGGCTACTATATGAAGGACAGCTATTTTTTCCAGGCCATGCTGGAGAGGATGCGCACCATCAACGAAGCGGGGAAGCCCGCCTTCCTCTACGGCATCACCATGGAGAACCACCAGCCCTTTGACCCGGAAAAGTTCAACTACGAATGCCAGATCGGCGTGGAGAGCCAGACCCTCAGCGACGAGAATATGGCCATCGTCCGGGTCATGCTGGAGGGTATTACCCGGGCGGACCAGGCCCTGGGGCGGCTGGTGGAGCAGCTGCGGCAGACGGAGGAGCCCACCATCCTGGTGTTTTTCGGCGACCACCGGCCGAACCTCTTTATGACGGACGGCGACACGGTGTATACAAAGTTGGGCCTGTGCCCGGACAACGACACCGTGAATTGGACGGAGGAGCAGATCAACGACCTGTATTCCACGGATTACCTCATCTGGTCCAACGACCCGTCTTTGCTGAAAGGGCAGGCGGGCACCCGGACGGACAGCAGCATTACCGGCCTCATGCCCCAGCTGCTGGAGCTGACCGGGGCGGGCTGGACCCGGTGGTGGGCGCTGCAGGACCGCATCCGCCGGTTCTCCCTGACGGACACGGACTTGTACTTTGTGGACGGGGAGGGAAAGGCCTATTTCTCCGCGGCGGAGGCGCCCCTTACCGACGAGGAACGGGAGCTCATTCAGTTGAAGCGGGCTGTCACCTATGACGCCTTTTACGGCAAGCGGTATATCACCGGACAAATGAACGAATACGTGGGACGGTAGAAAAACCGGCGGAGAATTTCTCCGCCGGTTTTTTGCTTGTTAATAAAACATCCCCATGAAGCCGTCGGGCATCTCCCGGCTCTGCTCCCAGATGTCCGCAAACTGGGCCCGGGTCAGCTGGGTGACGCTGCCCTCGGAGCCGGCCAGCTGGCGTGGGTCCACCGGAGGCGTGTCCAGGTCGTCAAAGGGCTGGTAGAGGCCGATGCGGTAGACCTCCACCTTCCGCCGCAGGCTTCCCCGGCTGTCCAGTTCCAGGTACAGCCGCCAGGGCTCGTCCTCCTCCTCGCGGTCCCATTCGATCACGTAATACTGCATAAAGTTCTCCCCATTTCCGTCAACATTGTGGAAAAGTTTGGCCTGGGTCAGCGGTCGAAGAAGGCTTCGATCTCCGCCTTGCCTGCCTGTACACTGCCCTGGGCAAAGCCGTTCCGGCCATCCCCACCGAATAGGATTCGGCGGGGACCCCTGAATAATTGAAAAAGCTCGGTGGAAATGAATTCCACCTTCGCCAAGGTTTTGCCTGTCGGTAAAACGCTTGCACGCGCAAAGCGCGAAAGGCGGCGGCCTGGGTCAGCGGTCGAAGAAGGCTTCGATCTCCGCCTTGCCTGCCTGCACACTGCCCTGGGCAAAGCCGTTCCGGCCGCCGCCGCGGCCATTCAGGGCCCGGTTCAGGTCCTTGACCAAAGAGGCAATGTCGCCGCCGTCGGCGCGGACCAGGGCGTAGTGATACTTGCCGTCCTCTCCGGCGAACACGGCGGCGAGACCGCCGCAGCGGTGGGCCACGGCGTCCGCCAGCTTGCGGACGCTGTCGGACTTCATGGCGGGCTGGAACAGGACCGTGTCGCCCTTTCCGGCGGTTTCCTCCGCCATGTGGAAAAAGACCTGCTCCTCCAGATGGGCCATGCGGACCTTGGCGGCGGTCAGCTCCTCCACCGTCCGCTCCACGGCGGCAGCGGCGTCCTGGGGCTTCACGCTCAGCTGCTGGCCGATGGCTTTGGCCTGGTCATAGGTCCTGCCCAGGTACGCCAGGGCCCGCCGGCCGGAGATGATCTCCAGCCGCACACCCTCCCGGAACTTCTGGCAGGAGAGGACTTTCACCATGCCCACCTGCCCCGCCCGCAGCACATGGGTGCCGCAGCAGGCGCAGCAGTCCGCTCCCGGGAAGGTGACGATGCGGACCTGGCCCGTCAGCTCTTTTTTGCTGCGGTAGTCCAGGGCGTCCAGGGCGGCTTTCTCCGGATAGGTGACCTCCACGGCCCGGTCCGCCCAGATGGCCTCGTTGGCCTTGCGCTCGGCATCCAGGGCCTGTTCCCAGGAGATGTCGGCGTTATAGTCGATGGTCACCACGTCGGCGCCCAGGTGGAAGCCCACGTTGTCGCAGTGGTAGTCGGCGCAGAGGATGCCGGAGATGATATGCTCTCCGGAGTGCTGCTGCATATGGTCGAAGCGGCGGGCCCAGTCCAGGGTGCCGGTGACGGTGCCGCCGATTTCCACAGCCTGGTCGCAGGTGTGGAAAATGACGCCGCACTTTTCGTGTACATCGGTGACATGGGCGCCGCCCAGGGTGCCGTGGTCCGCCGGCTGGCCGCCGCCCTCGGGGTAGAAGGCGGTGCGGTCCAACGTGACGGCAAAGCCGCCCTTGGCCGCCTCGCAGCTCAGGACCGTGGCGGTGAATTCCTGCAAAAGGGGGTCGGCGTAGTAGAGCTTTTCGGTTTCCATGGGGAAAACTTCCTTTCGTTACGAGATGGAGACAATGAATTTCCAGACAGGCTCCGCCAAAAACCAGCCCAAAACGGCGGAGCAGAGGTTGGCGGAGATGCCGTACACCGTGGCGCGGCGCTTGCCGCTCCCGGTGAACAAGCGGCGGTAGGCAGCCGTCTCCGCCAGCAGAATGACCAGTTCCAGAGGAATGAACAACAAATAGTAGCCAAAGCCCACGCCTTCTTTCAGGGCGGTGGTGCCCAAAATGAGGAACATGGCCAGCTGGGTGGCCACGTTGGCCGCCAGAAACACCAGAAGGTTCCGCCGGTTCCAAAGGCCCAGCAGGGCCAGCAGCAGCCCCTCCAGCAGGAGGGTGGGCACCAGGGTGGACAGCAGCTCCAACGCGTAGCCCACCCACAGCGGCGCCGCGGACAGGGATTTTGCCGCCCAGTACACTGTGACGGAGGACTGAAGCATCCGCCGGGTCTGGACCTCGGAGAGGAACACCTCCCCGGACTTCGTCACCATCAAAACCCGGTACGTCCAGGGGACGCCATAGTAGCTGAAGGTGTGGCAGCCGTTCTCATCCGGCGTCAGTTCGCCCCAAATGGGGGCGCCGTCGGTGCCCTGGGACACGCAGCCGTGCCATCCCACTGGAATGGCAGCAAGCAGGGCGCTGTACAGCTCCTGGTCCAGGACCGCCAGCTCCTCCTCCGTCAGGCTGGGGTGGCGGGGCGCACCTTCCATGGACAGAAGGTCCAGGTAATAGAGCTCCTGGGGGGCGTTTTTTACTTTGACCGTCAGCTTGGACTTGGGTCCCGTGTCCGCCAGGGCAGTGACGGTGAGCAGCAGCAGGGAAAGGGCCAGCAAGAAAATGGTGCGGAAAGAGCGTTTCATCAGGGAACCTCCTCATTTGCGTTTCTGCCGGAAAAGACGGCAAAATCAAACCTCCGGTTCCGTGGGCAGCAGCCCCAGGGCCTGCTTCCAGAGGAGGACCCGGCGGCAGGCGGTGTCGATGGCAGCTTCCTCCAGTGTGCCGTTTTCCACAGCCTCCAGCACTTTGGGGATCTGGGTGCGGTAATCGGTGGTCAGCACCAGGTCGTTTCCCGCCTGGAGGGACATGACGGCCACGGTGCCGTCCCCGGCGTAGGCGCCCACGGCGTCCATGGCCAGGTCATCGGTCATGACCACGCCGTCAAAGCCCAGGTCTTCCCGCAGAATACGGTGGACGGCGGGGGACAACGAGGCGGGGAGGTCCGGGTCCATGCATTCCACGATGTTGTGGGACACCAGCACGGCGGTGGTGTCCCCGCCGGCGGCCATGCCCGAGAGGAAGGGGAGAAAGTCGCTGTTGACAAACTCCTCGTAGGGCCGGTCATCCACGGCGATGCCGGTGTGGGTGTCGGCGTTGCTGCCGTAGCCGGGGAAGTGCTTTAACACGCTGCCCATGGCGTCGGTGCGCATCCGGCCCGTAACGGCGGAGACGTAGTCCACCGTGGCGGCGGCGTCCTGGCCGAAGGCCCGGGCATAAATGAAGTCACCGGGGTCGGTGGAGACATCCGCCACCGGGGCCAGGTTCACGTTGAAGCCCAGAGCCTGGAGCAAAACGTCCTTTTCCCGGGTGTCCGCCAGGATGCGGTCCATGCCGCCTAGGGCGTACAGCCGTTGGGGCGAGGCAAATTTTTCGCTGCGGAGGTGTGGATTGGAGCTGACGCGGACCACGGTGCCCCCCTCCTCGTCCACACCGATGAGCAAGGGGATGGAGGCGGCGTCCTGGTAGTGCTGAATGGTTTGGATGAGTTCATTGGCCGTCTTGTCCTTCGTGTCCCGGCCAAAGAGAATATAGCCGCCCAGGTGGTAGGCGGAGACATCCTCCACGGCACCGTCCGCCGGGCAGCGGACGAAGAACAGCTGGCCCACCTTTTCCTCCAGGGTCATGGAGGCGAGCAAGTCCTCCACCGCCTGGGCGGCCAGTTCCTCCGCCGTGGGGGCGGGGGGCGTTTCTTCCGCTTCCTGGACGGGGGCCGGGTCCTCCGGGGCAGAGGATTCTACTTGCGCCTTTGTGCCGCAGGCGGAGAGGCAGAGTAGGAGCAACGCCGCAAATAGTCCAAGCGGCAGACGGTTCATGGAATCACCTCCACGATGCCTTTCGATGTATCCACAGTGTACCATAGATCTGCGGGAAAAGAAAGGCGGCTCTGTTACAGATTTGTTGCCGTTTGTTTACAAGAAGAAGTGGAAAGCCCTATGGCTTTTTCGTATGATCACGCTGAGGTGATCAATGTGAAACGAATTTGGGCAATACTGGCTGTGACAGCGCTGCTGCTGACCGGCTGCGGCCAGCAGCCAGAGCAGTCCGCACAGCCGGTACAGCCGGAACCTCCCGTTGTGGAGGATCAGCCGGCGCTGGTACTGACGGAACTGCTGGAAGATATTTACGGTACCGCTCCCGGCACAGCGGGCAGTTCTTTAAAGGCGGCCAGAGCTGCCGGGGAATTCCTGGACTGGTCTCAGCAGACAGACACAGCGTCTGGGGACGCAGTGCGTCAATGGGTGGAGGAGAACGTGCCAGCGGAAAACGCATTGGAGCTGGTACTGGCATGGAACGAGGTGTTGACCCAAGCGGACGCTTTGCTGCGGGGCGATGAGATTGCGTCAGGCAGTTTGTCTGACGCAGGGTATGCCATGCGGCAGAATTCCTACGACACAGAATTGGTGACCCAGGCGGCGCTGGAGTTGTCTCCGCTTTTTACCCAGCTGTTGGACCGCACGGAGCCCGCACCGTATCAGTGGGAGGCTCCCGGCGATTACAGCGAGGTGACGGAGGCTGCCTTTGACGGCGCTTGGCTCAATCGCGGAGCCGACACATTGCTGCTCTTTTCCGGAACGGGCTGCCGGGTGGTGGACCCGGCGCTGGGCTGGTACGGTGAGACAGCATACGCCTTCCGCATCCGGGACCGCAGCAGTATGGGCTACTGCCCGGCACTGGAAATAGATTTCCGGGAAAGCGGCAATTTTGACGCGCCGCTGGCGTACTATGTCTCCGGAATCGACAGCACGCATTTCTGGTGCTCAACAGGTTCGGAGAGCTTTCAGAAATTGGCCTGAACGCAAAACCGGGTACGGAGAAACCTCCGTACCCGGTTTTTCACAGGTTTGCTGTCTTTGTGGAAAACATTTTACTCCTGGGGCTTGACCAGGGCGATGTGCAGCTCGTCCAGCTGCTTCTGGGTGACGCCCAAAATGGACGGGGCCATTTTGGGAGCCCTGACAGATTTCAAATGCTCGGCGGAA
>SFDT01000044.1 GCA_004558115.1 Clostridiales bacterium | reverse complement strand
GCGCTGGTGGACGCCCCGTCCGCCTTGGCGTTCCACGCCGTCCGTTCCGCCGCGCCGACGTGCTTCACCTGGTCCGCTTCGTGCGCCGCCAGCGCCGCCGCAGCGCTGCCCGCCGGGTCAAAATCCATGGCCGGGAGCTGCGCGGCGGGCACCTTCCCGTCATCGCCAAGGGTGGCGACACCACTTGGCGCCCCCTTGTCCGTAAAAGGGATGTAGGCGCCGCTCTCAATGGTTAGGTCAATCTGGGTGTCACTGCCGATGTAGGTGACCAGGTCAATCTGCTTTTCAATGACCGCGCTGGAAGCGGCGGCCATGAGGTCGGCAGAAGAGCCGGCATTGGCATAGGCATATAGGACCTCCTCGCTAAAGGAGCCGTCCGCGAGCTGCAGTTGAGCATACAGGCCCAACTCGCGGAAATAGAACGCCTCGGTAATGGAAGTATTGGAGTACATTCCCCCAATAATGACCTTTCCATCGTCAGAAGCCCGCTTCTTGTTGATGGACAGCTGGACCACCGGGGTCGCAACGGCAGTCATGGAGCGCGGCGTAGAGCCGGAAGGCATTGTGCCTGAACCCATGACAATCTTCGTCGGGACGAATAGCGCCCCAACCTGGCTCTCCGCCAGTAGGATCCTGCCCTTGTCTGTCACAGCGTTGTTTGAAAAAACAGCCATAATCACTACTCACTTTCTGCAGCATCGCCGATGCCGTACTGTTCCGCACTCGTATCGTGTAGAGTCAGGCCCGCGTGGAGTTCGCAGCCGATGGGGATATAGAAGACCACCTCGCAGCCGATCCCCGCGGCCGCGATGCGCTTTACTACGGAGGCCGCGCTGCCGGAGAGCTGCATATGCTCCGGGGCCATCTCAGTCTCATCCACGATGACGCGTATCCTGGCGGGGAAGCGCTCCTCCAGAGTGATCTCCGTGGGGTTCACATGGAAGAGCAGGCTGGTGGCCGTGATGATGGTGTCCACATCGCCGCCGGCCAGGAGGGCGGTGACTTTGGTCTTGATGAGGAGCCGGTAGAGGCTGTCTGAGACGCCGTCCCTGGCAATGCCGAAGTTGCCGCCGATCCGGTCGAGCGTGGTCCCGCAGGCGCTATCCAGGTCCCGCCAGAGCTCCACGGTTCGAAGTGCGTCCTCCGCGCCGCCAAGGGCGGCGGCAAAGAGCTGGAAGAGCCGGCCGATATTGCTGTCCGGATCCTTACTGTATGCGCCGGGCAGCTTGTCCAGCATGTTCAGGAGGAGGCTCATCGTGAGATCACCACCTTGTCCGGACTGGTGACGGCCTTTTGGAGTGCGGTGAGGACGATGTTGGCCTTCTGCCAGGCGGCACCATCGGTGCTGACCTCCAGGATGTAGTCCACCACGCCCTGGGTCTCGTTGATGGGACACATGAGGCGGTTGTAGTAGAGGGTCTGGCCGATGGAGAGGCCGGAGGCGGCCAGGCTCGCGCCCTCGCTACCGATGTAGTCCACAACCGCGGCCTTCAGGGCGCCGTCCCCCGGATAGGCGGCATCCGTGACCAGCGAGGAGATCCTCACGTGGATGGGTACTGCAGTGGGGCGTGAGAAGCGGATGGTACGGAGCTTGCCGCTGGCGTCCAGGAGCTGGGCGCTGGATGTGCCGCAGGTCTGGATGCCAGCAGCCTTGCGCGCATGGATGGCAGCGGCTACGTTGACGTCGGTCCCGCCGTAGACGATGGCCTGGATGCTGTGGGGCAGCAGCCCCGCCTCGTCCGCTTCATCGGTATCGTTCTCCCAGACCACGGCATTGACCACACCCTCGGTCTCCAGGAGCTGGGCCCGGATGGCGTCGGTGTTGCTGCCGCCCGCCTTATCCACACTGTTGTAATAGCGTTCCCGGAACTCCTGCCAGGTCTCGCGGGCACGCCCCCCGGCGGTGGCCTCGTGGTTGGTGACTGAGACAACGGCGGCCAGCGGCGTGACTACGGTGTCGATGGCGCCGGCGTCCACATTGCCCTCCGGCCCGGCCTCGTATGCCTGGATGGGCACAGAGACCGTCCCGCCCTCCCCGATGACCGCGTCCTCCAGGGTGACAAAGCGCTGGTTGTTCCGGGCCTGGACGAGGAAGCCGGCATAGACGGAGGCGCCGGCCTCCCCTGTGATCTGGAGCATGCCGGCGGCCTTCTGTGCCGCCAGGAGGCGGATGCCGATGAATGCGCCCAGGCGGGCCAGGCTGATCCCGGTAGCGGTATCCACAAAGCCGCTGTTGTAGACCTGCTCCGCCAGCTGCCAGAGCATCCCGGCGAACCAGGCGAAGATACGCAGGAAGATCCCCAGGGGGCTGCGCACGGATAGGTTGACGGAGCTGCCGAAGAGCTCCTTGGCCTTGACCTCCAGTGCATCCAGAAGCTCCGTGTAGGACGGACGCAGGAAGCCGGCCTCTGTCAGGCCCCAATTCTCATTCACGCACTCACCTCCAGGCTGATTTCTGTGCCGTCTGCCAGCCGCCCGGTAAAAGCGGCGGAGAGCCGGCGGCCCTGCCTGGATACCTCCAGGCGGTCGATATACTGCACACTGGTCTCCTGAAAGATGGCCGCCCGCAGGACGGCCTCGGGATCTCCGGTCCCGTCCCCGATGATCTGGTCATAATCCGTTCCGTGCCCTGTATCCAGGAACCACTCGCCCTTGAATGTTTCCAGGGTCAGGCGGACACATTGCGCCACCGTCTCGGCGTCGGATACCATCACCAGGGCGCCGTCCGCCAGCACCAGGTCGTGGGCGCCCGGGTCGATCTTCAGTGTCAGATTGTCCATAAGCATCCTCCTAATTCGGCGTTCCGGTCTCACCCCAGCTGGTGGGGTGGGTGTGGGTGGTCATCTCAATGCCGGAAGCCTCCAGCGTGCCGGAGATGGTCACATCCCCGTGGATCGTGATCCCCGTTTTGGAAACCGCAAGATACACGCTGCCGGCGGCCAGGATCAGTGCATCCCCCGGCAGCCCCTGGGGTGCCCTGCCTGCGGGGCAGACGCCGCCGAGGAAGAGGCTGTCCTCCGGCGCGTGGTTGCGCCGGGTGTTGGGCTCCGCCTCCCGGCCGGTCTGCAGGGCGGTGTCGGAATCGAAGTCCGCCACGATCACCCAGCCAACATCGCCCCGCTTGTACCAGGGCCGGATGACATAGTCACCGGCGCACAGGCAGGCCGCCCGCAGCCCCATCAGGGGGGCGGCGCTGGCGTAGCTGCCGTCGATGGCCTCCTTCACCAGGGGCTGTACATCCACCGTCATGGTGTCCGGGTAGAAGGCCAGGACCTGGACCGGCATGGAGACCCGGACCGCCTCCCGGTCCTTCTCGCTCTGCGCCGCGCGCAGGTCGGATCGTTTGCTCGTCCACATTATATGGGTCTCACCTCCAGTGTGGTTTTCCAGCTCCCGGTCCGGCTGCCCTCATGGACGCCGGAGACCACCAGGAAGGCCCCATTGGTCTGGGCATCCTGAATGATGATCCGGTCGGCCACGCCGATGTGGTAGTTGAGCAGGCAGGCGCGCTTCAGGGTACCGTCGGCCTCCTCCTGTTCGATACGGGTCTTGGAGGCGGCTGAGGTCTGCGTGTTGACAGTCTGGCTCTCAGAACTGGAGGACTCCTTCAGGAGCCCGGTCTGGGGCGTGAGCAGATAGCCGGTCACGATACCCTCATCGGGCGGGTTGATGATGAGTTGGCCGCAGCGGATCACCATGCGGGACCGGCAGTCGCTGCAGACGATGCTGGTGAGCACATCCTTCAGCTTGCCGCGGCAGACACGGCAGCCGGGATAGAGCTTGTTGACCGCCAGCTTTACCAGGGAGACCTCCACGCCGAAGATGTTGAGCAGATCGTCGATGATGTCCGCAGCATACATGCCGGCCTTATAGGTCTTGTTGACCCAGGAGCCCAGCCACTCCTCCAAACTGTCTGCGGCGGTGATCCTGGTGATAACGTCCAGGCCGTCCAGAGAGTGGGCGTACTCCGCAACGGCACCCACGAAGATGCAGCCCACATCGCCCCGGTAGCCGGCGGAGAGGATCACCGGGTCCCCCTTCTTCAGGGCGGCGCGGGTAGAAGGGGCCAGGTTGCGGATCTCCAGCTGGGCGGTGGATACCTTGGCCCGGTCCTCAAACTGGACCTTGAAGGAGAAGTTCAGGCCGTCCAGGGTGTACTTGTTCTTGTTCAGAATGAGGACGGCCTGCCGCATCCACAGCTGCATCACGCATCACCTCCCGGTCGGTCGAAGAGATACAGCCGCACCTGTGTGCCGAAGTTGTCATAGGTGATCTCTTCGATCTCATCCCCGGTAAGGCACAGGGGGCAGAGTACCGGCAGAGGGTAACGCTCATCGTTAAAGGCCTCAAAGAGCGGCTTGCCGCAGCGCAGCACCTCGCCATAGACCAGCGGGGTACTGCTGCCGCCGCTGACCGTCTCCAGGTCCACGGTGAAGAAATCTCCCACCTCGTTGTAGCGGAAGGTCATCCGGTAGGTGCGGTCAATGAGCTTGATCAATAACGAACATGGCACACGGTCTCTGTCAATGTCGATGAACTCCACTTCCTGTCCGGACTCAATCAGCTTCATGGCTCATCCCCCTTTTTGATACCCGGCATAGCTGGGGTTGGTCCTGCCGTTGGCCACGGATGTGTTGACGCCGGAGGCAGAGAAGGACGCCACATAGGCGGCGTATTCGCTGGAGGTGGTCATCAGGCCGTTCTGCGTGGCGGATCTGGCAGACTTGGCCGCCTCTGCGCTCCGGGCAGCGCCGCTGTCCTGCCGGCTCATGGTGGGAGCCCTGATATCTATGAAGGCGGCGGAGGTGATGGTGATCTGCTGGAAGGCGATGGTAAAGCCATAGCCGCCCAGGTTGTCCTTGCTCCGGGTCCGTTTGAGGCTGGTGATCAGCAGGTTGTCGAAGGCTTCCGCGCCCCGGTAGGTGAGCAGCTCCCGGCCGCGCCACATGGCTTCCAGAGCGGCATACTCCGCAGGGCTGGCCACCACGCCGGTAATGGTGAATTTAATGGGGTCGAGGACGGCGTGGTCTGTGATCTTGCCGCCGCCCTCGATGGGGCTGCTGGTAACCTGGCTGGACATCGTAGGGCTCTCGTCGGTGACGGTGGCCGTCTTTTCAAATACCACCGTGCCGGTGCTGCCGATCAGCATGTAAGACATTGCGTTGCCCTCCTCTCCTTACAGCAGGGATGCCTGCAGGGCCTCCACACTGCTGTCCTCGTCCTGCATCTGCTCAAACATCCTCCGCGCGATCTCCATGATACGCTCCTCCAGATTCTGCAGCTGTTCCTCTGAGGGGTTCCCGGAGAGCTGGATGTTGAATTGAGGGGCGAAGGTGATGGATTTGGAGTGGCGGGAGGCGTTGATGAGGTTGTCGGTCTGATCTGCGGGGATGATCTGAGTGCCGCCGGGCAGGATCGCCAGCTCTCCGCCCTCCTCATTGATGCGGGTCAGGCCGCCCTCGAAGTTACTGGTGCCCCGCGCGTGGCCGGGGATGCGGGCGTTGGTGACACCTGTGGTGCCTATGGTAATGGTCCCCACGTCATTGGCCGCCGTTTTCAGGCGCCGCAGCTCCGTGATGGTAGAGCTGACAGCGCCGGCTGCCGCGTTGGACATCCGGGTCCAGGCGCTCTCCGCCTGCTCCGCCATGGCCCCATAGGTATCCGTGGCGTTGGTCCCGATCTCCTGGAGGCCGGTGTTGGCGGTCTCCCTGGCGGCGGCCCAGCTCTCCCCGGCCACGATGGGCGTGGTGTCCATGGCGGACCGGATGGTGCTGGTATAGGCGGAGGTGTCCGGGATCTCCACCTCCGGCATCTGGATGGCGCCCAGGTCCGGGATGGAGGAGGCCACGCTATTGGTGCTCTCCGCCAGATCCTCCATGCCGCCGGTGGCCTCCTTGGCTCCGCCGAAGAGCTTGTCAAAGAAGTTGACCACGGCGCCCACGCCGTCGGCCACCCAGCCGATCAGGGTTCCCACCACATTGGCGATGCCGGAGAGCAGCTCCCCGATGACCTGCAGGAGCGGCGCGATCAGCTGCAGGATGGGGGCGATCAGCCCCAGCAGCTGGGACACGGGCGGCAGGATCGCCTGCGCGATGGTGGAGATGACGGGCATGAGCGGCGCCAGGATGTCGTTGCAGATCACCGTGAGGATCTGCGTGATGGGTGGCAGCAGGGTGCCCGCCAGCAGGGAGAGGAGGGACGCCAGGGGCGGCAGGAGGGTGGAAAGGAAGGTTCCGACCACTGGGATCAGGGGCCCTGCCACCTGGAAGACCAGGCCCAGAGCGTCACAAAACACCGGCAGCAGGTCGCTGCCCAGCTGTACCAGGATGGGCACGGCCTCAGACAGCCCACCCGCCAGCAGCTCCACCAGCTGCATGAGCATGGGTTCAATGGTGGGCCACGCCTCGATGATGGTATTGAACAGCGTGGTCAGGACGGGTGTGAACTTCGCGCCTGCGCTGGCCAGGAAGTCGGCCCAGATCCCCTTGACGCCCTTCAGGCTGTTGGTATAGGACCCAGCGGTCCGGGTCACGTCCTGCTGGGCGTCGGAGGTCTGGGCCAGGATGGCGTTGAAGCGGACCTGTACCTTGGTGGCCTCATCCAGATCGTTGAAGGTCCCCTGGATCCCCATGCCCAGCATGGACTGCTTCAGGGCGGCCTCGTTGAGGACGATGCCCATGGTCTTCAGGCCCTCGGTCTCGCCCATGAGGCCGGAGCGTAGCTTGCCGAAGGCGTCTTCGTCCGCCAGGTTGTTGAAGCTGGCCAGGTCGTAGGAGAGGCTGGTCATCATCTCGGACATTTGGGCGGCCTGTTCCGCTCCCATGCCGATGCCCGTGAAGATGGCGCCGGAGTCCGCCAGGAAGCCCTTGACCTCGTTCTTGCTCCGGTGCGCCGCGGAGGCAAAATTCTCCGCCCACGTTTCCGTGGAAACAGCCGCGTCCTTGAATACCGTGTTGAACTTGGAGGAGGTCTCCTCCGCGGAGGCCGCCGCGTCGATGTCTGCGCCGCAGAAGTCCTTGACCGCGCCGGCGGCCTTTTTGATCACCGCAACAGTGGCGGCGACCACGGCCAGCTTTTTCAGGCTGTCCACCAGGCTGTCGCCCGCACTGGCACCCTTTTTACCCATCTTCTCCAGGTCATCCCCGGTCTTCCCGGCTTCTGTGCCCAGACCTTCTGTTTCTCTCTGCGCGTCCAGCAGGGCACTGCTCAGGGTGGCCTTGATGGTCTGGATGGGATGCCGGAAGGCGCTTCCCATATCCTTGGCCACACTCCTGGTAGCTGCCCCCATGCCCTTGACCTTGCTCTGGACGCTGGAGAAGGCTGCTCCGATCCCGATACGTAAGGTTTTGGCCAGACTGTCGCCGGACTTGATGCTCTCCAGCATGGCGCTGCGCACGCTGCTCCCCATCTTCGTGCCCGCGCCGGATACCGAGTGGAAGGCGGAGGATGCGTGCGTACCGATGTCCGAGAGGCTGGCGCCGATCTGCTCCAGCTCCTCCGCCGTCCGTTCCGCCTCCTCCTGGACCTGCTTCTGCTTTTCGTTGAGCTCGTCCAGGGGCGCAGTATCCGTACCGAACCGCACCCCGAAGGATAAACTGCGCTGGTCCGCCATAGATACCCCCCTTACTTTTTGTTCTGCAGTTCCTTCAGGTGCTTGACAAACAGCTCCTTGGCGGCCACGCATTCGTAATACTCGGCCAGATCCATGGCGGCCAGCGCCTCATAGGTCAGACCGTCGCCGTCAAAGAGCAGGAACCAGAACTGCTTATTTTGCTGTGCCCGGCGCTGTGCCTGCGCCGGATCGCTTTCCCGGGCGAAGAAACCGTTCGATCTCCCGGATCAGCAGCTCCGGGGTCTCGATATCCTCCGCCTCCTCAAAGGCCTTCAGGCCCTTGGCGGTCACCGCAGCCGGGCTGACCACCACATTTTTGAAGAGGATGTCCATGTACCGGGCTGTGTCCCGGGTCCCGCTGCCGGTCATACCGCAGCGGTCGTTCTGCTCAAAATACCACTGAGGGGAAACGCTCTGCAGTTCATAGTCCACACCCAGAACGTTCACTGTCTCGTGTCTCGCCATCTTGGATCGAAACCACCTTTCCGGAATGTTGGGAGGGCATGTGAGCATGCCCTCCCGATCATATTTGGGTAATGTGCCTCGCATCTGCGGCGGCACGTGCCGGCGTCCCACGCCTTACTCCCGGAACTCCATCACCGGCACGTGGATGGAGACCTCGATGCCGGCGGCGTCATTCCCACCCTCGAATTTGGGCACCTTCAGGACCCGGCAGTCTGTATGGGAGATGATAAAGCCGCCTTCGTCGTTGGCGTTGCGGAGTGTGACTGCCACCTGCTTGCGCTGCTGGGCCAGCCGGCGCATACGGGACAGGGATGCAGAAGTGGGGAAGAGGGAGAACTTAATGGTGCCGGAGCGGTCCGCATTGCAGACATATACCGTGTCGCCCTGGATGCCGGTTTTGGGCGTCACATCGTCCCCGGTGCGCTCGGCGCTGATGCCGCTGCCGTCCGCATAGCCGGTGACTACGCTCCCATTCACCAGCAGGGTGATCTTTTCAGGATCGAATACCATAGTCAGATACCTCCTTTATCAGCTTACGGAGCCGGTCAGGGACACGGTGAGCACGCCGGTGACCTTTACCCCGTGGACGCCGCCCCGCAGGGTGGCCTCCCAGGGGATGGGCGGCATGATCCGATTCCGGGCCTGCTCTTCTGTGGCGTCCGCCCGCCTGGGGATGGTCACGGTATATGCGCCGCTCCCATCCTGCTTCAGGATGACGCCGTTTGCCACGGCCTCATCCAGCGCCGCGATTACCTGTTCGGCCACCATAGTGAAGCCCTGGTCATTGTAGCCCACGTGCTCTGTGTCCACGAACAGGTTGACCAGCCGGGTGCGCATGGTCTCCTTGATCTGCCAGCGGCCGATCACCGTGTCGATGAAGTCGCCGTCCGTACAGACGCCCTCGCTCATGTACGCCCGGCCGTGGTTGGAGATGTAGATGTTGCAGCGGCCCTCCAGCAGCTCCTGCAGGTCTACGCCCTTCTCGTCTGTGGCAGGAATGCCATAGAGTTCCTTCCACTTCCAGGTGACTGAGGCAGGATAGTTGGGCGCCACCCGCCCGACCCAGGCCGCGGGGATATGGGAGTTGGCCGCGTCGTGGTTGTAGCAGACCACGGTCTGCCGGTTCCCCTTCAGGGCGGTTGTGACAGCCGCCTTGTCCGCCGTTTGGACGATCAGCAGCTTCTCCGCCTCCACCTGCCCGGCCTCCAGCTGGGCCAGGGAGAGCACGGTGCCGCTGCACCATGCGGACAATGCGGAGATCATGGCGGTATTCGCAGCGGTGGGCAGCAGGAAGTACCACTCGTCCTGGGTCTCCCGCAGGGCATCCAGGGCGGCGGTGACTGCGGAGGGCTGGGCATCTGAGGCCACGCCATACACGGCCACCTTTTTGATCCGGCCAGGACAGCTCTCCAGCTTGACCTGATGGAACAGGGCCCTGGCCGCCAGCGCCGTCAGGGAACCGGACGCAGGGAAATCCACCGCGACGGCTTCCGCGCTGCTGTACTCCTTGTAGGCGGACTCGCCTTCGAAGGAGAGAATCAGGGGCAGCAGTGTGGGTTTCTCCTGGGCCGCGGTGTCCAGGCTGATATAAACAACGATGTCTTGCAAGT
>SFDT01000043.1 GCA_004558115.1 Clostridiales bacterium | reverse complement strand
CCGAAAGTGGCAGTATCGAGCTTTATGGGGTACCTGAAGGGGAAGAGCAGCCTGATGATCTACGAAAAATTTCCGGAATTGAAGTACAAGTATCGGAACGGAGAATTCTGGTGCAGAGGATACTATGTGGATACAGCGGGAAAGAATGCAAAAAAGATAGAAGAATACATCCGGCACCAACTGGACGAAGATAAGGCAGGAGAACAACTGACGATGGGAAACTTCTAAAAAGCCCGTTTACGGGCTGCAAGTAGCAAAACTTTCGCGGCTGGCGGATCGTATTTGCGCGACGTGACGCGCGAGCTGGTAATAAAGGGTTTTACCCGTCTGTGAAGAACCCCCGGCTTTGCCGGGGGGTTCCTATTATGCGTGCTCCGCCAGATAGCGGCGGGCCTCCCGGGCCGTCTCCGTGAGGTAGCGGATGGCCTCCGTCGGGTAACGGCCCACGGCGGTCTCCCCGGTGACCATGACGCCCCAGGCACCGTCTGCCACGGCATTGAAGATGTCGCTGACCTCCGCCCGGGTGGGCACAGGGGAACGCTCCATGGATGCCAGCATCTGGGTCACAACAAGAAAGGGCTTCCCTGCCGCCCGGCAGGCGGCGGCAATGTGCTTCTGCACGGCAGGCAGGTGCCACAAGGGCATGTCGTTGCCCAGGTCTCCCCGGGCGATGACGATGACATCCGCCTGTGGCAGGATATCATCCAGATGGGCGGCGCCTTCCAGCGTTTCGATCTTGGCGAACAGCTTCAAATGTCCGGCACCGTTCTCCGCCAGGATGCGCCGCAGGCGGCACAGCTCCTCCCCACTGTGGACGAAAGGCTGCAAAAGCCCGGTGACGCCGAAGTGCTCCGCCTGGCGGATATTTTGGATGTCCCGCTCTGTCAGCACCGGCAGGCGCAGGTCCTTTCCCGGCAGTTTGATGCTCTTGCGTCCGGTGAGGATGCCGCCCCGGAGGACCCTCGCCTCCGCGCCGCCGTTGAAAACGGCCGTGACCTCCAAGGCCAGCTTTCCGTCGTCCAGCAGCACCTGGCAGCCGCGCTCCAGTGCCGCCAGCACCACGGCCGGGACCGGAATGCCGCCCTTCCCAAGCCGGACAGCGGCGCCGTTTTCCAGTGTCATGGGGGCGTCCAGGTCCCCCAGGCGCAGCTCTGGCCCCTGGGTGTCGATGACCAGCTGAGGCGCTTCCACGCCGGCGGCGGCCGCCGCCTCCCGGAACGCCTCCAGCATCCCGGCACTGTCCGCCAGGTCACAGTGGGACAGGTTCAGCCGCATACCGGTCATACCGGCGCGGAACATGGTCTCCAGGGTCTCCCGGCTGCCGCAGGCGGGACCGAAGGTCCCGTAGATCTGTGTCATATCAATTCTCCATCATTTGTTTTTCTGATAGATGGTCCAAAGCCCTTCCATCAGCAGATATTTGTCGTAAACAATTTTGTTGCGGCAGTAGCGGACGATGACCGGGGCGTTGCCGCCGGTGGCCACCACGCTGACCTCCCGGCCAGGGAACTGCTCCCGGATGCGGTCGATGACGCCGTCCAGCATTCCGGCGGTGCCGTACACGATGCCGGAGCGCATGCAGTCCTCCGTATTTTTGCCGATGAGGGACTTGGGGTGCTGCAGCGAGATGGCGGGCAGCTGGGCGGCCCGGCGGGAAAGGGCCTCCAGGGATACGTTGACTCCCGGCAGCAGCAATCCGCCCTCATAGTTGCGGCCCTCGGAAATGACGCCGATGGTAGTGGCGGTACCCATGTCGATGGTGATGATGGGCGTTGGGAACTTTTCCAGCGCCGCCACGGCGTCCGCCACGATGTCCGCGCCCACCTGGGTCTGGACCGCCAGGCGGATGTTCAGGCCCGTCCGCACGCCGGGGCCCACCACCATAGGCGGCTTGCCCAGCAGCCGGGTCAGCGCCTTTTCCATCATGAAATTCAGCGGCGGCACCACGCTGCACAAGATGGCGCCGGTGACATCCGTGTAATTAAAATGGTACAGGGTAAAGAGGTTCATCAGGTCAATGCTGATCTGGTCCGCTGTTTTGCGGCTGTCCGTGTCCAGGGACGCCAAAAAACGCAGGCTCTTGTTCTTGTCGAACAGGCCCACGGAGGTATTGGAGTTGCCAACGTCGATGGCAAGCAGCATAGGGTCTTCTCCCCTTTCATCTTTCGTGTGATCTTACCTTTATGGTATCACGACTTGCCGCCCCTTGCAAGTGGCGTCCTGTCCCCGCTGGACCAAATCTTCGGCTTCGGTTGACATCGTACATTTGTTCTTGTATAATGAACACATATCGTGACAGCAAGAGAGGATGCCGCCATGGAATTTTTGTATGGAGACCGGGAACTGGCCCATCTGCGTGCCCGGGACGCCAAGCTGGCCGCCGCCATTGACCGCATCGGCCATGTAAGCCGGGAGGTGGACACGGACCTGTTTTCCTCCGTCATTCACCACATCATCGGCCAGCAGGTGTCCACGGCGGCCCAGCGGACGGTGTGGTGCCGCTTTTTGGAGTTGATGGACGGCGAAGTGACAGCGGAGCGTGTCTGCGCCCGGAGCCGGGAGGAGTTGCAAGCCCTGGGCATGACCTGGCGGAAGGCGGATTACATTCTGGACTTTGCCGGCAGGGTCCGTGACGGCAGCTTTGATGTGGAGGCTCTGAACCAGCTGCCGGACGACGCGGTGCGGGAGCGGCTTTCCTCTCTGCGGGGCATCGGTCCCTGGACGGCGGAGATGCTGATGATTTTTTGCATGCAGCGGCCGGACGTGGTCAGCTATGGCGATCTGGCCATCCTCCGGGGGATGCGGATGCTGTACCGGAAAAAGGACATTGACCGCAAGGCCTTCGACCGTTACCGGAAACGGTACAGCCCCTACGGCACCACTGCCAGCTTGTACCTGTGGGCCATTGCAGGCGGCGCCCTGCCGGAGCTGACAGACCCCGCCGCCCCCAAAAAGAAAGGAGCGAAAACGCCATGACCTACCTTATGCATATGGACTCCCCGGTGGGGCCGCTGCACCTGGCCGCTGACGGCCAGGCCATCACCGGCCTCTGGCTGGAGGGGCAGAAGTATTTTGCCGCCACATTGGAAAAGGATGCGCGGGAAGGCAGCCTGCCGGTTTTCGACAGCGCCAGAGCCTGGCTGGAGGCATATTTTGCCAAAGAGCCCCTGCCTGCCCTGCCGCCCCTGGCGCCCAAGGGCAGCCCTTTCCGCCAGGAGGTTTGGAAACGGCTGCTGGAGATCCCCTATGGCCGGACGACCACCTACGGCGCCATCACCCAGGACCTGAAAGCCGCCGGTATCTCCGCCGCCGCTCAGGCGGTGGGCGGCGCCGTGGGTCACAACCCCATCTCCATCCTCATTCCCTGCCACCGGGTTGTGGGCAGCGGCGGCAGCCTCACGGGCTATGCCGGCGGCGTGGCGAAAAAACAGTTCCTGCTGGAGCTGGAGGACGTGGATATGACGGCGTTATACGTACCGAAAAAAGGCACAGCACTGTAAAGTTAAATTGCATGACAGTAAAGCGGCACCGGCCAATAGGCTGGTGCCGCTTTTTCCTGTCACAAAATGATGCAGATGAGGCCCCCGCTGCCCTCGTTGATGATGCGGGTCAGGGTCTCCTGGAGCTTTTTCCGGGCGTCCTCCGGCATCCGCTTCAGCTTGGCCTGCAAATCCTCGTTGACCAGTTCGTGGAAGCTGCGGCCAAAGATGTTGGACTGCCAGATCTTGCTGGTGTCGCCCTCAAACTCCTGGAGCAGATAGTTCACCATGTCCTCGGACTGCTTTTCGTTGCCGACAATAGGCGAGACGGCGGTCTCGATATCCGCCCGGATCATATGTATGCTCTGGAACAAACAGAAGGGCATCCCCGCCGGCGGTGAATGGTGAAGGCCTCCCCTTCCGTCCGGCCTTTCAGCCACACGGACACGCAGATGCGGCCGTCTGCCTCCCCCACCACATCCAGATGGTCCAGCAGGGCGTCCAGCACCAGCTGGGAAAAGCCGCCGGGAAAGGACAATTCCTCCGCGATGACCTGCTCCAGCGTTTCGGCGGACTGTGCCGTGTCCCGGCAGCGGCGCTTTTCCGCCTCCAGCGCCTTCACTTCTGCCGCCAGCGATTCCAGTTCCTCGTTGAAGCGGCGGTTGCGGAGAGTGAATTCCCCGTCGGAGATGCAGCCGCTGACGTTGAGGTCCAGCAGCTTGTCCTTTCTTTTCAGGAGTGCGTCGGCGCTCTTGCGCTTCTGCGCCAGTTCTCCCTCCAGCCGGGCGGAGGGGCCGGCGCCGGAATACAGCTGCACCATTTCCCGGATGAAACCCGTCTGGTCAGGCAGCACCTCCTCCAGACACTGGCGCATGATGCTGTCCAATTCCTCTGTGTAAAGCGTAGGACCTGTACATCCACTCTTGCCGCTTTTCACGTATTCCCGGCAGCGCCACACCTCTTTTTCGCAGGTTTTGAAACGGTACAGGGAGCGGTAATAGGGCACGTGATGGACGCCGCAGAGGATCTTTCCGCTGTACGGGTACTTGTTTTGATAGCTGCTTTTGTCCCGGGCGCTCTGCTTGGCGGAACGTCTGGCAAGGATATCGTTTGCCCGGTCCCAAAGCGCCTCGGGCACGATGGCCGGCACCGCTTCCTCGTCCCGGTAGGTGACCCACTCCTCCGGAGCGAACTGCTTGACCGTCTTGAGCTTGTAGTCCACCTTGCTGGTCTTGCCGCCGCAGTACCAGCCCTTGTACTTGGGATTGGAAAGGATGCCCCGGATGGTGCTGAAGGAAAAGCTGTTTCCGCTGCTGTTTTGATAACCCAGCTCCGAAAGCCGGGCGGCCACGCCCCGGATGCCCAGCAGTTGGTTGGCGTACAGGTCGAAGATGAGCCGGACGATCTTGGCCTCCTCCTCGTCGATGACCAGCCGCCCCTCCTGCTTGCGGTAGCCCCAGATGCGGCTGCTGCCCAGCACCACGCCGTTTTCGATGGCCCGCTTGAAGCCGAAGCGGACCCGCTCTGAAATTTTGCGGACCTCGTCCTGGGCAATGGAGGACATGATGGTGAGCCGCAGCTCCGCGTCCGGCAGGAGGGTGTTGATATTGTCCGATTGGAACAGCACCCCCACGCCGCAGGCCAGCAGTTCCTGGGTGTAGCGGATGCTGTCCAGGGTATTGCGGGAAAAGCGGGAGATCTCCTTGGTGACGATAAAGTCAAAGCGGTGGGCTTTGGCGTCCTCGATCATGCGGAGAAAGTTTTCCCGGCGGCTCACGCTGGTGCCGCTGATGCCCTCGTCGATGTAGCCCTCCACGAAGGTCCAGTGCTGGTTTTTTTGAATGAATCCGCTGTAATAGCTCACCTGGGCGGACAGGGAGTGCAGCTGGGCGTCCTTGTCCGTGGAGACGCGGGCGTAGTAGGTCACCCGCAGGGGCAGGTCATAGATGGTCTTTCCGGCGCTCAGCGCCTGCCGGATGGCGTAAATGTCCATGGCGGTCCCTCCATTGCTTCTGTTTCTTCCCTCTATGCATATGGAGGCGGCGGCGCGGATATGCGCTGATGAAAAAACGCCCCGCCGGAACAGAGCCGGCGGGACGAATGCTATGTGGTTTTCGCGCGCTTAGAGATCTCGGTCTTCGCCTCCTCATAGACCCGGCGGGAAATGCAGCCACGGTCCAGCAGGCGCTGATTCACGTGCAGCAGCAGCGCGGTCCGCAGCTGCGGGGAAAGCGGCGCTTTGGCGTTGTCCATATGGCTCACCTCACCGGGAGCATATGCGCCTGTCCGCTTTTCTATGCCGCCGGTCTCAGCCCAGGCGCCTGCGGGTACGGTCCGCCACGGCCCCCGCCGCCAGCACCAGCGCCAGCAGCCCCAGCAGGTACGCCGCCGCCTGGGACCACAGGTAGCCGTTCATGGCGAACAGCAGCGGCGTGCCGAGGCCGCCGGCACCCACCAGCCCCAGCACCGCCGCCTCCCGCAGGTTCACATCAAAGCGGTACAGGGCGGCGGAGAGCATGGGGGCCTTCGCCTGGGGCCAGACGCCCCGGCGCAGCACCGCCAGACGGCCGCAGCCCATGGCCTCCAGGGCGTGGACAGCCCGCAGGTCCATGGCATCCAGAGCGCCGATGTACAGCTTGCAGCACATGGAGACGGACAGCACCGACAAAGTCAAAAGCCCGGAAAAGGAGCCGGGGCCGGTGACCCGGATGAACAGCAGACCCGTGACGATGGCAGGCAGGGTCCGCAGGGCCAGAAGCAGCAGCTTCCAGATGCCCGCCCACCAGGGGCCGGAGATGTTCCGGCTGCCCAGCATGGCAATCGGCACGGACACGGCGGCGCCGATTGCGGTGCCGGC
This sequence comes from Clostridiales bacterium, assembly GCA_004558115.1. GTDB lineage: Bacteria > Bacillota > Clostridia > Oscillospirales > Oscillospiraceae > Oscillibacter. The sequence continues at coordinate 4,167 of SFDT01000043.1, read as the reverse complement.
CACAGTCATGGCCAAAGTCTCCAGGCACAGGTAGGGAACGCCCTTTTTCGTAAAGTTCCAGAGAAGGGACCAGTCCGGGTGGAGCAAACCTGATAAAATGCCCCGGAATACCTTGAGGCCTCCCACTGTCACCGACGGCGGCGCGATGGTGGCGGCGCTCCAGACAAGGGCCAGGGCCGCCAGGCAACAAAGGCAGCGGCAGCCGTTTCGGGACAGCCGTACCTTCCCTTCCAGCAGCCGCCGCAGCCAGCTGCTGAGGGTCTCCACCGCAAAGACCACCAGGTACAGGAGCAGCAGGATGGTGCCCACCCGGCTCCACTCCCGCCAGGCGATCTTCTCATTCAGCAAAATGCCCAGGCCTCCGGCCCCCACATAGCCCAAAATGGCCGCGTGGCGGACATTGGCCTCCAGCACATAGAGCACATCGGCAAGATACCCCGGCAGTACCTGGGGCAGGCACGCCCGCCAAAAGGCCCGCCAGCGGCCGCAGCCCGCGGCGCACAAAGCCTCCATTGGCCGCAGGTCCCCGTGCTCCACGGCCTCCCAGCCCATGCGGGCCAGAAGGCCCAGGGAGTACAGCGCGATGGCAAAGGCCCCGGCGAAAGAGCCGGTGCCCCACACGAAGGAGCAAAGCAGCGCCACCACCAACACCGGGATGGCCCGCAGCAGATGGATGATGCTCCGCAGGACCGCCGCTATGCGGGGATGTCCCGAGGCGCGGTGGGAGCAAAGGCCTGTCAAGGGCAGCGCCAGTACAGCCCCCACAGCGGTGCCCAGCAGGGACATCCGCAAGGTCTCCACCAGCGGCGGCAGCACTTTGGACAGGTACCCCATGTCCGCCGGGAACAGCTTCCCCAAAATCTGCCCCATCTCGCCGCCCCGTTCCAGGAGCGTGGACAAGGAGAAGCCGCACAGCCAGGCGCACAGGACCACCGCGGCCGCCGGCAGCAAGGGCCGCAGCCGTTCAAACCGCTTCATGGGCTGCTTCCCCTCCGTAAATGTCTTTCAAGACCGCCTCCGTCACCGCGGCGGGCGGCCCGTCAAAGACGACGCGGCCCTGCCGCAGGCCCAGGATGCGGTCGGAGTACCGCAGGGCCTGGTCCACGTTGTGGCTGTTCATGAGGACGCTGAGCCCCTGCTCCCGTTGGAGCCGCCGCAGCAGCTCCAGCACCTCCTCCGCCCGCACCGGGTCCAGGGAGGCCACCGGCTCGTCCGCCAGCAGCAGCGTGCCGCCCTGCATCAGCGCCCGGGCTACCGCCACCCGCTGCTGCTCACCGCCGGACAGGCTGTCCGCCCGCTGGTCCTCCTTCCCCGCAAGGCCCACGGTGGCAAGGAGCGTCCGGGCCGCCTGCCGCTTTTCCCGGGGAAAGCGGCCCAGCAGGACCGACAGCGGCCCCAGTTCCGGCAGGCAGGCGTTCAGCACGTTTTCCTCCGCCGTGGCACAGCCCACCAGGCAGAAGTCCTGGTAGATCATGCCGATCCTTTGCTGGAGCCGCCGCTTTTGCCGTCCCCGAAGGGGCACCATGTCCGCGCCGTCCAGCAAGATGCTGCCGCCGTCGGGGCGCAGCTGCCCGGTGACGCACCGCAAAAGCGTGGATTTTCCCGCGCCGGAAGGGCCGATGACGGAGACGAAGGTCCCCGCCTCCACCGTAAAGCCCACGCCGTCCAGGGCGGCCATGGGGCCGCCCTGGGCAGGATATGTTTTACGAAGCTCCCGGATCGCCAGCACGCTTCTCACCTCTTGATATGGATTCAGCTCAGGGACTTCAGCAGCTCCTGGGCGGCCCGCTCGCCGTCATAGTCGCTGTCCTGGGCAAAGGCATAGCCGGTGTGGGCGAAGGTCTGGACGATGGCAAGGCCCTCCTCCGTCTCGCCGATCTCGATCATGGCCTCGCCGAAGGCCTGGCGGAAGTCCTCCGTCATGACGGCAGACGCCTTGCTGACGCTGACGGTGTCGTTGTAGATGCCCTCGGTGACGCCCAGGACGTTGGTGTCCTCCCACACGGTGCCGGTGCCGCCGAACTCGCTGGTCCACTGGTCGGCGTACTTATACTGCAAATGGGCGAAGCCCATGGCGATATCCGCCTGGCCGGAGGCAAGCCGGGCCATGGAGGTGCTGTAAGAGTCGGACTGGATGACGTTGGGCAGGTCGCTGATGGTCTTGCCGTAGTGCTCGTTCAGCCACAGGGCGGGATAGATGTAGCCGGAGGCGGAGGAAGCGCTCATGACGGTCCAGGTGGCGTCAGAGAGCTCCTCCCAGGTCAGCTCCTCCCCGGCGTTGACCTTGGCGGCCAGGGCCTTGCCCTTGTCGCTGGGCCCGGCCAGGATGATGGAGCGGTAATAGGTGGACATATCCCCGGTATAGGCGCCCGGCGTGCCGTCGTTCCAATCGGCGGGGTTCTCGGAATCCTTGCTGTACGCGGACCGCAGCGCCGACAGCAGCACATCGCAGTCATCGCTGTACAGGGTGTAGGTGCCGCCGGAGATGAAGCCCACGTCGGCGCTGCCGGCGGAGAGGGCCTCGCCCACCGCCTCGTAGGAGGCGCCCACGGACAGGTTGATGTTCTTCACGTCATAGCCCTTTTCCAGCAGCTTTTCCTGAAGCATACCGCACAGGGGCTCTGTGGCGGCCATGATGGTCTCAGAGGCATCGTAAGGGGCGAAGGCAATGTTCAGCTCCTCGATCGCCACGGGGCCGCTCTCCTCTGCCGGAGCACTTTCCTGCTCCTTTTTGGAGCCGCAGCCGGACAGGGCGCCCGCCAGCAAGGTCAGTGCCAGCAGCAGGCTCCCGATTTTACAAAATCTTTTCATACATTTTACCTCCATTTTGCATTTGCGCAGCAAAAAAGGGCGCAGAAAACAACACTCCCGAGGTGGTGTGCCCCTTCCTGCGCCCTTGTAAGGCTGCATTCTCAAACCAATATCGAACCAGGTCTTCCCTGTTTCCGTCGGCTATTATAGGGAACATTTTCCGAAATGTCAATAGTTTATGTCTTGATTTATCGAAGAAGCGTAAAAATGCCGTCTCCGGCTAAAACCGGAGACGGCATTTTGTGGAATTGCAAGCGTTATGCTTGATTTGCCAGGGCTCTCAGTGCATCAAAAGGATCAAACGAGGTATCAGCAAGGCTTTGCGCTGCATCTTCATCATCCATTGCATAAGAAGCAGCAGAAGCGCTGCTTGCCAAGCTCAGCTCCAGTGCGTAGAAGCCCAGATCATAAGCGCTGGTGCCCTCCAGGTAGAGGTCAAAAACAGAGTTCAAAAGCACCATGGCCAGACATACGTCAATAGCGCAAATCTCTTCCTGCGCGCTTTGATTCACGGAGCCTCTGTAAGTCGTGAAAGGAATGCTGCCGTCCGGGGTCAAATAATACGGCAGGAAGGAAGCGGTAGCCATAGCAGTCGGATTCTCAGGGTCGTCAGCATCTTCCGCAGAGTAGTATCCGTAGATCACATAATAAGGCTCCAGAGTTTTTGTAACCTGCATCATGACAACATATACGGAACCGTTATTCATAAAGGAAGTATCATAGATCCAATACGTAGAATCCGTTGCATCAAACCGAAGCTGGAAAACTTCTGTGCTGCTGGAGAAATTGAATTGCTTCTGATAGGCCATGTAGGTATCGCCCTGAACGTTGTGGTACGTATAAACGATATATCCCAAGCGGTTAAAAATGTCAGACTGTCTGTCCCGCATGACGGAAACGACCACACCGTTGGAAACTTCATACCATTTACCATCCGTATGATATACAGGGCCGGAGTAGTCCGCAGCCAGGACGCTGTTGCTCAGATAATACATCTTTGTGCCAATGGTGACCAGGCCGTTAACGCCCCAGAAGAGGATGCCGTTCTGGACATAATAAGAGGCACTGCCGTATGCGACTAAGCCGGTGTAGCTGCCGTCCACTTTGCCGTTTTTGACGTAGTAGTAATATCCGTCGCTGTGCAGGGCAAGGCCGGTATAGCTGCTGTTCACCGCACCGCCGGAAACATAGTACCAGTTGCCGTCACCATACCACACCAGACCGGTATAGCCCCAATTGATCGTACCGGCTTCCACATAGTACAGGTTGCCGTCTGTGTGCTGCACCAGGCCGGTGTAATTGGTGGCGGCGGCGCTGTTGTAGATGTAATACCATGCGCCGTTGGTGGGCACCAGA
>SFDT01000006.1 GCA_004558115.1 Clostridiales bacterium | reverse complement strand
GCTCTTTCTAAATGCCTTTGGCTTTAGTGTACAATTTGACAGGTGATTTTTGTCTCTTTTCCGCATTGACAAAAGTCACTTCATAACGGAATTTATGAAATATTTAATGGAGGATATTAAAAAATGGGAAAAAAAGAAGAAAGATTTGAAGTTGTATTTACCGATGGGTCTCAGATGAAAGAATCTGGTGTGCGGCAAATTCTTGTGGATGGAGAAACAGGCGTCAATTACTTAGTTTGGAAATCAGGTTATGCCGGTGGTATTACCCCACTTCTTGATTCTGAGGGAAAAGTTGTAATTAGAAAATAAAATTCCAGTTTATAGGGCAGTCCTGTTTTAGGACTGCCCTCGTTGCACAGGCAGGAGTTGTGTGAAAGGGTAAACGAAATTGGGAATCAGTCCATATCAGCACAAAAGGGACGAACTATGTGTCTCCTTTACAAACCGCCGCGGGGATGTTATACTACAAAATTACAGTATAATCGACGATTCTGTGCCTGCGCACAGAACGGTTGAGATAGAGAAGACGGAGGGAACATCCCTGTGGAGATGAAGGAGAAGCTGCAAAAGGTCTGCGAGGCATTCCGCATTGAGGGCAAATTCGTGGGCTATGAGCAGATCAAGGCCGGCAATGTGAACTGGACCTATAAGGTCACCTACCGCCGCGCCGGCGGCCAGGCGAAGCAATACATCGTACAGCGCGTGAATACTTACGCGTTCCGCAAGCCGGAGCAGCTCATGCACAACGCCGACCTGGTGACGGAGCACATCCGGGCCAAAAAGCAGGGGCGGACCGCCCTCCACTACCACCATACCCAGGAACGCAAGACGTTTATTTACGACGAGGAGAACTGCTTCTGGCGCCTGTGCAACTTTATCCCGTCCATCACGTACAGCGAGACCCTGGACGAAAAGATCCTGCGGCAGACCGGCGCCGCCTTCGGCGAGTTCCAGATGCTGCTGTCGGATTTTCCGGCCACGGCGCTGTACGAGACCATCCCCAACTTCCACAATACGCCCAAGCGGCTGGAGACCTTGTTTGCCGACGCGGAGAAGGACCCCTGCGGCCGGGCGTCGGAGGTCCGGGAGGAGCTGGCCTACATCGCCTCCGTGCGGGAGGAGGCGGAGCGGCTGACCCGTATGCACCAGCAGGGCCGCCTGCCCATCCGGGTCACCCACAACGACACGAAGATCAACAACGTCCTCTTTGACGAAAACACCCACGAGGCTCTGGCCATCGTGGACCTGGACACGGTGATGCCGGGTCTGGTGGGCCACGATTTCGGCGACGGCATCCGCTTTGCCACCAATTTCGTGGCGGAGGATTGCCCGGACTGGCAGCGGGCCGGCTGCGATTTGGAGAAATTCCGCCAGTTCACGGAGGGCTTTTTGTCCCAGGTGTCCGGGATGCTGACCATTGAGGAGCGCCGCTCCCTGGCGCTGAGCGTGTTCGCCATCACGGTGGAGCTGGCCAGCCGCTTCCTGGACGATTACCTGATGGGAGACCTGTACTTCAATATCCACTACCCGGACCACAACTTGGTGCGGACCCGGTGCCAGCTGGCCATGGCCAAGGATGTGCACCGGAAGCTGCCCCAGATGCAGGCCATCGTGGACGCCTGCCGGTGAAAACAAAATGGAAAACGCTCCCGGCGGATCATCCGCCGGGAGCGTTTTTTAATGCAATCCCAGGCCGTAAATGCGGTTGGCGTTTTGGAAAAATACCTGTTCCCAGTATTTTTCCGGCACCAGGGCCTGGATAAAGGCGATATATTCTCCTAAGTTCACAATGGGCCAGTCGGTGCCGAACAGCAGGTCATCCCACCGCCCGATGGCGGTGAGCCACGTTTTCAGCAGGGTGACGTAGCCCGCCTGCTCCCGGAGATAGGCCGTCAGGTCCACCCGCCCCTCCAGAAGGCCGGACAGGTCCGCGGCCACATTGGGGTTTTTCTCCACCACGGCGGCCGCCGCGTCCAGGAAGGGGTTGCCGAAGTGGCACATGACGAAGCGGGTGTCCGGGTGGTCGGCGGCCACTTCGTCCAGCACCAGGGGGTGGCAGTATTTCAGATGGGCCCGGGGGCCGGCGGAAAGGCCCATGTGGACGGCCACGGGCTTGTCATACCGGGCGGCCAGGGCGTAGATTGGCTCATATAGGGGGTCCGTCAGCCAGATGTGGTTATAACCGGGGTACAGCTTCACACCGCAGCAGGCGTCCCGCTTCAGGTTCTCCTCCGCCAATCGGACCAGGTCTTCCGGGGCGGCGGTGCCGTCAGCGGGCAGCAGGGAGCTGTCCAGTCCGATGCAGTAGTGGAACAGATCAGTGGGATAATTGTGGTAGGCGGGGGCCATGCTGTGGTTGCCCATGACCACGCCATGGACGATGTTCAGCGCACCGTAGACCTGCCGCAGATGGTCCGTGCTGTTATGGTGGCCCACGGCCGCGGCCATGGCCTCGATCTTGGGACTGTCGGCGGGAAACAGGTGCAGGTGGGCGTCAATGATCTTCATAAGGCATCTCCTTCGAAACAGTCAGGCGGCGGGCCGCCTTCTTCTGTATTATAGCAGGCTTTCACATGGGTGGGAAGTGGAGCGTTTTGAAACATGCAGACCGCAATATGCTGAAATAAAACAATGCCTGCCGCAAAGGCGGCAGGCATCCGGTCAGCTTTTGGGAAACGCCAGCCCCTCCTGAAAGCCGTCGGCACCGGCGCAGAAAATGTCCCCCGCCGCCGGCCGGTCCTCGCAGATGTACAGGTTGGCCTGGACGCCCTGGGCACGGCCGGGATAGTTGGTGACGGTGTAGGTATAGCGGGTCACCTGCTTACCGCAGCAGGCGGACAGGTCAAAGCCCTGGCTCTTTTGCAGGTCATTGTACGTGAGGTAAGGCTCCTCCAGCGTCTCGGGCAGCAGGAATTGCAGGGTCTCCAGCGGCTCCGGCTCCACTTCCCAGCCAAAGGAACACAGGTAGGTCACCCGGTCGGCATTGGTCAGCAGCTGGGGCGCGGCGGCAGGCTCCGGCGCCTGGCGCCGGGCGAACAGGCAGATGAGCGCGGCCATGACGAGGCCAAGGGCAATGACAACGAGTACGGCCCGTTTTTTGGAAAGCCGGGCGGTCCAAATGAGCATATCCATCCCTCCTGCAAATTCCTATTCATTTTTTTGGCCGGATATGATAGGATAAGCAGCGAAATCATAAAAGGGAGGTCCTGCCATGGCATTGCAGCGGCTGGACAAGATCATAGCCTCCACCGGCCGGTGGTCCCGGCGGGAGGTAAAAAACCTGGTCCGCCAGGGCCGGGTGCTGGTGGACGGCGTCCCCGCCCGGTCGGCGGAGGACAAGGCGGACCCGGAGACGGCGGACATCGCGGTGAATGGGGAATCCATCACCTACCGCCGCTACACCTGGGTAATGCTGAATAAGCCCGCCGGCTATCTCTCCGCCACGGAGGACGGGCGGGGCCCCACGGTGCTGGACCTGCTGCCGCCGGAGCTGCGGAGGCAGAACCTGTTCCCGGTGGGGCGGCTGGACAAGGACACGGAGGGGCTGCTGCTTTTGACCAACGAGGGCGGCCTCGCCCATGAGCTGCTGTCCCCCCGGCACCATGTGGATAAGGTCTATTACGCCCGGACGGCGGGACGGCTGACAGAGGAGGACTGCCGGGCCTTTGCATCCGGCATGACACTGGACGACGGCCTGGCCTGCCTCCCCGCCGGACTGGAGATCCTCTCCGCCGGGGAGGAGAGCGAGGCCTACGTGACGCTGCGGGAGGGGAAATTCCACCAGGTGAAGCGGATGCTGGCCCAGCGGGGGAAGCCGGTGGTGTATCTGGAGCGGGTCCGCATGGGCAATCTGCCATTGGACCCGGCACTTGCCAGGGGGAAATACCGCTTTTTGACGGCCGAGGAGGTGCAAAATTTACGAAAACCACAATAAGTGCCTGACGAACCTCAAATGTTCAACAAAAAGCAAACGATTTTTTTGTCGAAAAGAGAAAAAACATCTTGCGTTTCGTCAAATTTGCCGATATAATGTAGACATTGACAAAATGCACAAAGACTCCCGTGTGATTTTAGGTGAGGAGGGCAACCATGTCTGGAAGAATTTTTCAAAATGTGGTTTTGCAGTTAAAGGAGAATACAGACCGTACTGTGGGTGTAATCGACGCGGAGGGCATCGTCATCGCCTGCAGCGAGCTGTCCATGATCGGCCAGCGGTGGGCGGAGCATGTGCCCGCGGTGAATAACGCCGCCGGCTCTATGGTCACATCCGACGGAAAGACCTTCAAGGCGCTCAACGGCTGGGGCAATCAGTTCGATTATGCCGCGTTCGCCTTCGGAGACAATGAGATCAGCAAAACGGTCTGCTCCATGGCTACGGTTGCCCTGAATGCCGCCAAATCCTATTATGAGGAGAAGCATGACCGCGGCTCCTTTGTCAAGGACATCATCTCCGACAACATCATGCTGGGAGACATTTATATGCGGGCCAAGGAGCTGCGGGTCACGGCGGATGTGCCCCGGGGCGTGTTCGTGGTCCGCTCTCTGAAAAAGGGTGAGTCCGTCCCCACGGACGTCATCCAGTCCCTGTTCCCCGACCGGCAGAACGACTTCGTTCTCAGCGTGGGCGAGGGCGACGTGGTCCTCATCCGCCAGATGGCGGAGGGCGCCGGCATCAAGGAGCTGAACAAGATCGCCTCCTCTATTGAGGAGACCCTCCGCTCCGGCAGCGAGTCCACTGTGGTGGTGGGCATCGGCACCGTGGCCACCCACCTGCGGGATCTGGCCAAGAGCTATAAAGAGGCCAACATCGCCATCGAGGTGGGCAAGGTCTTCGACACGGAGAAGTACGTCATCAACTACGAGAACCTGGGCATCGGCCGCCTCATCTACCAGCTGCCCACCACGCTGTGCGAGATGTTCCTCCAGGAGGTCTTCAAGAAAAATCCCATCGACGCTCTGGACAAGGAGACCCTGTTTACCATCCACAAGTTCTTTGAGAACAATCTGAACGTCTCCGAGACGGCGAGAAAGCTCTTTGTCCACCGTAACACCCTGGTGTACCGGCTGGAGAAGATCAAGAAGCTCACCGGTCTGGACCTGCGGGAGTTCGACGACGCCATCACCTTCAAGGTGGCCCTCATGGTCAAGAAGTATTTGACCAGCCGGGGCATCGACTCCTGAACTGAACCGTAAAAATGCCGCCCCGGCTGGAGATCCAGCCGGGGCGTTTTTAGACCCGGCGTTTTCCCGCCTGATGCGCGCCTGAAGCGAAAATAGTTTTAAATAATTATACATAGATATTGCACAGCAGCAAAAAACCGTATATAATGTAACTTATTCAAGAATTATGTCGACCTGACCGCGGCGTGGGGAACCCGCTGCGGGACCGGGCCGTCTGAACTGATATCAAGACCTGCGAGGTGCCCAAATGATTCGATTAAAAGACGTGGAGATGGAGTACGACAACGGGACCAAGGCCATTCGGGGGATCTCCCTCACCATTGAGGACGGCGAGTTCGTCTTTCTGGTGGGGCCCTCCGGCTCCGGTAAATCCACCATCATCAAGCTGCTGACCGGCGAGGTGGAGCCCTGCGCCGGCCGCATTATGATCAACGGCTTTTCCGTCAGCAATATTTCTGACCGTCAGATCCCTTTGATGCGCCGGACCCTGGGCGTCATCTTCCAGGACTTCCGCCTCATTGAGAAAAAGACCGTGTACGACAACCTGGCGTTTGTCATGCGGGCCGTGGGCGCCAGCCCCAAGCAGATCCGGGAGCGCATCCCCTACGTATTGAACCTGGTGGGCCTGGAGAAAAAGGCCAACAGCTATCCCACGGAGCTCTCCGGCGGCGAGCAGCAGCGGGTGGCCATTGCCCGGGCCCTGGTGAACAATCCGGACACCATCATCGCCGACGAGCCCACTGGCAACCTGGACCCGGAGCGGTCTTTGGAGCTGATGGGACTTTTGGTGAAGATCAATGAACTGGGTACCACCGTCGTGGTGGTGACTCATGAAAAGGACCTGGTGGATCATTTCGGCAAACGGGTCATCACCATCGACTCCGGCCACGTTATCAACGACAGCGTGGGCGGCTATGTGGGAGGACATATCCATGGCTAAGCACGACTTCCGATACTTTGCTCATGAGGGCCTTTCCAACATGTTCAGCCACGGCTTCATGTCCTTTGCTGCCATCGGCATCACGGTGGCCTGCCTGCTTATCATGGGCACTTTTACCCTGGTGGCGGTGAACGCCAACCAGCTGCTGCGGGACCTGGAGCAGGAAAACGAGATCCTGGCTTACGTGGATGACAGCTATGACGAGACCCAGGCCAGAGCCCTGCAAAAAAAGCTCCAAAGCATTCCCAACGTGGCCTCCGCCACCTTCATCAGCAAGGAGGAGGCCATGGAGGAGTTTAAGGCCCAGTACCCGGATGAGGCACTGTTTCAGGACCTGGACCCGGAGATCCTCCGGGACCGCTATGCCATCAAGATCGCGGACCTGCGGCAGCAAAAGCAGACTGTGGAGCAGGTGAAGGCGGTGGAGGGCATCGCCAAGGTCAACGCCTATGAGGAGATCGCCGGCGGCTTTATCACCGTGCGGAACGTGGCCACCGTGGTGTGTGTGGCCCTCATCGCCATTTTGTTCGTGGTGTCCGTGTTCATTATCTCCAACACCATCAAGCTCACCACCTTCGACCGGCGGGAGGAGATCGCCATCATGCGCATGGTAGGTGCCACCAACGGCTTTATCCGCTGGCCCTTTGTATATGAAGGCTTCCTGTTCGGCATTTTGGGCGCGGCGGTGGCGTTCCTGCTCCAGTGGGGACTGTACGAGGCCGTGGCCCGGGGCGTTGCCAATAACGATACCTTACAGCTGATCAGCATCATTCCCTTCACGGAGATGTGGCTGCCGGTGGCTGTCTCCTTCGCGGTGGCGGGCATCATCATCGGCGTGGGCGGCAGCTTGTCCGCCATCCGCAAGTTCCTGCAGGTGTGACGGGAGAAAGGGAGGTCCACGTGAAGACCATGAAAAAGACCGCCCGTCTCCTGACGGCATTCCTGCTGGCTCTGACACTGACGGCGGCGGAGCTGTCTCCGGCGCTGGCCGTGACTCAGGCGGACATCGACGCGCTGAAAAACGACGCCGCCGACCTCACCAGCCAACGAAAAGAGCTGGAGAGCAAGCTCAGCGCCCTGAAGGATGACAAGAGCCAGGCCATGGCCAAAAAGAAGCTGCTGGACGAAAAGGTCGCCAACACCGCGGCTCAGATCAAAAATGTGGAGGCCCAGATCGCCGACTATACCGCCCTCATCGTCCAGACGGAGGCGGAGCTGCTGGATGCCCAGCAGCGGGAGGAGGCCCAGTACGAGCTGTTCTGCTCCCGGGTCCGGGCCATGGAGGAGCGGGGCAAGGTGTCCTATTGGTCCGTGCTGTTCAAGGCGGAGAGCTTCACCGACCTGCTGGGCCGGCTGGACATCATCAATGAGATCATGGACGCCGACCAGGCGGTCATCGACCAGCTGCAAGCCTTGCAGGTGGAGATCGAGGAGAAGAAGGCTTCGCTGGAGGCCAGCAAGGCGGAATCCGAAGCGGCCAAGGCGGACCTGGTGGTCAAGAAGGCGGAGCTGGACAGCCAGCGCCAGGAGGCCAACGCCCTCATCCAGTCGTTGGCTGCCAATGAGAATGAGACAGAGGCGGCCATTGACGGCCTGGAGGAGGAAGAAGCCGCCATCCAGGCCATGATCATCAAAAAGTCCAAGGAGCTGGCGGCCCAGCAGGCGGCACAGAGCGGGAACCAAGCGGTTTCCAACGCGGCGCTGGGCGGCTACATCTGGCCGGTGAGCAGCCGGTACATCACGTCCACCTTCGGCGGCCGGGCGTCCCCCGGCGGCATCGGCTCCACCAACCACAAGGGCATCGACATCGGCCGGGTGGGCTATACCACCGAGATCCACGCCGCCAAGGCGGGCACGGTCATCGTGTCCCAGTATTCCAGCTCCTACGGCAACTACGTAGTGGTGAGCCACGGCAGCGGCAATACCACCCTGTACGCCCATATGAGCAGCCGGAAGGTCAGTGTGGGCGCCTATGTGAACCAGGGAGATGTTTTGGGCATCACCGGCTCCACCGGCAACTCCACAGGACCCCACCTCCATTTTGAGATCTCGGAAAACGGCGTCCGCATCAATCCCCTGACTTACCTGACCGGCTATACATTGGCCGGATAAGCGACATAAAACCGCCTCCCGCTCCATACCATGGAGCGGGAGGCGGTTTTGCGATGATGGGAATGTTATTGTGGAAAAGCCCGGAGGCGGGCAAACGGGAAAAGCGGATGGCTCTGACGGAGCGCAGCGTGCTGCATATGCGCTTTGCCTGCGTGGAGGTGGTCCGGGGGCCGAAAACGCCGTCGGCGGTGCTGCGCCGGCGGGTGGCGTCCGCGGCGAAAAAACTGCACCGGGCAGGCGTGACCCGGGCGGTGCTGCCGCCGGATTTTCCCTTTTCGGCGGAGCTGGAAAAATACGGGGTGCGCCCGGTCTCCACCCTGCCGCTGCGCCGGGCCCTGGCGGCGGAGACCGTGGGCTGGCGCCTGGAGCGGCTGGGCTTGACCGCCGGCGCCCGGGTGGCGGTGGTGGGAGAACAGCTGACGGGAGAGCTGGTGCGGACGGTGACGGAGCTTTGCCTGCGCTGCCGCTACGTGCTGCTGGACCTGCCCTACGGCGGCGAGGAATTGAGCCGCCAGCTGCGGCGGGAATACGGCGTGTCGCTGCTGCTGGGCCCGTCCAAGGAGCAGCTGGAGGGGGCGGAGGCCCTGGTGCTGTTCGGGGAGCGGCAGGACCTGGGGCGGAAAAATCCCGTGGTGCTGGCGCTGTATGAGGGGAGCGGAGACACGTTGCCGCCGCTGGTGCTGCCGCCGGCCATGGAGGAGCGGCTCCCCGCCGGCTGCGACCGTCCGCAGCTGCTCTCCGCCCTGCGGGAGGCGGGGGCCCTGCGGCCGGGACAGATCAGCCTTGGAACGTCAAAGGGGTAAAAAGAGGGAAAGCAGGCGTATTTTCGGCGAAATCCTGTCCTGACGCATGGGGTTTTGCTTGACATTCCATTTGCCAGCCTCTATAATATTACCCTGGTATATTCAGGGGCGGAATAGTCCGCCCCTATCAAAAGATAGGAAAGGACAATGCGCACATGGAAAAAGAATACAAAATGAGTGCAGCCCGCGCCCAGGAACTGCAGGAAGAACTGAACTATTTGAAGACCACCCGCTCCGACGAGGTGGCCGAGCAGATCAAGGTGGCACGGGGCTTTGGCGACCTGTCCGAGAACAGCGAGTATGACGAGGCCAAAAACGAGCAGGGCAAGCTGTACTCCCGCATTGCCGAGCTGGAGGAGATCTTGCAGCACGTGGTCATCGTGGACGAGAGCAACGCCCCCACCAATGTGGTCACCATCGGCTGCAAGGTGACGGTGGCGGACGCCAGCGGCAAGGAGCTGCCCGCCTACAAGATCGTGGGCTCCCAGGAGGCCGACCCCATGCACGGCATCATTTCCGAGGAATCTCCCTTCGGCAAGGCCCTCATCGGCGCCAAGGAGGGGGACACCGTCACGGTGGAGGCGCCCCGGGGCACCATCCATTACACGGTGCGCAAGATCGAGCGGTAAGGAGAAAAACATGGCTGAACAAAAGACGAACCAGCAGCCGGAGCAGGACCTGAGCCAGCAGACCAAGGTCCGCCGGGAGAAGCTGGCCGCCCTCCAGGCGGAGGGCCAGGACCCCTTCCGGGAGACCCGGTTCGACTGGGACGCGACCTCCCAGCAGATCAAGGACAACTTCGACGCCATGGAGGGCAAGGCCGTGAAGGTGGCCGGCCGCCTCATGAGCAAGCGCGGCATGGGCAAGGTCAGCTTCTGCGACCTCCAGGACCGTGACGGCCGCATCCAGCTGTACGCCCGCCAGGACGAGATGGACGAAGCCGTTTATAAGAAGTTCAAAAAGTTTGATATCGGCGACATCGTGGGTGTGGACGGCGAGGTGTTCCGCACCCAGCGGGGCGAGATGAGCGTCCGCACCAAGAACATCACCCTGCTGAGTAAGTCCCTGCTGCCCCTGCCGGAGAAGTTCCACGGCCTTCAGGACAAGGAGCTGCGCTTCCGCCAGCGGTATGTGGACCTGATGGTGAACCCCGATGTGAAGCGGAACTTTGTCATCCGCTCCCAGTTCATCAAGTTCATGCGGGACTATCTGGACAACATGGGCTATATCGAGGTGGAGACCCCGGTGCTGAACACCATCGCCGGCGGCGCCGCCGCCCGGCCCTTCATCACCCACCACAATACCCTGGACATCGACATGTACATGCGCATCGCCACGGAGCTGCCCCTGAAGCGGCTCATTGTGGGCGGCATGGACCGGGTGTATGAGATCGGCCGCATTTTCCGCAACGAGGGCATGGACCCCAAGCACAACCCGGAGTTTACCACCGTGGAGCTGTACCAGGCCTACACGGATTTCCACGGCATGATGGATATTGCCGAGGGCATCATCTCCGGCGCTGCCCAGAAGATCCTGGGCACCTATCAGGTGGAGTGGCTGGGCGAGCAGATCGACCTGACGCCCGGCTGGCGCCGGCTGACCATGGTGGATGCTGTGAAGGAGTATGTGGGCATCGACTTCGGCGCCATCACCGACGACGCGGAGGCTGTGGCCGCCGCCAAGGCGGTGGGCGTGGAACTGGCCGACGCTGCTGAAAAGACCTGGGGCAACGCCCTGTACGCCTGCTTCGACCAGAAGGTGGAGGAGAAGCTCATCCAGCCCACCTTCATCACCATGTACCCTGTGGAGGTCTCTCCCCTGACCAAGCGCTCTCCGGCGGACCCCCGGCTCACCGAGCGGTTCGAGCTGTTCATCTGCCACAGTGAGCTGGCCAACGCCTATTCCGAGCTGAACGACCCCATCGACCAGCGCCAGCGCTTCGAAAAGCAGGTGGAGCAGCGGGAGCGGGGCGATGACGAAACAGAGATGCTGGACGAGGATTTCCTCAACGCCCTGGAATACGGTATGCCCCCCACCGGCGGCATGGGCATGGGCATCGACCGCTGCGTCATGCTGCTGACCGGCGCCGACACCATCCGGGAAGTCATTTTGTTCCCCACCATGAAGCCCCTGGACTGACGAAAACACAAAAACCGGCGAGCCGATAGGCTCGCCGGTTTTTCATATGGAGAAGTTCAGCCCTCTGCCCACAGGTCGTCGGGATAGATGCCGGCGGCTGTTTTTTCGGCGATGGCCGCCACCACCGTGGGCTTGTCCTCGTGATAGGTGACGCCGTACCACTTGTCGGCGCTGCGCAGGACCTTGGCCCGGGCCTTACCCTCGGCGATGAGCTGGCTGATGACGCTGGGCAGGTAGTATTCACCTTTCTGGGGGTCCTCCGCCAGGGCCTTGTCCAGGAAAGCGGGGAAACGGTCCCAGGCCTGGCCGAAAAAGCTGCTGGTGAGACCCCACAGGTTCATGGACACGATGGTGTCCCCCGGCAGGGAGGCCCAGGTGGCGCCGCCGTCCTCGGTGTAGCGGGCGTCGGCTCCGTCTTTTTCAATGTGGGTGCGCTCCGTGACGGTTTGGAGGAAGTGTTCACCGTCCTCCGAGCAAATGCCCCGGGACACATGGCCGTTTTCCGTGACGGTGTTGCCCAGCTGATAGCCCACCATGGCGTATTCATAGCAGCCGGGGCGGTCGGGGTGCTGGCTCAGGTAGTTGTAGATGGCCCGGAAGGCCTCGGGACCGTAATAGTCGTCAGAGTTCACCACGGCGAAAGGTCCATCCACCAGATGGCGGGCGGCCAGGATGGCGTGACAGGTGCCCCAGGGCTTCTTGCGGCCCTCGGGGACGGCGTAGCCCTCCGGCAGGTCATCCAGCTCCTGATAGGCGTATTTCACGTTGATGACCTTGCTGAGCCGGTCGCCGATGGCGGCCTTGAAGGTCTCCTCGATCTCGTGCTTGATGACGAACACCACCGTCTCAAAGCCGGCGCGGCGGGCGTCGTAAATGGAATAGTCGATGATGAGCTGGCCGTGGCCGCCCACGGGGTCCACCTGCTTGAGGCCGCCGTAGCGGCTGCCCATACCCGCGGCCATGACCACCAGAACGGGTTTGTTCATGACGATTACTCTCCTTGTGTTTGAAATGTCCCGGGGATACGGAACATCAGCCCCGGTAGCCGTTGGGATTCATGGACTGCCACTTCCAGCTGGAGGCGCACATGTCCTCAATGCCCCGCTGGGCCTTCCAGCCCATTTCATCGAAAGCCTTCTGGGGGTCGGCGTAGCATTCGGCGATGTCGCCGGGGCGGCGGGGGTCCACCACGTAGGGCAGGGCCTTGCCGCAGGCCTTTTCATAGGCGTGCAGCACATCCAGCACGCTGTAACCCACGCCGGTGCCCAGGTTGCAGATAAACAGGCCGCACTTGCTCTCCAGCTTCTTCAGAGCGGCCACATGGCCCTGGGCCAGGTCCACCACATGGATGTAGTCCCGGACACCGGTGCCGTCGGGGGTGGGATAGTCGTTGCCGTAGACATGGAGCTTTTCCAGCTTGCCCACGGCCACCTGAGCAATGTAGGGTACCAGGTTGTTGGGAATGCCGTTGGGGTCCTCGCCGATGAGGCCGCTCTCATGGGCGCCGATGGGGTTGAAATACCGCAGCAGGGCCACATTCAGCGTGGGCTCCGCCTTGCAGTAATCCGTGAGGATGCGCTCGATGAACAGCTTGGTGGTGCCGTAGGGATTGGTGGTGCCGCCGGTGGGGAAGTCCTCCCGGATGGGGACGCTGGCGGGGTCTCCGTACACGGTGGCGGAGGAGGAGAACACGAAGTTCTTCACGCCGTGGTCCCGCATGACGTTCAGCAGCACCAGCGTGCTGACCAGGTTGTTGGTATAGTACTCCAGAGGCTTTCTCACGCTCTCGCCCACGGCCTTTAAGCCGGCGAAGTGCATGACGGCGTCAATATCAGGGTACTGGGCAAACAGGGCCTCCGTGGCGGCGGGATCGCACAGGTCCGCCTTCACAAAGGGAACGGTCTTGCCGGTGATCTGCTCCACCCGGCGCACGGCCTCCTCACTGGCGTTGCACAGGTTATCCACCACCACGATGTCGTAACCGGCCTCCAGCAGTTCCACGCAGGTGTGGCTGCCGATGTACCCGGCACCGCCGCTGACTAAAATAGACATAGAAAACACTCCTTCATTTCAAAGTGGATGTGATGCTCGTTGTGTTTATCATACCATAGAAAGCGGAAAAGGGAATGGACGATTGACCACAGGATTTGCACCCTCGTTCATCGCCGCGCTGGTTTCAGCAGCTGAAAAGGGCTGCTTCCGTTCAGGCAAAGGGCGGCAAAAAGTAGTAGGACCCGTCCGGTGCCCGGCGGGAGCGGATGCCGAACACCCGGTCCAGCTGTCCGCCGGCGTACAGCTCCTCCGGCGTGCCCCGCTGTACCAACCGCCCCTGCTCCAGCAGGAGAAGCTGGGTGCTGTACCGCAGGGCGTGGGACAGGTCATGGAGGACCATGACCACGGTCTTGCCCCGTCCGGGCAGAGAGGCGATGAGGTCCAGCAGCTCAAATTGCCGCCCGGGGTCCAGATAGGTGGTGGGCTCGTCCAGAAGGATCAGGTCCGTGTCCTGGGCCAGGGCCATGGCCAGATACACCCGCTGGCGTTCACCGCCGGAGAGCGCCCGCAGGTCCCGGTTGGCCCAATCCGCCACGCCGGTGGCCTCCATAGCCGCCTGGACTGCCGCCCGGTCCTCCGGGCGGAGCCTTCGGGAAAATCCCAGATGGGGGAAACGGCCGTGGGCCACCAGGGCGCCCGCGGTGATGGCGGGCACGGAGCGGACCTGGGGCATGAAAGCGGCCTTCCGGGCAAATTCCGTCCGCCCATAGGAGGAGACAGGCCGGCCGTCCAGCAAAATCTCTCCCGCCAGCAAGGGCAGCTGCCGGGCGGCGGCCCGCAGCAGTGTGGTCTTGCCGCAGCCGTTGGGGCCGATGAGGGCGGTGAGGGAGCCTTTGGGAACGGTGAAGGATACCTCCCGCAAAACCGGGGTGCCGCCGTAGCCGGCGGCAATGCCGCGAAGCTCAAGCATAGACGCGGCCCCCTTTCCGGCGCAGCAGCAGGTACAGGAAAAACGGCCCGCCCAGCAGGGACATGACGATGCCCACCGGCAGCTCAAAGGGAGCGAACAGCACCCGGGCCAGCACATCGCAAAGCAGCACGAAAGAGCCGCCCAGCAACGCGGCGGCAGGCAGCAGCCAGCGGTTGTCACTGCCCACCAGCCGCCGGGCCATATGGGGCACCAGCAGCCCCACAAAGCCCAGCAGTCCGGAAAAGCTGACGGCGGCGCCTGCCAGCAGAGCGGCGGCCAGAATGGCGAAAAACCGCACCCGGCCCACATGGAGCCCGAGGCTGGCGGCGCTTTCCTCCCCCAGTTGGAGCACGTTCAGCTCCACGGAGAGAAACAGGGCCAGGGCGGCGCCGGCGGCCAAATACCAGCCGCTGCGGCCCACGGCGGCCAGGGTCACGCCGGAGAAGCCTCCCATCATGAAGTTGGAGGCGCCGGCCAGGCTGTCCGGCGCCAGCAGGGTGATGGTGTTGCTGCCGGCGGTGAGGATGCTGCTGACGGCAAGACCCGCCAGAATGAGGGTGGTACGGGACAGGACCGCCCGCACCGCCAGCAGGTAGATGAACAGCGCGGTGAGAAAAGCCCCCAGGAAGGAGGCCATGGGCATCCGCCCGGCGCCGGGGAAAAACGTGGCCGCCAGCAGCGCGGCAAAACCGGCGCCGGCGTTGACGCCGATGACGTTGGGGCTGGCCATGGTGTTGTTCAGCACTGCCTGGATGAGGGCGCCGGACAACGCCAAGGCGCCTCCCGCCAGCGCCGCCGCCAGGGTCCTGGGAATGCGGACGTGGAGCAGGATGCGGCGGACAGTGCCGCTGCCGCCGCCCCACAGAGCCTCCGCCAGCTGGGCGAGGGTATAGTCCTGACTGCCGCACCGCAGGCTCAGGGCCGCGGCGGCGCAAAGGAACAGGGTCAGAAGAACCAGCACCGCCGCCCGCCGCTCAGGAGAGCTGGGAGGCCAGGTCCGGGTATAGGATTTTGGCAAGGTAGGCATAGCTCTCCCCCCATCGGGCATTTGGCTTGTAGTGGAACAGCTCCCGGGGCAGCAGCACATACCGCCCATTTTGTACGGCGGAGAGGCCCGCCCAGGCGGGATTGGATCCGAAGGTCTCTTCCATATAGGCCATGGCGGCCTCGTCACTGGAGCCCATGGTGGTCACCAAAATGAAGTCCGGATCGGCGGCGATGATCTCCTCCAGGCTCAGGTCCTCCAGCAGGCTCTCATGGCGGGTCACCAGGTTGTCCGCCCCCAGGTCCCGCAGGATGACGCCGGCCAGGTTGTCGTCCCCCTTGGCCTTGGCACCGGAGGAGTAGGCCCGGATCAGCAGGGCCGTGGGCTGGGGCCGGCCGGCAACGGTGTCCAGGACTTCCTGAATCTGTGCCTGGACCGCCAGGCCGTTTTGCTGGTACAGGTCCTGCCGCCCGGTCATGGAGCAGAACAGCTCCAGCATGGAGAGGTACTCGTCAAAAGTGTCCGTGCGGAAATAGGCGTGGGGAATGGCGGCGTCCGCCAGGGCCTGGTGCAGCTCCGCCTGCCCGGCAATGTCCGACGCCAGAATGACGAAGTCCGGCTCGGCGGCGATAACAGCCTCCAGATTGGGCTCCTTCACGGTGCCCACCACCGCCGCCTCGCCCAGGTCCAGCTGCCGCTCCTCAATGGCGTCGCTGGTGGTCCCCACCAGCTGGCCGCCGGCCAGCAGCCATGTTTCGGCAAAGCTGCCGTACAGGGATACCACCCGGTCCCAACGCTCAATGACAGCCTCATAGCCCAAGGCGTCGGTAAAGGTCACGGCCTCCGGAGAGGGAGCGGGTTCCTCCTGCGGGGCGGGGGCGCCGCAGGCGGTCAGCAGGACTGCCGCCAAAACGATGCAAAGTACAGGTTTCCAGTGTTTCATGCAGTGCTCCTTTTCAATCGTATAATAAAAAGTGTACCCGGCCGTCGGATTTTGTCAAGTGTGGGTTGCGCGGAAAAGCACAGATGTGATAGAATACGCCTGTCAAAAATATACCCTTTGTACACCGAGGGTACCCAAGAAAGGGGAAAATCATCATGCATCAGATCGATCCTCAAAGCTGGAAGCAGGAGCTGCCGGCCTTTCGGGTAAAAACGGCGGAGTTTTACAATGGAACGCTGGACAAGGCGTCTTACAAGGGTTTTTCCGGCCTGTACGGCAGCTATGCCCAAAAGGGCGGCCAGGCCAGCATGCTGCGCCTGCGGATGACCGCCGGCCGGGTGACGAAGGAAAAGCTGGCCTTCACGGCCAAGGCCATCCGGGAACATGCAGTTCCCCGGGCCCATTTCACCACCTGCCAGACCATCCAGCTCCATGACCTGGACCAGGGAGCCGTTTGCAGCATCATGGAGCAGGCTCTGGACGCAGGCATCGTCACCATGGGCGGCGGCGGTGATTTCCCCCGGAACGTCATGTGCTCTCCCCTGTCTGGTGTGGAACAGGGCGAGTATTTCGATGTTCTCTCCTGGGCGGAGGCCGCCGGGGAGTACCTCATGCACTTCATCAAGGCGGAGAAGATGCCCCGGAAGCTGAAGGTGGGCTTTTCCAACTCTCCCAAAAACATGACCCATGCCACCTTCCGGGACCTGGGCTTTGCCGCCCGGCCGGACGGCACCTTCGATGTATACAGCGCCGGCGGCCTGGGCAACAATCCCCGCTTCGGCGTGCTGGTGGCGCAGGCCGTGGCACCGGAAAAGATCCTGTACTATATCAAGGCCATGTGGCTGACCTTCCGGGCCTACGGCAACTATGAAAACCGGGGCAAGGCCCGCACCCGCTACATGCAGGAGGTCTGCGGCGGTCCCGAGGGCTACGCCAAAGCGTATCAGGAGAAGCTGGCGGAGGTGCTGGCAAGCGGCGAGGACCTGGATATCCATCCCGAGGCCCCGGTATATGAAAAGCAGGGTGACGGCGTTGTGGTGGCCGGCCCCCCGGGTGCTGGAGCAGAAGCAGCCCGGCCTTTATACCGTGTCTTGGCACCCCCTGGGCGGCCAGCCGGCGGTAGAGACGCTGTGCGCCCTCAGCGACGCCGTCGCAGGCATGGAGGCGGTGGAGATGCGCCTTGCCCCCGACGAGACCGCCTATATCATCAACCTCACCGGAGCCGAGGCCCAGAAGGTGCTCTCCGTCACGGCGGACAGCGCCCGGAGCCTGTTTGAGACCTCTGTCAGCTGCATCGGCGGCAAGACCTGCCAGGTGGGCATCCGGGATTCCCAGGGCCTGCTGGCCGCCTGCGTGGCGGCGGTGCGGGAAGCCGGAGTGCCGGACGGCGCCCTGCCCCAGATGCACATCTCCGGCTGCCCCTCCTCCTGCGGTACCCACCAGACCGGCACCATGGGTTTCCGGGGCGCCAGCAAGCTGGTGGACGGCAAGCCCCAGCCTGCCTTCACACTGTTTGTGGGCGGCTGTGACGCCCAGGGCCGGGAGGCCATGGGCAAAGAGGTGGGTGTCCTGCTGGAGCAGGATATCCCGGCCTTCCTGGTGGAACTGGGCAAGACCGTGGCCGCCAGCGGCATGGACTACGCCGCCTGGAGCCAGGCAAACCCCGAGGGAACGGCGGAAGTGGCCAAGGCCTATCTGGGCTGATCGTTTGGACCTTTTCAAAACAGCTGCCGCAAGGCAGCTGTTTTACTGCTTGACAGATACCCGGGTGGGGTATATAATGCGGCTGAAAGCGAGGGATCGATATGAGCGAATGCCAATGCCACAAAACGAAGGTGCGCTCGGAGGAGGAGTACAAGCGTCTTATCCACCGGCTCAACCGTATTGAGGGACAGATCCGGGGCATCCGGGGCATGGTGGAAAAAAGCGCCTACTGCACGGACATTCTGGTCCAGGTGGCCGCCGCCAACGCGGCGCTGAACGCCTTCAGCAAGGAGCTGCTGGCCAGCCACATCAAAACCTGTGTGGCCCAGGACATCCGGGACGGGAAGGACGAGACCATCGACGAGCTGGTGGACACTTTGCAAAAACTCATGAAATGACATCCCTGTGGGTATCCTGCTGACAGGAGAGTCACACAGCCTCAACAGGAGGAAACGATGGAACAGTATACCGTAACGGGCATGAGCTGCGCCGCCTGCAGTGCCCGGGTGGAAAAGGCGGTGTCCAAGGTGCCGGGAGTCACTGCCTGCTCCGTGAGCCTTTTGACCAACTCCATGGGCGTGGAGGGCAGTGCCTCTCCCCAGGCGGTCATCGCCGCCGTAGAGGAGGCCGGCTACGGCGCGGCGGTGAAGGGCGCGCCTGCGGAAGCGGCACAGTCCGCCGCCGGGGAAGATGCCCTGAAGGACCGGGAGACGCCGGTTTTGAAGCGGCGCCTGCTGGCGTCTTTGGGCTTTTTGGCGGTCCTTATGTACCTTTCCATGGGGCATATGATGTGGGGTTGGCCCCTGCCCGCCTTTTTGGAAGGAAACCACGTGGCCATGGGCCTTGCCCAGCTGCTGCTGGCGGCCATCATCATGGTCATCAACCAGAAATTTTTCATCAGCGGCTTTCGCGGGCTGCTGCACAGGGCGCCCAACATGGATACCCTGGTGGCCCTGGGCTCCGGTGCTTCCTTCGTATACAGCACCTACGCCCTGTTTGCCATGACCGGCGCCCAGGTCCGGGGCGACATGGACGCCGTCATGGGCTATATGCATGAGTTTTACTTTGAGTCCGCCGCCATGATCCTGACCCTCATCACCGTGGGCAAGATGCTGGAGGCCCGGTCCAAGGGCCGCACCACCGACGCGCTGAAAAGCCTCATGAAGCTGGCCCCCAAGACGGCCACCGTGGTGCGGGATGGCGTGGAAACGGAGGTCCCCATCCAGCAGGTCCGCCGGGGCGACGTATTTGTGGTGCGTCCCGGGGGAAGCATCCCCGTGGACGGCGTGGTGCTGGAGGGGACCAGCGCCGTCAACGAATCCGCCCTCACCGGCGAGAGCATCCCCGCGGACAAGGCTCCGGGGGACGCGGTATCCGCCGCCACGGTGAACCAGTCCGGCTTCCTCCGGTGTGAGGCCACCCGGGTGGGGGAGGACACCACGTTGTCTCAGATCATCCGCATGGTCTCCGACGCGGCGGCCACCAAGGCCCCCATCGCCAAGGTGGCGGACCGGGTGTCCGGCGGGTTCGTGCCGGCGGTCATGGCCATTGCCGCCGTCACCACCATCGTGTGGCTGCTGGCGGGACAGACGGCGGGCTTTGCCCTGGCCCGGGGCATTTCCGTGCTGGTCATCTCCTGCCCCTGTGCCCTGGGTTTGGCCACGCCGGTGGCCATCATGGTGGGCAGCGGCATGGGGGCCAAGAACGGCATCCTGTTCAAGACGGCCGTTTCCCTGGAGGAAACGGGTAAGACCCAGATCGTGGCCTTGGACAAAACGGGCACCATCACCTCCGGCGAGCCGAAGGTGACGGATATCCTCCCGGCGGAAGACAACACGGAAGACGGCCTGCTGGGCCTGGCCGCGTGCCTGGAAAGGCCCTCCCAGCATCCGCTGGCCGCCGCCATCGTGGAGGAGGCCCAGCGGCGGGAGCTGCCCCTCACCTCCGTTGAAAATTTCAACGCTGTCCACGGACGGGGCGTCCGGGCGGTAATGGGAGAAACGTCCTTCATCGGCGGCAACCGGGCCATGCTGGAGGAGGCGGGCATCGACCCCGGTGCTCTCCTCCGCCAGGCCGACGCCCTGGCTGCCCAGGGAAAGACCCCCATGTTCTTTGCCAATGAGACGGAAAAACGGCTCTTGGGCGTCATCGCCGTGGCGGATGTCATCAAGGAGGACAGTCCCCAGGCTGTAAAGGAGCTGCGGGACATGGGCATCCGGGTGGTCATGCTCACCGGCGACAACGAGCGCACCGCCCAAGCCATCGGCGCCCAGGCCGGTGTGGACGAGGTCATCGCCGGCGTCCTGCCGGAGGGAAAGGAACGGGTCATCCGGGATCTGAAACGGCAGGGGAAGGTGGCCATGGTGGGCGACGGCATCAACGACGCCCCGGCCCTGACCCGGGCGGATATGGGCATCGCCATCGGCACCGGCACGGACGTGGCCATCGACGCGGCGGATGTGGTGCTGGTGAAAAGCCGCCTTTTGGATGTGCCCGCGGCCATCCGCCTCAGCCGGGCTACGCTGAAAAATATCCATGAGAACCTGTTCTGGGCGTTTTTCTACAACGTGGTGGGCATCCCCCTGGCGGCGGGCGTGTGGTACCCTCTGCTGGGCTGGAAGCTGAATCCCATGTTCGGCGCGGCGGCCATGAGCCTCAGCAGCTTCTGTGTCGTCACCAATGCATTGCGTCTGAACCTGTTTGACCTGCGCAAAGCGGGAGGGCAGAAGAAAATAAAACAGCAAAAGGAGAATAAGACGATGGAAAAGACCATGAAGATCGAAGGCATGATGTGCGGCCACTGCGAGGCCCGGGTGAAAAAGACCCTGGAGGCCATTCCCGGCGTGGCCGGCGCGGAAGTCAGCCACGAGAAGGGCACCGCCGTGGTGACCCTCAGCGGCGAGGTGTCCAACGAGACGCTGAAGTCCGCTGTGGAGGCCCAGGACTACAGGGTGGTCTCCGTCCAGTAACAGGTATAAAACGCCGGAGCTTCCAGGGGGAGCTCCGGCACTTTCTTTTTGGGGGGAATGGAAAAAGTTTACGGAAAATTCATGGGATTTCGGTGGAAAACGGCGGAAAATGCAGAGAAGCATGGCTTGACAACAGATAGGGATACATTTATTATAAGAAACACCTGATGAATTTTGGAGGGAAAGGGGGACACTGTCCCCCTTTTTCCCACGGAAAGGAGCCGGAATCGATGGAGATGATTACCAGCCGCCAAAATCCCCTGTGCACCCATCTGCGGAAGCTGGCCGCCTCCGGCTCTTACCGCCGCAGGTGCGGGGAGTTCCTCTGCGACAGTCCCAAGCTGCTGGAGGAGGCCCTTTTGTGGAAGGGAGACCTCCACACGGTGGTGGCCACGGCGCAGGCGGCACTGCCGCCCATTCCGGCAGGCGTCCGGGTGGTGCAGGTGCCGCCGGATGTGATGGCCTCCGTCTCCCCGGCCCAGACGCCCCAGGGGGTCCTGTCCGTCTGCGGCCTGCGGCCTCCGGTCCTGCCGGAAAAGCTGACGGGAAAGCGGTACATGGTGCTGGACGGGGTCCAGGACCCCGGAAACGTGGGCACCATCCTCCGCACAGCCGACGCCTTCCGGGCGGACGGATTGTTTTTGGTGAACGCCTGCGCGGACCTTTATAACCCCAAGACCGTCCGGGCCACCATGGGGGCGGTGTTCCGCTGCCCGGTGTGGTCCTGCGGCGTGGAGGAACTGCGTGCCCTGCTGACCGCCAGCGGCCTGCCTCTGTACGGCGCCGCCCTGCGGGCCGACACGGTGGATGCCCGCACCTTGGAGTATGGCCGCTGCGCCATCGCCATCGGCAGCGAGGGCAAGGGCCTTTCCCGGGAGATGCTGGCGGCGTGCGACCAGACGGCGCGCATCCCCATGAGCGAGCACTGTGAGTCCCTGAACGCGGCGGCCGCCGCGACGGTGCTGCTGTGGGAGGTCGCCCGGAACGACTGAAGGAGGCTTGGGTATGCTGAAATACTGGCTGTGGCTGACGAACCTGCGGGGCCTGCGGAACCAGACCCGGTTGGCGCTGCTGCGCCATTTCGGCACACCGGAGGATATTTATTACGCCGACGAGGGAGAGCTGCTGCTGACGGAGGGCATGACCCGGGAGCAGGCGGCGCTGTTGTCGGACCACGACCTCTCCGCCGCGGACCGCATTTTGGCGGACTGCCAGCGGCTGGACCTGACGCTTTTGACCTTGCAGGACGCCGCCTATCCCGGACGGCTGAAAAATATTTACGACCCGCCCTGCCTGCTGTATGTGAAGGGCCGCCTGCCGGCCTTTGACGAGGAGGCGGCCGTGGCCGTGGTGGGCACCCGGAAGTGTACGCCCTACGGCACCGCCGCGGCGGAAAAGCTGGGCTATGGCCTGGCCGCCGGCGGTGCGCTGGTGGTCAGCGGCCTTGCCTCCGGCATCGACGGCGCGGCTGCCAGGGGAGCCCTGCGTGCCGGCGGCATCGTGGCCGGCGTTGTGGGCAATGGGCTGGATGTCCAGTATCCATATGAAAACCGCTACCTTTACGAGGATGTGGCGGCGGCCGGTGTGCTCCTCAGCGAGTATCCACCGGGGACCCGCCCGGCGGGAAGCCATTTCCCTGTACGTAACCGCATTCTCTCCGGTTTGTCCCTGGCCACGCTGGTGGTGGAGGCACCGGAGCGCAGCGGCGCCCTCATCACCGCCGGCACGGCGCTGGAGCAGGGCAGGGACGTGTTTGCCGTCCCCGGTCCCATCGACGCGCCTAACAGCGTGGGCTGCAACCGTCTCATCCGGGACGGCGCGGGCCTGGTGAGCGAGGCGTGGGACATTCTGCGGGAATACGAGGCCCGCTTCCCGGAAAAGCTGCGGCAGACGGAGCAGCGTCCCCAGCCGGAGGTGACGGGCTATCAGGCCCGCCAGCGGGCGGAGGCCAAGCCGGTGCCGCCGGCCGTGGACCCGGAGGACCCCGCCCTGGGCCTCACCGACGACCAGATGGTTCTGCTGCGGGCGCTGCCAGCGGAGGAACCCATCCAGGTGGACGACCTCATTGAGCAGACCGGCATCCCCACCCGGCGGGTGCTGTCCGCCCTGACGGTATTGGAAATTGAAAATCTGGTGACACAGCACAGCGGCAAGCGCTATACTCGTGCGGTGTCCCTTTCAGGACCCTTAGCAAAATAACGCGCCCCGGCGGCGCATGGAGGTAACTATGGCAAATCACAGCCTGGTCATCGTGGAGTCTCCCGCGAAGGCCAAAACCATCGGAAAATACTTGGGCAAGGACTTTGAAGTGAAGGCCTGCATGGGCCATCTGCGGGACCTGCCCAAAAGCGTTCTGGGCGTGGACCTGGAGCATGATTTCGAGCCGGTCTACAAGCCCATCAAGGGCAAGGAGGAGATCATCAGCGACCTGAAAAAGTCCGCCAAAAAGGCGGACATGGTGTATCTCGCCACCGACCCGGACCGGGAGGGAGAGGCCATCTCCTGGCACTTGAAGCAGCTTTTGGACCTGCCGGACGAGAAGACCCGCCGGGTCACGTTCAACGAGATCACCAAGAAGGTGGTCCAGGAGAGCATCCGGGAGCCCCGGGACATCAATCAGGACCTGGTGGACGCCCAGCAGGCCCGCCGCATTCTGGACCGCATCGTGGGCTACGAGCTCAGCCCCCTGCTGTGGAAAAAGGTCCGCCGGGGGCTCTCCGCCGGCCGGGTCCAGTCCGTGGCCACCCGCATGGTGGATGACCGGGACCGGGAGATCGAGGCTTTCCAGCCGGAGGAATACTGGACGCTGGACGCCAACCTCCTGGGCAGCGATGTGAAAAAAGTCCCCTTTGCCGCCCATTATCACGGCAAGGGCGGCAAAAAGGCGGAGCTGAAGTCCGCCGCCGAGGTGGATGCCGTGGTGCGGGAGACGGAAAACGCCGCCTTCCAGGTGAAGTCCGTGAAGCGCACCGACAAGCAGCGCAGCCCCTCGCCCCCCTTCACCACCTCCACCATGCAGCAGGAGGCCTCCCGCAAGCTCAGCATGACGCCCCGCCGCACCATGGCCATCGCCCAGCAGCTGTACGAGGGTGTGGACATCGAGGGGGAGGGCACCGTGGGCCTTATCACCTATATGCGTACCGACTCTCTGCGCATCTCCGAGGAGGCCCTGGCCTCCGCCAAGGAGTTTATCCTGGGCCGTTACGGCCAGGAGTACTATCCCGCCCAGACCCACCGCTACAAGGCCAAGGCCAACGCCCAGGACGCCCATGAGGCCATCCGCCCCAGCAACGTCAACTGGACGCCGGAAATGCTGAAAAAGGACCTGACCGGCGAGCAGTACCGGCTCTACCGCCTGGTGTGGAGCCGCTTTGTGGCCTGCCAAATGGCCAACGCCGTGTATGACAGCGTGGCCGTGGACATCGAGGCCAATGGCCACAGCTTCCGGGCCACTTCCTCTAGTCTGAAATTCTCCGGCTACACCGCCGTGTATGAGGAGGGCCGGGACGAGGAAAAGGAGGAGAAGGAATCTCCCCTGCCTGCCTTGCAGGAGGGCGAGGTTTTGACCCTGAAGGACTTTTCCCGGGACCAGCACTTCACCCAGCCTCCCGCCCACTATACCGACGCCACCCTCATCCGTGCCATGGAGGAGCAGGGCATCGGCCGCCCCTCCACCTACGCTCCCACCGTGTCCACCATCCTGGACCGGGAGTACGTCATCAAGGAGGGCAAGTACCTGCACATCACCAATCTGGGCCGGGCGGTGACAGAGTGGATGAAGGAGTGGTTCACAGACATTGCCGATTTGAAGTTCACCGCCAATATGGAGCAGAAGCTGGACTCCGTGGAGGAGGGCAGCACCCCCTGGAAGGACGTGCTGCGGAATTTCTACGGAGATTTTGACCAAGGCGTCCAGAAGGCGGAGGAAGGTCCCCGCATCAAGGTGCCCGACGAGGTCAGCGAGGAGATCTGCCCGGAGTGCGGACGGAACCTGGTGGTGAAGTCCGGCCGCTTTGGCCGGTTCCTGGCCTGCCCCGGCTATCCCGAGTGCAGCTTCACCATGCCCCTGGTGGTGGAGATGCCCGGCCGCTGCCCCAAGTGCGGCGGACGGCTCATGAAGCGCACCGGTATGAGCAAAAAGACCAACAAGCAGTATACCTACTATTGCTGCGAGCACCTGAACAGCAAGAACGAGGCGGAAAAGTGCGACTTCATGTCCTGGGACGTGCCGGTGAAGGACGACTGCCCGGTGTGCGGCCAGACCATGTTCAAAAAAGCGGGTCGGGGCTTCAAAAAGCCCTTCTGCATCAACCCCGCCTGCTCCAACTTCCTGCCGGAGGAAAAGCGGGGCTATCCCAAAAAGAAGGATGCCGGGGAGGAACCCGCGCCCCAGGCGGAGGAAGCCGCGCCTGCTGAAAAGCCGGCGGCGAAGAAGCCCGCCGCGAAAAAGACCGCGGCAAAGAAGCCGGCGGCAAAGAAGACCACGGCGGCGAAAAAGCCTGCCGCGGCAAAAAAGACCACTTCCGCCAAGAAAACCGCCGCAAAAAAGGCGGAGGCATGAGGCAGCGGGCCGTAAAGGTCCCGTTGCCTGAAAATAAAGGAGTATCCCTATGAACGTTACCGTCATCGGCGCGGGCCTGGCCGGCAGCGAATGCGCCTGGCAGCTGGCCCAGCGGGGCATTCAGGTCACGCTCCGGGAGATGAAGCCGGAGAAGAAGACCCCCGCCCATGTTACAAATGATTTCGCGGAGCTGTGCTGCTCCAATTCCCTGCGCTCCGACCAGCTGGAAAACGCCGTGGGCCTTTTGAAGGAGGAGATGCGCCGCCTGGACAGCCTCATCCTCGCCTGCGCCGACGCCACCCGGGTGGAGGCCGGCGGCGCCCTGGCGGTGGACCGCCACGGCTTTGCCGCCATGGTGACGGAACGGGTGAAAAGCCATCCCAACATCACCGTGGTCCCCGGCGAGGTCACCGACATCCCCGAGGGGGAGGTGGTCATCGCCTCCGGTCCCCTGACCTCCGACGCTTTGGCGGAGCGGCTTCAGATCCTGCTGGGAGCGGACAGCGACCTGCACTTCTACGACGCGGCGGCGCCTCTGGTGTCCGCTGAGAGCGTGGACATGGACAAGGCCTGGTTCGGCTCCCGGTACGACCGGGGGACAGATGATTATGTAAACTGCCCCATGAACAAGGAGGAGTACGACGCCTTTTGGGAGGCTCTGACCACCGCCCAGGAGGCGGAGGTCCACGGCTTTGAGGACAGCAAGGTGTTCGAGGGCTGTATGCCGGTGGAGGTCATGGCCCGCCGGGGCCACGACACGCTGCTGTACGGTCCCCTGAAATCCCGGGGACTGGATGACCCCCGCACCGGCCGCTGGCCCTACGCCGTGGTGCAGCTGCGGCGGGATAACGCTGACGGCACCGTGTATAACCTGGTGGGTTTCCAGACCCACCTGCGCTTCCCGGAGCAGCGGCGGGTGTTCTCCATGATCCCCGCCCTCCACGACGCGGAGTTTTTGCGCTACGGCGTCATGCACCGCAACACGTTTTTGAATTCTCCCCGGCTGCTGGACCGGTATTACCGCCTGAAGGCGGAGCCCCGCATCTCCTTTGCCGGACAGATGACCGGCGTGGAGGGGTATGTGGAATCCGCCGCCAGCGGCTTTCTGGTGGGCGTGGAGACGGCCCGCCGCCTGACGGGCAAGCCGCCCATCGACTTCCCCCAGGAGACCGCCATCGGTGCCCTGGCATTGTATATCAGCAATGAGTCCGTGACGGTGTTCCAGCCTATGAACGTCAATTTCGGCATCATACCGCCCCTGGACCATCGGGTCAAAGGCAAACGGAATAAGAACGCGGAGCTGTCCGCCCGGTCCCTGGACATCATCGACCGGCTGAAAGGAGAGGTGTGTCAATGAAGATCATCGTGGATGCCATGGGCGGCGACAATGCTCCCCAGGCTATCGTCCAGGGCGCTTTGGACGCCCACCGGGAATGCGGCGTGTATATTTTGCTGGTGGGCAGGGCGGCGGAGGTGCTGCGGGCCGTGGAGGCCTGCGGCGAAAAGACGCTGCCCGCGGGCGTGGAGATCCGGGACGCCTCGGAGGTGGTGGAGATCGCCGACGACCCCGCCATTGCCTTTAAAGTGAAAAAGGATTCCTCCTTGACCGTGGGACTGAATCTGCTGAAAGCCGGAGCGGGAGACGCCTTTGTCTCCGCCGGCTCCACCGGCGCTCTGCTGGCGGGAGCCACACTGCTGGTCAAGCGCATCAAGGGCATCCGCCGGGCGGCACTGGGACCCAGCGTCCCCATTTTGGGCGGCCACATCACCCTGTGCGATTGCGGCGCCAACGCCGAGTGCACACCGGAATACCTGCTGCAATTCGCGTTTCTGGGCAGCTTTTACGCCGAGAAGGTCCGGGGCATCCAGCAGCCCCGGGTGGGCCTTTTGAACATCGGCGCCGAGGAGGAAAAGGGCGATGTCCTGCGCCATGAGACCTTTGCCCTGCTGAAGGAGGCCGGTGACCAGGGCCGCATCAACTTCATCGGCAATGTGGAGGCCAACGACGCCGTGCTGGGCAAGGCGGACGTGGTGGTGACGGACGGCTTTACCGGCAACGTCATGCTCAAGACCCTGGAGGGCACCGCCAAGTTCCTCATGAAGGAGCTGAAAAACGTGTACCTGACCAACGGCCGGACAAAGCTGGGCGCTGTGCTGGTGAAAAACGAAATGGCAGGCTTGAAGCGGAGAGCGGACCCGGCGGAGATCGGCGGAACTCCCTTCCTGGGCATTTCCAAGCCTGTCATCAAGGCACACGGCGGCTCCGACGCCAATGCCATCAAAAATGCCATTTTGCGGGCAAAGGAGTATGCGGAAAGCGGCTTTATCGAGGAGATCGAGAAGAATATCGACCATATGCGGGTGAAGCCCGCCGTGGAAAAAGTTTGATTGCCTATTGACACCGGCGCGGTGGTTGCCGTATGATTACCCCAACAAGTATTTCCATAAGGAGTGGATGTTGATATGTCGACCGAGGATATTTTTCAGACAATGCAGGAACTGGTGGCGGAGCATTTTGAGATGGACCCCGAGCAAGTCACCATGGATACGGAATTCTTTGACGACCTGGGCGCCGACTCCGTGGATGTTGTGGAGCTGATCATGAGCGTGGAGGACGCCTTTGAGGTGGGAGAGACTTCCGAGGAAGTGGTGTCCACCCTCAAAACTGTGGGTGATGTGGTGAATTATATCGCCAGCAAGGTCGCCGACTGAGAAGATGAACAACAAACGCCCCGCCCAGTGCGGGGCGTCCTTTTGGAGTGTGTATCATGCGGGAGCTTGAAAAAAAACTGAATTACACGTTCCGTGACCCCGGCCTGCTGGGGGAGGCTTTGAGCCACAGCTCTTACGCCAACGAGCACCGCTCCGCCGGGCTGCGGAGCAATGAGCGTCTGGAGTTCCTGGGGGATTCCGTGCTGGGCTTTGTGACGGCGGAATTCCTCTTTCTCCAGCATCCGGACCTGCCGGAGGGGGACCTGACCCGTATTCGGGCGGCTCTGGTGTGCGAGCAGAGCTTGTATGAGGTGGCGCGGAAGCTGGATCTGGGCCGGTATTTGAAGCTGGGCCGGGGCGAGGAGGCCGGCGGCGGCCGGGAGCGCACCTCCATCCTGGCGGACGCCACAGAGGCCGTGTTTGCCGCCGTGTACCTGGACGGCGGCATCGGCGCCGCGTCTACCCTGATCCACCGGGTCCTGCTGGACGCGGAGAAGGAGGAAGTGGTGGAGGAGCGCCGCCGGGACTACAAAACGGCGCTCCAGGAGCTGGTCCAGCGGCAGGCGGACCAGGTGCTGACCTACCGGATGATCGGTGAGGAGGGCCCGGACCACGACAAGACCTTTTTGGCGGAGGTGCTGCTGAACGGTACCCAGGTGGGCACCGGCTCCGGCCACAGCAAAAAAGAGGCGGAGCAGTCTGCCGCCAAGGCGGCGCTGCGGAAGCTGGAAGCGGAAGCATAAAAAAACAGGGGCTGCCGGCCCCTGTTTTTCTGTTTTTGAAGACAAACACCGCCTTTTACCGTGAGAAAGTACAGGGGAGGGAGGTGTGCCGCAAATATCTCTGGAATTTTCGCCGGAGCCATGGTATACTATTTCAATACGAGCAATTTTTTAGGAAGGTGAAGCATTTGTCGCTTTTGTCATCTGTGATTTTAGGATTGATCCAGGGCGTCGCGGAATTCCTGCCCATCTCCAGCTCCGGCCATCTGGCCATCGCCGAGCATCTGCTGGGCATGACCGGCATGGAGGTCCCGGAATTTTTTGATGTGCTGCTGCATCTGGGTACCCTGGTGGCGGTGTTCGCGGCCTACTGGGCGGATATCCGGGACATGGTCCTGGAATTTTTCGCCGGCGTGGGCGACCTGGTTCATCACTCCACACCCAATCCCGTGCCCCCGGCCCGGCGGCTTATCCTGCTCATCATCGTGGGCACGCTGCCCCTGTTTTTGGTGCTGCCGGTCCAGGACCTGGTGGAGGGGCTGGCCAATAATATGTACTTTGTGGCCGGCGCCCTGCTGGTCACCGGCTGCCTGCTGTTTGCCAGCGACCGGGTGAAAAAGGGCCGCAAGACGGAAAAGACCGCCACCATGCTGGATGTGCTGCTGGTGGGCGTGGCCCAGGCCATCGCCACCTGCCCCGGCATCTCCCGCTCCGGCACCACCATCACTGCCGGGTGCTTTGTGGGCTTTGACCGAAAATTCGCCGTCCGCTATTCCTTCCTGCTGTCCATTCCCGCCATCCTGGGCGCCAATGTTTTGAGCCTGAAGGACGCGCTGGACACCGTGGTCTGGGCGGAGGTGCCGGTGTATCTGGTGGGCGTGGCGGTAGCCGCCCTGGTGGGCTATGCCTGCATCCGCCTGCTGAAAATGATCGCCGATAAAGGCAAGTTTGGATTTTTTGCCTATTACTGCTGGATCGTCGGTGCCCTGACGCTGGTGCTGACCATCGTGCGGGGGTAAGAAGTTTGCCCCGACCCTACATATGACGACCTGTGAATATCCAAGGAGGTGCGGGCGTGGCTGCCGCGACACAAAAGAAATCAACAAGCACAACGAAAAAAGGCTCTGTTTCGGCGAAGGGCGGCTCCGGCCGAGCAAAGAAGCCTTCTGAGCCGCAAAAGCGCCCTATCCGCCGGGAGGTGTGGGGTGTTGTCCTGCTGGTGCTGTCCCTGTGCGTGGGCGTCAGCTATTTCAATATCCCGGCCATTTTCATCGACTGGTTCGCCCTGCTGCTGAAGGGCCTGTTCGGCTATGGCTACTGGCTGGCCTGCCCGGCGCTTTTGCTGGCGTCCCTCATTCTGCTGTTCCACCACGGCCGTCCGGTGCAGCTGCGGGTCATCTGCGCGCTGCTGATCCCCGTTCTGCTGGGCGCCCTTGGCCACATGGTGCTGTGCAATGTGGAATTTCCCTCCTCCGCCGGTGCGTTGAAGCAGTTCTGGCTCACCGGCACGGCCCTCCAGTCCGGCGGCGCCATCTCCGGCGCTGTGGCGGAAGGGTCCGTCAAGGTGTTTTCCAAGGTGGCCTCCATCATTGTGTTCACCGCTCTGCTGGTGATCGCGGTGATGGTGTCCCTGCGGCTGACTGCGGGCGCCCTTCTTGAAAAGCACCGCAACCGTCCCATGTACGAGGAGGAGCCGGAACCGGAGAGACCCCATGTCCGGGTGGTGCCCCTGGAGCCGGTCCGCCGTCCCTCGGCGGAGCCCCGGCAAAAGCCTCAAATCGACTTCCCGCTGGACGATGACCCGGCCCTGCCGCCTGCCAAGGAGAAAGAGCCCGGCATTTTCACCAGCTTCTTCCGCCATAAGTCCGCCCAGCAGAAGACTCCGGACCAGGTGCTTTCGGAGCATACGGAGAAGGCGGCGCCGGAGCGGAAAAAAACCCCGGCCATCCCCAAGGCAAAGGAGGAAGCCCGGGCCCTTGAGACCCCCGCTGCCCCCAAGGCGGCCCCGGAGCCCATCCAGCCGGAGTCCCCGGCGCCTCAGCCCCCGGCGGAGAGCGCCCCGTCCTCCCGGAAGGAAAAGGCCAGCACCGCCCGGGAGGTGGCGGCGCAGACCGCCGCCGTCACGGCGGAGATCGAACAGAAGCTCTCCTCGGAGGAGAACGCCTACCAGTTCCCGCCCATTACCCTGCTGCGGGCCAGCCGGGGAGAGAACTATACGGAAACCGGTGCTGAGCTGCGGAACAATTCCCGCCGCCTGGCGGAGACCCTCACCAGCTTCGGCGTGGACGCCACCCCCGGCGACGTGGTCCACGGCCCCTCCGTCACCCGGTACGAATTTATCCTGGACCAGGGCGTGAAGCTCTCCAAGATCACCAATCTGGCAGACGATATCGCCCTGGCGTTGGGCGCTACCGGCGTCCGCATCGCCCCCATCCCCGACAAGATCTCCGTGGTGGGCATCGAGGTGCCCAACAAGCAGGTGACCCCGGTGCTCATCCGGGATGTCATCGAATCCCGGACCTTTACGGAGCACAAATCCAAGGTGGCCTTTGCCCTGGGCAAGGACATCGGCGGCCAGTGCATCGTGGGCGACATCGAAAAGCTGCCTCATGTGCTCATTGCCGGTACCACCGGCTCCGGTAAGTCCGTGTGCACCAACTCCCTCATCATCTCTCTGCTGTATAAGTCCACCCCTGACGAGGTCCGCTTCATAATGGTGGACCCCAAAATGGTGGAGCTGGCTCCTTATAACGGCATCCCCCACTTGCTCATCCCGGTGGTGACGGACCCGAAAAAGGCCGCCGGCGCCCTCCAGTGGGCGGTGTTCGAGATGATGAAGCGGTACAAGACCTTCTCCGAGCACGGTGTGAAGAAGCTGGAGGAATTCAACCGCCTGGCCAAGGCCAGCGAGGATCTGGAGCCCCTGCCCAGCGTGGTGGTGGTCATCGACGAGCTGGCCGACCTGATGCTGGTGGCGGCGAAAGAGGTGGAGGAATCCATCTGCCGGGTGGCCCAGATGGGCCGTGCCGCCGGCGTTCACCTGGTCATCGCCACCCAGCGGCCCTCCGCCGATGTCATCACCGGATTGATGAAGGCCAATATCCCCAGCCGCATCGCCTTCGCCGTGGCCTCCTCCCTGGAGTCCCGCATCATTCTGGACAACACCGGCGCGGAAAAGCTGGTGGGCAAGGGCGATATGCTGTATGCGCCCCTGGGCGCCGGCAAGCCCACCCGTGTGCAGGGCTGCTTCATCTCCCCGGAGGAGATCGAGCAGGTGGTGGAATTTGTGAAGCAGTCCGGCGAGGTCCACTACTCCGACGAGGTCATGGCCAAAATCGAGGAATCTCTCCAGGAGAAGGAAAAGGGCGGCGCCAAGGGCGCTGCCGCGGAGCCCTCCGCCGACGACGAGGGCGACGAGCTGCTGCCCGCCGCCGTGGATGTGGTGCTGGAAACGGGGCAGGCCTCCGTGTCCATGCTCCAGCGGCGGCTGAAGCTGGGCTATTCCCGGGCCGCCCGGTTGGTGGACCAGATGGAGGAGCGGGGCATCGTGGGCCCCTTTGAGGGCTCCAAGCCCCGGCAGCTGCTCATCACCCGGGCCCAGTGGCAGGAGATGCAAATGGGCGGCAGTGGCCCTGATGAAAGCCAACCGGTTTCGTCTGAGGAACCATGAAATTTTGTACTACCGGGCTTGACAAATCCCTTTGAAGCCGTATAATGGATAAACAGTAAACGCGATGACAAAGCCAGCCTCGTGAAACCGGCTTTCAGCGAGAGGGGTCCGGTGCAAGCCCTCAGCCCACGCCGCGAGGCAAGCCACTTTGGAGCAGTCTGCGATGAGCGGAACGGTTCATCCCCGTTACAGGATGACGTGAGATGCCGCCCATTGGGCAGGCAGATCAGGGTGGTACCGTGGAAAGGATCCTTTTCGCCCCTGACGCAAGTCAGGGGCGTTTTTTTATTCCCTCCGGTGCCGGCGGCTTTGCCGCTGCCAAGGCGCCAAGTACATCGTGACATCATTGAGACAGACGGAGGCATACAGTTATGAAGTTTTCCAGTAAGATCCAGCGGTGTGAGCTCTCTCCCGTGCGGAAGTTCTATCCTTATGAAATGGCGGCGGTGGAAAAGGGACTGAAGGTCCGCCACCTGAACATCGGCCAGCCGGATATTGAGACCCCCAGAGTGTTTTTCGAGGCCATCAGCCGCTTCAGCGACAGCGTGCTGGAATATGCTCCCGCTCCCGGTGTGTCGGATTTCCTGACAGCCACGCAAAAATATTACGAAAGCCTGGGCTTCCATATCACCCGGGAGGACATCCTGGCTACCTACGGCGGCAGCGAGGCGCTGCAGATCGTCATGTCCTGCATCCTGGAGGAGGGAGACGAGGTCCTGGTGCCGGAGCCCTTCTACCCCAATTACACCACCTTCATCAACATCACCGGCGGCAAGATCCGCCCCATCAAGACCAAGGCCGAGGAGGGTTACCGCTTCGCCACCCGTGAGCAGATCGAGCCCCTTATCAACGAACACACCCGCGCCATCCTCATGACCAACCCCGGCAACCCCACCGGCGTGGTGCTGACCCGGGAGGAGATGCGCCTCATGGCGGATATCGCCAAGGAGCATGACCTGTTCCTCATCAGCGACGAGGTGTACCGTGAGATCGTCTACACCGGCGAGAAGATCAGCTCCATGCTGGAACTGGAGGACGCCGCCGAGAACGTGGTGGTCATCGACTCCGTGTCCAAGCGATTCTCCGCCACCGGTGCCCGGGTGGGTGCCGTCATCTCCCGGAACCATGAGCTGATGAATGAGGCCATGAAGCTGTGCCAGGGCCGTTTGTGCACCGCCACGCTGGACCAGGTGGGCGCCGCCGCTATGTACAACGAGCTGCCCGCCTCCTACTATACCGAGGTGCGGGAGGAGTACCGCCGCCGCCGCGACGCCATGGTGACCGCCCTGTCCAAGATCCCCGGCGTGGAGTTCCGCTGCCCCGAGGGTGCCTTCTACCTGATGGTGACGCTGCCAGTGGACGACACGGAAAAGCTCCAGTACTTCCTGCTGGAGGAGTTCCAGGACAACGGCGAGACCGTCATGGTCACTCCCGCCGACGGCTTCTTCACGGACCCCGAGCTGGGCCGCAACAAGGTCCGCATCGCCTATGTCACCAATCCCGAGGATGTGACCCGGGCCATTGAGCTGCTGGGTTTGGGCATCCAGGCCTACAACGCCAGAAAGGACTGAGCCATGATCCGCCACATCGTCATGTGGAAGTTCCGCCCCGGCACGGAGGCGGAGCAGAAAAAATTCCTGGAGGGGCTGCGGGGCCTTCAGGGGGTCATCCCCCAGCTCAAACGCAGCGAGGTGGCCGTGAACGTGGGCCAGGGAAATTACGACGCCGTGTTGGTCAGCGAGTTCGAGAGCCTGGAGGCGTTGGACGCTTATAAAAACGACCCCCGGCACAAGGCGGTGTCCGCCCTGTGCAAGTCCATTCGCACCGACCGGGTGGCGGTGGATTATGAATTTTGAGAATTTGAAAAAAGCGGGAGAGGCAACATGCCTCTCCCACTTTTTCCGTTATGGTTCCCATTGGCACCGCTCCAGGTCCACCCGGCCCTCCAGCGTGAACACCACGCCCTCCATCTCCAGCAGTGCCCGCTGGGTGCCGGGGGCGAAGGTGTCAAAGCAGGCTTTGGTGCCGCCGAAGCGGTCCACCACCCGGTGGCAAGGCACCGTGGGGTCCGTGCAGCCCGCCATGGCGTAGCCCACGGTCCGGGCGCACCGGGGCATTCCCGCCAGCCGGGCTATCTGGCCGTAGGTGGCCACCTTTCCGGCGGGGATGCGGCGGACGATGCGGTAAAACGCCGCGAATACAGCTCCGCTCATATCTGCGCCTCCTCAATATTCCCGCAGCACCAGCTCTGTGGCGCCGCCGTCGGGAGAGAGCAGGAGCCGCTTCACCTTGGGGTGGCGGCTGTACTCTGCCTGAAGAAAGTCCCGCAGCTCCGTGCCGCCATGGCAGCCGTGAATGAGCCGCAGGCGGTAGGTCCCGCCGCCGGCCCGCCGCAGCAGGGCGTCCACCGTGACCTTGGCCTGGTATTTGGTTTTGCCGTGAAGGTCGGCTGTGACGGTTCCGGGACCCATGAAATCACCTCGCCGATATTGTATCACGGCGGGGAGTGTGGTACAATGCAAAAAAACAAAACCGCGGCTGAGCGGCGGCGATTGACAGCAGGAGGATACCAGCATGGCAGTATATACGGAGACCAGGACCTACCACACCAAGGCCCACATGGGCATGATCGACGTGACGGAGGATTTCCAGCACGCGGTGACGGAGGCCTGCAAGAAGTTTCATATCACCGCCGGCACCGTCACCGGCTTCACCACCGGCGGCGTGGCGGGCCTGACCACTCTGGAGTTTGAGCCGGGCATGGTGAACCACGACCTGAAGGCAGCTTTGGATGTGTTTTCTCCCTACCTGGATGAGCAGGGCCGGGTGGTGCCCTACTGGCACCATGAGACCTGGCACGATGACAACGGCTCCTCCCACATCAAGGCGGCGCTGCTGTCCCCCTTCATCACGGTGCCCTTTGTGGAGGGCCGCATCACCGTGGGTCCCTGGCAGAACCTGACCTTGGTGGAGTGTGACACCCGCAACCGGGTGCGGGACATTGTTTTCCAGGTGATGGGCGAGTAAGGGGGAAGCAAGATTCACAGATTCTTAACAGGCCCGGCCCTTGACTTTTTCCGCTGCGGCGCATAGAATACCCCACATAAAAAGGGAGTAGCTGGCACAAGATTGTGTATCCGCAGGCGTCAGTACGGGCTTGGCCCCGCTTCGGATTGAAATGGCGAGACTTTTGCACCATGCGTATGGCATGGGCGCAAGGGCCTCGCCTTTTTGCGTCCTGCCAGGAAAGGAAGAAGCTATGAAGCAAGAGAAAAACCTTTGGCAGAAGACCCGGATGGAGCTGCTGCGGGACCTGGCCTGTTCCGACGCCGGCCTGACGGCGGCGGAGGCTGGCAAACGGCTGGCAAAGTTTGGCCCCAACGAGCTGCAAGGCGGCCGCCGGAAAAGCACCCTGCGGATCTTTTTTGAGCAGTTCGCCGACTTTCTGGTCATCATTTTGATCCTGGCGGCGGTGGTGTCCGCCGTTCTGGGAGATGTGGAGAGCGCCGTTGTGATTCTGGCGGTCATCACCATGAACGCCGTCCTGGGCACGGTCCAGACGGTGAAGGCCGCCGCCTCCCTGGACAGCTTGAAGCGGATGTCCGCCCCCACCGCCAAGGTGGTGCGGGATGGGCAGGTCCTGCAGGTCCCCGGCCGGGAGGTGGTGCCCGGGGACGTGGTGGTGCTGGAGGCGGGCGACAGCGTCTGCGCCGACGGCCGCCTGCTGGAGTGCGCCAGTTTGAAATGTGATGAGAGCGCCCTCACCGGCGAGAGCCTGCCGGTGGAAAAGAGTATCGATGAAATTTCGGAAAACGTGCCCCTGGGCGACCGGAAGAACATGGTGTTCTCCGGCAGCTTCGTTACATACGGACGGGCCAGGTTGTTGGTGACCGGCACCGGCATGGACACGGAGATGGGGAAGATCGCCGCCCTGCTGAAAAACACGGAGGAGAAAAAGACGCCCCTGCAGGTGAGCCTGGACCAGTTTGGCCGGAAGCTCTCCATTGGCATTTTGCTCATCTGCGCCGTGCTGTTTGCCGTCAGCGTGCTGCTGCGGGGGGAGAACATCATGAACGCCTTCCTCTTTGCCGTGGCCCTGGCGGTGGCGGCCATCCCGGAGGCCCTTTCCTCTATCGTCACCATCGTGCTGTCCTTCGGCACCCAGAAAATGGCCCGGGAGCACGCCATCATCCGCAAGCTCCAGGCGGTGGAGGGTCTGGGCAGCGTGTCCGTCATCTGCTCCGACAAGACCGGCACCCTGACCCAGAACAAGATGACCGTCCAGAAGCTGTATGTAGGCGGAAAGGTCATCCCGGCCCGGGAGGCCGATTTCCACGACCCCGTTCAGGAGCCTCTGCTGCGGTCGGCCCTGTTGTGCAGCGACGCCACCGTCAATGAAAACGGCGAAGTGGGCGACCCCACGGAGACCGCCCTGGTGCGGCTGGGGGAGGACAACGGCTTTGACGAGGAAGTCACCCGGGAACGCTGGCCCCGCCTGACAGAGATCCCCTTCGACTCCGACCGCAAGCTCATGTCCACGGTCCACCGCCTCTCCGGCGGGCTGATGATGGTCACCAAAGGCGCCGTGGATGTGCTGCTGGACCGCTGCGTCATCTCCCCCCAGGAGCGTGCCGGAGTGGAGGCGGCCAATGAGCAGTTTTCCGGCGAGGGGCTGCGTGTGCTGGCCTTTGCCTGCCGCCCCATGGACCGGGCGGAGGTGAGTTTGGAGGACGAAAACGGCCTGGACTTCCTGGGGCTCATCGCCATGATGGACCCGCCCCGGGAGGAGAGCCGCGAGGCGGTGGCCGAGTGCATGGCCGCCGGCATCCGGCCCATCATGATCACCGGCGACCACAAGGTCACCGCCGCCGCCATTGCCCGGGACATCGGTATCCTGACGGAGGATACGGAGGCAGTGGAGGGGTCCATGCTGGACGGGATGAGCGACCAGGAGCTGCGCCGCCTGGTCCCCCGGGTGTCCGTGTATGCCCGGGTGTCTCCGGAGCATAAGATCCGCATCGTGAAAGCCTGGCAGGACCTGGGCAACCTGGTGGCCATGACCGGCGACGGCGTCAACGACGCCCCGGCGCTGAAGCAGGCGGACATCGGCGTGGCCATGGGCGTCACCGGCACGGAGGTGGCCAAGGACGCCGCCGGCATGGTGCTGACGGATGACAACTTTGCCACCATCGTCAAGGCGGTGAAAAACGGCCGCAACGTGTATGCCAACATCAAGCGGGCCATCCAGTTCCTGCTCTCCGGCAACGCCGCCGGCATCCTGACGGTGCTGTACGCCTCCCTCATGGGTTTGCCGGTGCCCTTTGAGGCGGTGCACCTGCTGTTCATCAACCTTTTGACGGACTCCCTCCCGGCCATCGCCCTGGGGCTGGAGCCCCACACGGACCTGGTGATGCGGGAGCGGCCCCGCCCCCGGGACGAGGGCATTCTGACAAAGCCTTTCCTCACCAGCGTGGCCCTGGAGGGCCTGGTCATGGCCGCGGCCACCATCACCGCCTTCCATCTGGGCCTGAACGCCGGCGGCGCGGCGGTGGGCAGCACCATGGCGTTCGCCACGCTGTGCCTTTCCCGCCTGTTCCACGGCTTCAGCTGCAAATCCGCGAGACCGGTGCTGCTGACGAAGAAGCTCTGGAACAACAAGTACCTGCTGCTGGCCTTCGCGGCGGGCGTGGTGCTGCTGGGCAGCGTGCTGCTGGTGCCGGCGCTGGAGCCGCTGTTCCGGGCGGCGCCGCTGTCTTGGGGCCTGGTGGGCGCCATCGTGGGGCTGGCCTTTGGCTCCATGGTGGTCATCCAGCTGCTGAAAGTTTTTCGCGGCCAATCATAAAAAAGCACGGACTGCCTTAGGCAGTCCGTGCTTTTTTCAAAGTCCCAGCCAGGCCAGCACAGCGGCCTCCAAAAAGGCGGCGCAGCCCGGTATCTCCCGGTCATAATAGGCGGTGAACCGGGGGTCTTGCGTGTACATCCGCACCAGGCCGCCGTGGGCCTGGGGAGAGTAGCTCTCCCAGGAAAACGACAGCCATTCCCGGTGGAGCTGCGCGATGCGCCGGCCCTCGGCACCCGCCGGGTCCTCACCGGAGCGGACGGCGGCGGTGAGGGCGGAGCGGATCTCCTCTCCCAGGGCCTGCCACCTGGCGTATTCCTCCTCCGTCAGGGACAGGACCCGCCGGTTGCTCCGCTCAACGGTGTCATCTCCGTATGTTTCCCGGAGCTCTTTTCCGTGGCGGGCCTCGTTTTCCGCCACGACTTGATGCTTGAATGCCTCAAATTTTTCCTTGTCAGACATTTTACAGCCTCCTTTGGCTTCCGCAATGGTTTTTTGTACTGTCAGGATGAGGCCGTCCAGCCGTGCCCGGCGGGCCTTCAGCTCCGCCAGGTGGCTCTGCAGCGCCGCCTGACGGTCATAGGCCGGGTCGTCCAGCAGGCGGCGGATATCCGCCAGGGAGAAGCCCAGCTCCCGGTAGAATAAAATCTCCTGGAGCCGGTCTACCTCCTTGGGGCCGTATATCCGGTAGCCTGCCTCCGTGACCCGGCCGGGCCGCAGCAGGCCTTCCCGGTCATACCAGCGCAGGGTCCTGGGTGTGACACCGGACAGGTCCGCCAGCTGCTTGATGGTGTATTCCATATGCATCCCTCCTGACAAGGCAGAGTATAGGGTCTGACGTTCCGTCAAGGTCAAGAGCTTTTTTAAAAAATTTCAATGCCAGCATAACATAGCGCACTTTTGCCGGCAAGACGCTTTCCTTTTTCCTCCGCCGCGGGTATAATGAGGCATAAAGGAGAGATGCCTGATGATCAATTCCACCCTTTGCTACCTGGAGCGGGGAGACCAGTACCTGATGCTCCACCGGGTGAAAAAAGTCAATGATATGAACCACGATAAATGGATCGGCGTGGGCGGCAAATTTGAGGAAGGGGAGAGCCCCGAGGACTGCATTCTCCGGGAGACCTTTGAGGAAACGGGGCTCCGGCTGACAGCGTACCGCTACCGGGGTCTGGTGACATTTGTCTCCGACCAGTATCCCACGGAGTATATGCACCTGTTCACCGCCACCGGCTGGACCGGCACGCCCCATGAGTGTGACGAGGGAGAGCTGGCCTGGATCAAAAAAGCGGACCTGCTGTCACTGCCCCTCTGGGAGGGAGACAAGATCTTTTTGCGGCTGTTGGACACGGATGCCCCATTTTTCTCTTTAAAGCTGCGCTATGCGGGAGAGCAGCTTGTCCAGGTGGTGCTGAATGGAGAGGAGATCGTATGAAAAAACTGCTGCTGTTTGGCTTTGACGACCTGCC
Organism: Clostridiales bacterium; assembly: GCA_004558115.1. Taxonomy (GTDB): domain Bacteria; phylum Bacillota; class Clostridia; order Oscillospirales; family Oscillospiraceae; genus Oscillibacter. The sequence goes on along the minus strand of SFDT01000006.1, from coordinate 21,864 downwards.
CGCCGTGCTGGCGGTGGCCGCCGCCGTGACGCCCATGGGCATCGAAGCGGTGCCGGTGAGCCGGCGGGAATATGACCGGCCTCTGGAAGTGCTGGCGGGCCTTGTTTCCGGCGGGGAAGCATCAGATCCCGCCCCAGGCCCCTTGGGCGGGAGGATGATGGTTTTGTGCGGCCTGGAGGACCAGCTGGACACGGTGCTGCCGGCGCTGGCCAAGGCCGGGGCCGGGCCGGAGTGTCTGAAAGCGGTGCTGACGGCCCACAACCGCCGCTGGAGCGCCCGGAAGCTGTTCACGGAGCTGGACCGGGAGCGGCGGGCGTTTCAAAGGGGAGGCCGGCCATGAAGCTCCTGATCTCTGCGTGCCTCTTGGGGGCCCGCTGCCGCTATGACGGCGCTTCCAAAGCCCATCCCCTGGTTTCCGCCCTGGCGGAGCGGCATACGCTGGTGCCTGTCTGCCCGGAGCAGCTGGGAGGCCTTGCCACGCCCCGCCCTCCCGCGGAGCGGCGGGACGGCCGTGTAGTGACGAAAAGCGGTGCAGACGTGACGGAACAGTACCGGCGGGGCGCGGAAGAAACATTGAAGTTATGTAAACTGCTTGGCTGCCAGGCAGCCGTTTTGAAGGAGCGCAGCCCCTCCTGCGGCCGGGGGCAGGTGTACGACGGAACCTTTACCGGCACCTTGACGGCAGGCGACGGCGTGACGGCGGCGCTGCTGGAGGAGCACGGTATTCCGGTATACGGGGAATCCCGGATCGAAGAGCTATTGAAAAAATAGGGGGGCGGGGCGCCGGTCAACGGCGTCCCGTCATTTTTTACAATTCCCGACGCGTTTTTTATCCGAGGGTCATGGAAAAGGGACCTTGCAATACGTCATACCTTTCTGTATAATAAGTCAAAATAACGAAGGGAGGAACCGCGTGATGCTGTTTGGAAAGTACGGAATGTGCGAGGCGGCGGTTTTCTCTTTTTCTTATTTTTCCCATGCTTGACCGGCCATTGGTGCCGGTATTTTTTTTGCCCGACGACTGTCGAAATAGGAGAGGAGAAAAAACATGAAAGAGAAGAAAACCTCTGTGGGCCAGCAGCCCATCCGGGATGCCCGCACGCTGGGCGTGCCCAAGATGCTCATCCTGGGTCTCCAGCACATGTTCGCCATGTTTGGCGCCACGGTGCTGGTGCCTATCCTGGTCCAGAGCTACGGCCTGCCCCTCAGCATCCAGACCACGCTGTTCTTCGCCGGCATCGGTACCCTGTTTTTCCATGTCTGCACCAAAATGAGAGTCCCCGCTTTCCTGGGTTCCTCCTTCGCCTTCCTGGGCGGCTTCGCCGCCATGGGCGCCATGGACAGCGGCATGTACGCCGCCATGGAGCCTGCTGAAAAGCTCCAGTATGCCTGCGGCGGCATCGTGGTGGCGGGCCTTTTGTATGTGGTGCTGGCCGCCATCATCAAGGCGGTGGGTGTCCACCGGGTCATGCACTACCTGCCCCCCGTGGTCACCGGCCCCATCATCATCCTCATCGGCCTGAACCTGGCTCCCTCCGCCGTGTCCAACGCCTCCTCCTGCTGGTGGCTGGCCTTGGTGTCCATCGCCGTTATCGTGGTGGCCAACATCTGGGGCAAGGGCATGATCAAGATCATCCCCATTCTGCTGGGCGTGGTCATTCCCTATATCGTGGCGCTGGTGTTCCGTATGGTGGATTTCTCCGGCCTGGATGTGCAGGGCCTGTTCGGCGGCACAACGCCACTGCTGGGCTTCCAGCCCTTTGTGACGGACTTCTCCGGCAGCGTGGCCAAGTTCGACGTTTCCGCCATCCTGGTGATGGCCCCCATCGCCATCGCCTCCATGATGGAGCACATCGGCGACATGTCCGCCATCTCCGCCACCGTGGGCGAGAACTTCATCGAGGACCCCGGCCTGCACCGCACCCTCATCGGCGACGGCATCGCCACCTCCCTGTCCGCCATGTTCGGCGGCCCCGCCAACACCACCTACGGTGAGAACACCGGCGTGCTGGTCCTCTCCCGGGTCCATGATCCCAAGGTCATCCGCCTGGCGGCCCTGTATGCCGTCATCCTGTCCTTCAGCCCCGCCTTCGCCTACCTGGTCAACACCATTCCCGCGGCCATCATCGGCGGCGTCAGCTTCATTCTGTACGGTATGATCTCCGCCATCGGCGTGCGGAACGTGGTGGAGAACCAGGTGGACTTCACCAACAGCCGCAACCTCATCATCGCCGCGGTCATCCTGGTGTGCGGCCTGGGCTTCACCAACGGCCTGACCTTCCAGGTGGGCGGTGCCTCCATCACTTTGACGTCCCTGGCCATCGCCGCCATCGCCGGCATTATTCTCAACGCCATCCTGCCCGGAAACGACTTCCACTTCGGCAAGAGCGCCAACTCCGACGCCTCCGCCAACCTGGGCCAGTATTGATCCCGCAAACCGCCGGGGCGCCGTGAAAGCGGCGTCCCGGTGTTGTTTTTCAGGGAAAAACAGGAGAAATTGGAAAAGCCGGTTGACTTTTCAAGAAACTTCTATATAATGGACACACCAAGCATGATAGAGGCGCGGATGTCAAGAGTAGTCCTTCCCATACGGACAGGCCCGGGGAAGGGTGAAAGGGGCTTTCGCCGAGGCCGCGTGTTTCCGCCTGAGGAACACGGAGCCGGGCCGCGGGAGAATATCCCACGGACTGTCGTCCCCGCCATGGGACGGAGCGCTGTCGTGAATCCATACGTATCAGTGGCCGTATGAAGTCATGACAGAAGTCATGGCTTCATTTTTTATTGAAGGAGAGGGAATATGATGAAAAACCTGAAACGGCGGCTGCTGCCTGTGCTGACGGTAGTTCTGCTGCTGTGCACGGCACTGACGGTCACCGCCTTTGCCGCGGACCCCACGGAGGAGCCCGGCACCAAAATGATCGAATGTTCCGACTGCGGCGCCCTCGGTGTTGTCCTGACGGAGGAAGGGACCGTAGCCTCCTGCGAGACCTGCGGCGGCACTGGCTACGTGGAATCTCCCAGCCGGTTTTACAATACCATCTGGGCACTGCTGCCCCCTGTCATCGCCATTGCTCTGGCCCTCATTACCAAGGAGGTGTACAGTTCGCTGTTCGTGGGCATCCTGGTGGGCGGCCTGCTGTACTCCAACTTCGGCTTTGAAGGTACTGTGCTCCACGTGTTCAGCGACGGCATCGTCTCCGTCCTGTCGGACAGCTATAACGTGGGCATTTTGGTGTTTCTGGTGATCCTGGGCACTCTGGTGTGCCTTATGAACAAGGCCGGCGGCTCCGCCGCTTTCGGCCGGTGGGCGCAGACCCACATCAAATCCCGGGTGGGCGCCCAGCTGGCCACAGTCGTCCTGGGCTGCCTCATTTTCATTGACGACTATTTTAACTGCCTGACGGTGGGCTCCGTCATGCGTCCTGTGACGGATAAGCACCGGATCTCCCGGGCCAAGCTGGCCTATCTCATCGACGCCACGGCGGCTCCCGTGTGCATCATCGCCCCCATCTCCTCCTGGGCCGCCGCCGTGGCGGGCTTCGCGGAGGAGGGACAGGGCCTGAACCTGTTCATTCGTGCCATTCCCTTCAACTTCTATGCCCTGCTGACCGTGGTCATGATGGTGGGCATGGCGCTGATGAAGGTGGAGTTTGGTCCTATGGCGATCTTTGAGGAAAATGCCGTGGAAAACGGCGACCTGTTCTCCGGCCCCAATCCCTATGCCTCCATGGATGAAGAGGTGGACGAGACCCACGGCCGGGTCATCGACCTGGTGCTGCCCATCGTGGTGCTGGTGGCATGCTGCGTCATCGGCATGATCTACTCCGGCGGCTTCTTCTCCGGGGCCGGTTTTGTGGAGGCCTTCTCCAACTCCGACGCCTCCGTGGGCTTGATGCTGGGCTCCGCCTTCGCCCTGGTGTTTACCTTTGTGTATTATCTCATCCGCCGGGCCATGTCCTTCCGGGATATGATGGGCTGCATCCCCGAGGGCTTCAAGGCCATGGTGCCCGCCATCCTGATTCTGACCTTTGCCTGGAGCCTGAAGGCTATGACGGATTCCCTGGGGGCCAAGTACTTCGTCCGGGATTTCGTGCAGGGCAGCGCCGCCAGTATGCAGATGTTCCTGCCGGCTATCGTGTTCCTCATCGGCTGCCTGCTGGCTTTTGCCACCGGCACCAGCTGGGGCACCTTCGGTATGCTGATCCCCATTGTGCAGAACGTGTTTTCCATGGACAATCCCCTGGCCATCGTCTGCATCTCCGCCTGCATGGCCGGCGCCGTGTGCGGTGACCACTGCTCTCCTATTTCCGATACCACCATCATGGCCTCCGCCGGCGCCCAGTGCGACCACGTGAACCATGTGTCTACCCAGCTGCCCTATGCCATCACCGCGGCGGCGGTGAGCTTTGTCAGCTACATCATCGCCGGTTTCATCCCCAACGCCTTTATCGCCCTGCCCATCGCCATCGTGCTGATGCTGGTGACGCTGGCGGTCATCAAAATGCTCCACAGCAAGGGGAAAAACTGAAAAAAAACAGCCCAGTGCCGCCTGCGGCACCGGGAAGCTGAAAAAGCCTGGCGTGCACAGCACGCCAGGCTTTTTGGTTATGTATTGGGCTCCAGGGGCTGCACGGAATAGTGCAGCTGTGCGGGGGAGTGGGGATACTGGCGGCAGAAAGCCTTGATGATCCGTTCACAGACCTTGCAGCTGTTTTCGTAATTGGCCTGGGGCAGCAGCAAAATGTACTGGGACATGCTGCACCGGGCCGCCACATCGCCCCGGCGGAGACCGACGCGGATCAGCTCCTGGAGATTTTCCATGCAGCGGTCCAGGCTGCGTTTGGACAGCTCCTCTCCCTGTTCGTCCGTAACGGACAGCAGGCAGATATGGACCGCGTCGCCGCTGCGGGCGATGGCCCGGGCCTCCGCGTGGTAAATGATCTTGAAAAAGTCGTATTCACAAAACAGCGCGCCGCCGCAGCCCTCCGGCTCCCGCAGCTGCTCCCGGACAGTGCTGATGGATACGGCCCGGTCATTGACGGTGCGGACAGCTTCCCGGTACAGAGCCCGGGATTCGTCGGCCGGCATGATGCCGAAGTTGTCAAACAGCAGCTGGCTCATGGAGTCGTATACCGCGATGACGGAGCGATGCTCGCCCTGGTCCAGCAAATCCCGCATCAGGTGCTGGTAGAGCAGCTCGTTGTAAGGCTCCACCTCCACGGCTTTCCGGCACAGGGCCACAGCCTCCGCCAGGCGGCGGTCCTCCTCCAGCAGGGGCAGCACTTCCAGCAGGGCCTGAATGTACATGTTGTGGAAATAGGCGGCAATGGGGACCACCCAGGGCTCCGACGAGAGCTTTTGCAGAAAATCACCCTGATACAGTTCCAAGGCCTTCAGATAAGAGGCGAGCCTCGTATCCCGGTCGGGAGCGGCGGCGCCGGCGCGGCAAAGCGCCTCAAAATCATCCACATCAAAGGAAAAAGGCACATCGGTGTTCCAGGCATAACTGCCTTCCCGGCGGATGATGAGCGTATGACCGGCGGCGCCGTCCAGCTGGTTCAGCGAGGCGCGGACCCGGTGGAACATGGTCTTCAGCGCGTTGAGCGGATTGGCGCTGCTTTCGTCATCGCTCCACAGCAGACCCACCAGCTCTTCCTGCGTGATGGAACGGCTGCGGCAATAAATCATGTATGCCAGCAGCAGCCACACCTTTTTGGAGCGGTTGTCATTGTCGTTGATCTCCTGTTCTCCTTTGCGGATGGAAAAATTGCCGAACATCCGTACCTGAAGAATACTGTCCTCCATCATAACCTCACACCACCTTTGCCGGAGCGGATAAACTCAAAGTGATCCAGATTGACATATATAGGTAGCATAGCACATGCGGCGTGACAATGCAATGCGAAAACCAAAAAAGTTACAGCAAATTTTAAATAATGAAAAAAATTTGAAAAAAGTACTTCCCATTTCTGGAAAGTCCTGCTATACTGATGTCGACTTTCGAAAGAGGTCGCAAACTGCTGATTTAGAAGGGAAGGAGCCGCTTTGAAAGCTGTTTTTCGCCATATTCTGCCGGTGGGGCTGGCGCTGTGCCTCCTGAGCGGCTGCGGCAGCACCGCCGGGGAAACGGAGACGGAGGCTGCGTTTGTGGACGAGGCGCCGCTGGGCGTGGCGTCTTTGGAAGAGGAGACCGTAGCCCTGGCGGAGGGGCCGGCGGCACTGGACACCGTGCTGCAGCCGGAGGCCTCCGGCGTGCTGACAAAGGAAAATGAAAAGGCTGTCATCGACTACTCCAATACGGAGGACGGATATGTGATGGTCTGCTATACCGCGGAGACGAACAAGCGTCTGAAAGCCCAGGTGAAGGGCCCCACCACGACCTATACCTACAACCTGGTCAAGGGAGAGTGGGATACCTTCCCCCTGTCCGACGGCGATGGTAGCTATCAGGTGGTGGTATATGAAAACATCTCCGGCACCAAGTACGCCACGGCTCTGTCCGTTCGCTTCGATGTGGCGCTGGCGGATGAGTTCGCACCCTTCCTGCGGCCCAACCAGTATGTGGATTACGGAGTGGCGCCCAATACGGTGAACAAGGCCCGGGAACTGACGGAGGGCAAAACGGAGCCGTTGGAAAAGGTCCAGGCGGTGTATGACTTTGTGGTAAAGAACATCACCTATGACCATGAGCTGGCGGCCACGGTCCAAAGCGGCTATCTGCCGGTGCTGGACACGGTACTGGCCAAAAGAAGCGGCATTTGCTTTGACTATGCGTCCCTCATGACCGGGATGCTCCGCAGCCAGGGCATTCCCAGCAAGCTGGTGGTGGGCTATGCCGGAACGGCGTACCACGCTTGGATCAGTGTCTGGTCCGAGGAGACCGGCTGGGTGGACGGCGCCATTTATTTTGACGGCGTTTCCTGGCAGCGGATGGACCCCACCTTTGCTTCCAGCGGGCGGCAGAGCGCAGCCATTATGAAGTATATTGGGGACGGCAGCAATTATACGACGAAGTATTTGTACTGAAAGGACACGGAACGAGCTGGGCGGACCCAGCTTTCCACGGAACATATAAATGAGACAAAAGAAATGGAACAGTGAACAGATCTCCGCATTGTGCATGGAGCTTTCCCTGCTGGTCCATGCCGGGGTCGGCGTGGGCGACGGCCTTGCCCTGCTGGCGGAGGAGACGGACTGTCCGGAAGACCGGCGGCTCCTGACGGAGATGGCCGGCCATGTGGACGGCGGCGGTTCCCTGGCGGCGGCGCTGCGGTCCGCCGGCCGGTTCCCGGCCCATGTGGCGGACCTGGCGGAGGTGGGGGAACGCTCCGGACGGATGGAGGAATCGCTGACCGCTCTGGCCGATTATTACGATGAGCGATGCCGGATGGAGCGGCGCCTGCGGAGCGCGCTGCTGTATCCCGCGGTCATCCTGCTTTTGATGCTGGTGGTCATGGTGGTGCTGCTGACGAAGGTGCTGCCGGTGTTCAACGATGTTTACGCCTCTCTGGGCGGTCGGCTCACCGGCGTGGCCGGCGGCCTTTTGGCACTGGGACAGGCGCTGGACGCGGCTCTGCCCTGGCTGTGCGGCCTACTGGTGCTGGCGGTGTCCGCGGCGGCGGTGGCCGCTGCCAGTCCCCGCCTGCGGGAAACGATTTTGGCGCTGTGGCGGCGCATCTGGGGGGACCGGGGCCTTGCCCGGCAGCTCCAGACGGCCCGTTTTGCCCAGGCACTGGCCATGGGGCTTCGCAGCGGGATGCCGCTGGAGGAGGCCCTGTCGCTGGCGGGGGGAATGCGGGAAAACACACCTGCGGCCGCTGCCCGCTGTGATGACTGCCTGGCTCGGCTGGGGCGGGGCGAGGAGCTGGCAGGCGCCTTGAGCGGTTCCGGCGTCATGCCGGCTGCCGCCTGCCGGATGCTGGCCCTGGGCCAGCGCAGCGGTGCCGGGGATACCACCATGGAAGAGGTGGCCCGGCGTCTGGAGCAGGAGAGCGCGGAGGCGCTGGAGTCCAGAGTCAGCCAGGTGGAGCCGGCGCTGGTGCTGGCGGCCTCCCTGTTGGTGGGCGTGATTTTGCTGTCGGTGATGCTGCCGCTGCTGCGGGTCATGACGGCCATCGGATAAGCAATGAAAAAGCGGTGGTGGACGGCGGCCCTGCGGGGCCTGCTGCTGCCGGCGGCGGCTTTGGCGGCCCTGCTGGTGTTTTTCACGGCGCTGGCCCGGTTGGCGTACAGCACGGAAACGGCGGATCAGAGCCGCCTGGAGGACACGGTCCGCCGGGCGGCAGCGGCATGTTATGCCATTGAGGGCATCTACCCGCCGGATGTGGCCTATCTGGAGGAGCATTACGGCATCTGCATCGATTGGGACCGCTACACCGTGGATTACCAGGTGTTCGCCTCCAACCTGATGCCGGATATCACGGTTTTACGAAACGGAGCGGAATGAAACAGCCCATGAAAAAATCCTATATGGAGGGCCTCTTGGCGCTGGCGCTGTTCGGCGTGTTCACCGCCTGCATCCTGGCTGTGCTGCTGACGGGGGCCAGGGCTTACCGGCGCCTGACGGAGCGGGATGACGCGGCCTATGACCGGCGGACTGCTTTGCAGTATGCCGCCGCCAAGGTCCGTCAGGCGGAGAACGTCTCCGTGGAACACTTTGGGGACGCGGATGCCCTGGTTTTGGCGGAGCAGCTGGACGGTGAGCGGTACGAGACCCGCGTCTACTGCTGCGGCGGCTACCTGCGGGAGCTGTTTGCCCACCACGGCGCGGAGCTGGAGCCGGAGGACGGAGAACAGGTCCTGAAGGCGGAGGCGCTCCGGGCAAGCCTGGGAGAAGACAGACTTCTGCGCGTGGAGGTCCTGACCGGCGGCCGCTGGGAGACGGTGGTGCTGTGTCTGCGCAGCGGAGAGGAGCGAGCCGCATGAAAAGCAGGGCGCCTCTGGTGATGATGGAGCAGCTGGTCATGGTGCTGGTCTTTGCCCTGGCCGCCGCCGTCTGCGTCCGGATCTTTGCTCTTTCGGACCGCCTTTCGCTGGAAAACGAGACCCGGGACCGGGCGGTGGCCGCCGTGCAGAACGCGGCGGAGACCCTGAAGGCCTGCCGGGGGAACTACGGGGAGGCGTCCCGTCTCCTGGGCGGGACCTGGGATGGCACCGCCTGGAGCATTTCCTACGCCAGCGGCTGGTCGCCGCTGGCGGAGGCTGCGGAGGGGACGTTTCAGGTACTGGCGGTCCCGGCGGACAGCGGACAGGAGCTGCTGGGCACCGCGCAAGTGACCGCCTTTACCTGGCAGGGAACCGAACTTTACAGCCTGTCCGTAGCCTGGCAGGAGGATGCTCATGGATAAGCGGGAGTCATTTGCCCCACCGGCGGTGGGCGGCAGTTGCCTGCTGGTGATCTTTGCGGTGCTGTGCCTGACGGTATTCGCCCTCCTGAGTCTGAGCACTGTGCAAGCGGATGGTCGTTTGGCGGACGCCTCCGTGGAGGCGGTGAGCGCCTATTACCGGGCGGATTGCCAGGCGGAGGCTGTTTTAGCCCAGCTGCGGAGCGGCCAGGTGCCCCAGGGCGTCACCGCCGACGACGATACATACACATATACCTGTCCCATCTCCGACACCCAAAGCCTGGAGGTCCGGGTCCGTTTGGAAGGGGACAGCTGGACGGTCCTGCGGTGGCAGGCCGTATCCACCACCCAGTGGGAAGCGGAAGAAGGCCTGGACCTGTGGTCCGGTGCGATGAATGGAACATAGGAGGGACCCCATGAGAGAGTTACTGGACTATTTGGAGCAGGCGGTGGCGGAGCAGGCCTCCGACCTGTTTATCGTGGCCGGCGGGCCGGTCAGCGAAAAAGTGGAGGGGCACCTGCGGCCCATCAGCGGGGAAAAGGTGTTCCCGGCGGAAACGGAGCGCCTCATCATGGGGCTGTATGATATGGCGGACCGCTCCATGGATGCCTACCGGGCCACCGGAGACGATGACTTTTCCTTCGCGGTCCCGGGCTTGGCCCGGTTCCGGGTGAATGCCTACCGCCAGCGGGGGTCTCTTGCGGCGGTGGTGCGGCTGGTGGCCTTTGACATCCCGGATTACCAGGCCCTGCGCATCCCGGAACAGGTCATGGACCTGGCGGACCTGGCCCATGGCATGGTGCTGGTCACCGGCACTGCCGGCAGCGGCAAGTCCACCACCCAGGCCTGCATTATTGACCGTATCAACCGCACCCGGGAGGCCCACATCATCACGCTGGAGGACCCCATCGAGTACCTGCACCGGGACCGGCGGAGCATCGTCAGCCAGCGGGAGATCGCCATTGACACCACGGATTACCTTTCCGCCCTGCGGGCTTGCCTGCGGCAGGCACCGGATGTGATCCTGCTGGGGGAAATGCGGGACCACGAGACCATCCGCACCGCCATGACGGCAGCGGAGACGGGGCATCTGCTCATTGCCACCCTCCACACCAACGGCGCGGTGAATACCATCGACCGCATCATCGACGCGTTCCCCAGCACCCAGCAGTCCCAGATCCGGGTACAGCTGAGCATGGTGCTGCGCACGGTGGTGTCCCAGCGGCTGCTGCCGGATGTGGACGGGGGGCTGGTGCCTGCCTATGAGATCATGCACATGAACGCGGCTATCCGCAGCATGATCCGGGACTGCAAAAACCACCAGATCGACAATGTCATCGCCGCCGGCGGCGGAGAGGGCATGAAGGCCATGGACCAGTCCATTCTGGAGCTGTATCAGGCGGGGACCATCACCCGGGAGACAGCCTTGGATTACGCGGACCATCCGGAGCAGATGCTGCGGCGGATGGGCTGACAAAACACAGTTATAAAAGTTCCCACAGGGTCTGAACTGCACCCCTGTGGGAACTTTTTTGAAATTTACAGATACTGGCTATGTGCACAAAAAACGGGCATCATTTTTGAGTAATATTTTCTTGAAATTTGAATGAAAAAACTGGAAATGTAACCGCTCGTGTAACTGGCTCATGATATACTGCCAGTGTAATCAGGAAGGGAGGTGGACACTGGTGCAAGGCAGAGCCTGGGGCAATGAGTTCCGGACGACGACTGTCTGCGTGGACGAGTACGACGGTCAGGTACCGAAGGGACGGCTGTATAATCCCTATTGGGGCGTGGCGCCGTTCAACAGCTTGATGGAGCTTTTGCTGAAAATGGAAGAGCTGCTGGACAGAATGAATTTCCCGCAGTCCTTTACAGAGCCCCGCAGCTTTTCGCAGCCGCAGGAGAGTCTGACGCACGCGCCGCCTAAGGGCGAGTTGCAAAGCGGGAAATGCGGCACTTTCGCGGTGCGGGTGTATTTCCGGCAGAATGCCAGTTGGCAGGGGTCCGTGTCCTGGCTGGAAGGAGACCGGGAAGAGCGGTTTCGCAGTGTGCTGGAGCTGGCGTTTTTGCTCAATAGCGCACTGAGCGGCGAGGAGCCCCCCAAAAAAGCGAAGCGGACGTCCGCTTAGACGTTGTGCACAGCATGACAGAATGAGGATCGTATACCCTGCACGGCGGAGCCGTGCACAGCAGAGATGACTGAAACGGCAAACCGGCGGGAAACCCCGGGACGCAAAGCCAGGGAGCTAAAGCGGAAACGCCAGGCTGGCCCAGCTGCCAGGTATTTCGTCTCAAATTCAGAAAGGAGAGAACGAAAACATGGCAAACAAAACACGACTCAAACACATGGGAAGAAGGGGACTGTCCTTTTTCCTGGCACTGGTGATGTGCATCAGCCTGGTGCAGATCACGGCGTTCGCGGAGAGCGAGGAGGAGATTCAGGCCCAGAAGCAGATTCTGGGCGGAACCGATCCGACGTACTATGAATACGACGAGAGCATAGGCGATTTTAAAGAGGAGCCGGTAAATAACGACACCAATACTTCCGCTGGCGGCAAGGTGGAGGTCTCCAAGAAGATTTCGGCCACCGGCGTGGAGAATGAGTTCAAGATCGAGCTGGAAGTCTCCACAAAGCAGAAGGTGGAGCATACGGAAGCGTCTCCCGACAGTGCGGTGGTCCTGGTCATCGATGTTTCCGGCTCGATGGGCAATGGCCGCCTTACCAAGGCGAAAAAAGCCGCTATGAAGTTCGCGGAGAATTACGCGAAGGATGCCAACGGCGCCAAACGCATGATCACCCTGGTGGCGTTCAGCAAGGATGCGGAGAAGAAGTATTCCTGGGTAGATGCGGCAACGCTGGATTTCAGCAAGGATAGATTTGGAGCTGATTACCAAAAAGACTGGTATGGTAACTACAAAAATCCCCTGCTGCAGGCGATCAACCAACTGAGCGCGAAGGGCGGAACCAACACAGAGGGCGGTTTCCAGTTGGCGTATAACCTGCTCAACGAGCCGAAGACTAATCCAGAGAGCAAAATCAGCGGCATTAAGAATACCTATGTGGTGGCGCTGACGGACGGCAAGCCCAGTAACTATATCGTAAATAACCGCGATAGCCTCGAGAAGATCTTCGGCGCTAATTTGACACAAGACGAACAGGATAACCAGAAAGTCAATGTCCGGGCGGCGAATGTTGCGAAGAAAATTACCGGCGTGACCGGCAATGGCCCCAACGACAACCCCGCGAAGCTGTACACCATCTGCTATGGCGCAAGCTACGATTACATTTATGATGAGAATGACGATCTTGACAAGCCTGTTACTGTCTCCGCGTGGCTGACCAGCATCGCGACCCAGAACTTCGACAACAGAGACTCGGATGACGTGACCATCGCATTTGACAAGATCATCAAGACCATCAAGAGTCTGACCGAGGCCTGGGTGGTCACCGACCCCATGGGCAGCGACCTGATCCTGTTTGACCAGGAGAAGAGCGGCGTTGCCGTGGATAATTCCGCGGCGGTCAAAAACTACGATACCGCGACTAAGACCCTGTATTGGAATCTGAAAAACGCGGTGGTCGATGAAGTGACCGGCAGCGGCGATAATACCACCTACACCTACAAGATGGAGTACTATGTGACCTTAAACACCAAGGACGCCAACTTTAAGGATAAGGTGAATAATGAGGCCGTCTGGTACAAGACCAATGGCCGGACCACGCTGGAGTACTGCTTTAAGAAAACAGAGAATGGCGTGGAGACCATCGTGGATGAGGCCGGAAATCCGGTCGATATGACTACCTACAAAAATCCCATCATTGATTTCAATGTCCCCGCTGTCAGAGGTTATCTGGGCAGCTTCAGCTTCACCAAGAAGGCCGCCGGCGCGCCTAACTTGACTTTCGGCTCGGCTGCTTCCGATGTGGCCAATGCCACGTTCCAGGTGAAGGACCTGGCGGGCAATGAGGTCATGAAGAGGTCCACGACTAATAGCATCGTCACCTTCTCCGGCCTACCCTCCGGTCTGGCGGATGGCCAGGATTACAACTACAAAATGAAAGAAACTGCTGTCACCGGCGATAAGTTCCAGGTGAACAACGAGGAGTATACGGTTTCTGTCCGCTATGGCCGCACGGTGGTGAAGAAGGCTGATGGCACCACCGTCTATGACAGCCAGCTTTCCAGTAATGACATGGAAGTGTTCAATAACTGGGACCCCAAGAAGGTGACATTGACCATTACCAAAACCTGGAACGACAGTGCGGAGACGGCTAACCGGCCCAATTCCATCACCGTGAAGCTGATGCAGGTGGTGGATAAGCGCGACGGTGAGGATGATGACACCGCTGAAGATATCGAGGTTCAGACGATCACCATCAACAAGCCCGCCAGCGATACCGGAAACACCTGGACGATCCAGGTAGCAAACATCCCCACCCACAAGACGGACTGCGACGAAGGCATTGGCTATTATCTCACCGAAGTCAAAGCGGCCGGCTATGAGGGTACGGTCACCACAGACTTCACTGTCAGCGGTACGACTGCCACCGCGGCCATCTCCAATACCCGCAAGGACTATGATGATATTGAGGTCACCAAGTCCTGGGTCACGGTGGGCGGCTATGAAACGCCGGCGCGCGTGCAGTTGCTCCGAACCGGCGGCGGTGAAGTTAAGCAGGCCTATGGAAGCTCCGCTGAGCTGAATAGCGCCAACGGCTGGACGCACGTCTTTGAAAATGTTCCAACCATCGATGGCACCAATTCCTATACGTACGAGGTGGTGGAGCTGAAAGACAACGGCGACAAGGTCACTAACGGCGGCACCATCACGCTGAATGGCCGTGACTACACGGTGTATATCTCCGGCTACGACGTCACCAACGTCTTGACCCAGGGCAATGCCGCCAGCATCTCCGGCACCAAGACCTGGAAAATCAAGGATTACAAGGGGACTCCCACCGCCGTCATCACCCTGACCGGCAAGGTCGGTAGTGATGTGGTGGTCACGGATACGGCGAATGTGACGTATCCTGCTACCAGCTATTCCTTCCCCAAGGCAGGCGAGACGCTGCCCAAGTACGCCTATAAGGTCGGTGGCACCTGGCAGACCACCGCTTCCGCCGCCGCCACAGAAGTCCAGGAGATCACCTATACCGTGGAGGAGACCTACACCGGTGATGCTCTGATCGAACCCGAACAGAAAGGCAATAATTTCACCAACACCCTGACGGACACCGTGGACGTGAAGGTCACTAAGGTCTGGAGGGACAGCAACAACGAATACGGTACCCGTCCCAGCAAGGTGACCATCAACCTGCTGCGCGATAACAAACCGTTCGATAGTGTGGATCTGGAAGCCACCGGCGAGAATGGAACGTGGACGAAGAGAGACCGGGAGTATGTCTTTGAGGGCCTGGACCGTTACGACAGTGAGGGCAAGGAATACACTTACACGGTCCAGGAGGAGACAGTTTCCAAGTATAACGCCTCTGTCAGTGCGGACACGGACAACACGAAGAACTACGCCTACACCGTGACCAACACCCTGGAGGGCAACGAGAGCACCAAGACCTCCGTCAGCGTGCAGAAGACCTGGCTGGACGGCCTGACCGCCGCGGAGCGCGCGGAGAAGAACATCCAGACCACCATCACCCTGACCGGCACCAACGGCGTCAGTCAGACCGTGGTCCTGCCCCGTGAGGAGAACGGCGCTTACAACAACTACTATACCTTCGACAAGCTGCCCCTCTACCATGACGGCGCCAAGGTGGTCTACACCGTGCAGGAGAGCACTGTGACCGGTTACAACGGCGGAAATGCCGCTGATGCTATGGCGGAGAACTCCTATTACGAGTTCAAGAACGTGGTGGACCAGTACAACAGCGTGGAAGTGTCCGGTACCAAGACCTGGCTCTGGAACGGCGCTGACGAGACCGCTACCGCCAGACTGACGCTGAAGTCCGACCTGGCCGAGGATGGCGTGTTCGCGGCAGTGGAAGGCGCGGAGGCGAAGCTCATTTCCAAGAGAGTCACCACTTACAGCTGGACCGGCCTGCCCAAGTATGCATACAAGGTGGGCAGCACCTGGCAGAGCACCTATTCCGCGGCTGCCACCGAAGTCCGCATCATCGACTACAGGGTCGAGGAAGCGGCTGACGGCTTCACTGATGCAGCCACGCCCGAGGGCGGCCAGTATGACCTGACCAATACCTTCAACCAGACGTGGATCTCCCTGACCGGCACCAAGACCTGGAACGACGGCGGCGATGAGGCCAGCCGGCCCGAAAGCATCAAGGTGGCCCTGTACCAGAGCGGCAAGGCTGAGCCTTACGCTGTGGTGAATGTGACGAAGGAAGACGGCTGGAGCTACACCTTCGGCAAGGATGCAGCTGGAAACGACACCCTGCCCAAGTACAGCTCTTACGGCCAGGAGTACACCTATACCGTCCGGGAGCTGGACGGCGACACACCCATCAGCAATAACGGCACCTTCGGCAAATACAAGGTCACCTACACCGGAAACGACATCACCAACAGCCTCTCCTCCATTGAGACTGACAAGGCCAATGTGACGGTCAGCAAGATCTGGATAGGACCCGCCAATGACGAGATCACGGTGACTGTGACCCGCGAGTCCAACAACGTGACCGACGCCAACTTCAGCGAGTCCGTGACACTGAAGAAGGATAAAAACTGGAGCGAGACCCTGTGGGATTTGCCGGCGCGTGACAGCAAGGGCTATCCCTACACCTACAAGATGACTGAGGATGATGTGACAAACGGCGTGTACAGCTGGGACGGCCATAACTACGATGTCCGTTACAGCGACAACAAACTGACGGTTTACAATACCGTCCAGCAGGAGAGCAACGTGACCGTCTCCGGTACGAAGCTCTGGAGCGGCAGCGAGCCCAACGGCAAGATCGAAGTCCAGCTCTACGTCACCAAGAACGGTACGCCTGAGTCCATGGGTGACAATTACAAGGTGGAACTGAGCAAGGAGAACGGCTGGAGCTACAAGTGGGAGAACCTGGACCGCTACTACCTGGCGGATACGGACAAGGACGGCATCATCGATACCGATGGCCATGAGCTGGTCTACTCCGTCAAGGAAGTCGGCGAGACCGGCGGCCGCATCAAGCTGGGTGACGCCCACTATGCCGTGACTTATCCCGAGGGCACTTACGACATTCAGAACACTTGGACCTCTACGGATTCTTACGGCTACCAGGTGGACCGTTACTACACTGAGATCATTGATGGTGTCCGTCAGAGCGCCAAGTATGAGACCTCCGGCTTTATCACCGGCAAGGAGGCCCAGCGCATCACTGTGGATGCCGATGATTACACGGCTTACGGCGGAAAGACCTATACCTTCATCAGCGCCGACCTGGACGGCACGGCTGTGACCGACGCCGGCAACGCATTCACCTGGACGCTGGATGAGGCCAATCATACCTATATCTTGAAGCTGTACTATGAGCGTACGGAAAAGACCCCCGATCCCGATCCTGATACCGGCGATGACGATGTTGACATCTTTGTCAGCAAGGTTTGGAAGGACGATGGCTCTGACCTGCGGCCCGACAGCATTTCCGTCCAGCTTTACCGCAACGGCAAGGCGTACGGCGATGAGGTGACCCTCAGTGAGAACAACAACTGGAGATACACCTGGAGCGGCCTGAAAGACAGCTACACCTGGACTGTCGAGGAAGTTGATGTGCCCGACGGCTACGTGTCTGAGTCTTCCAGAGTGGGCAACCGCTGGATCATCACCAACACCTTGGAGGGTACGGAAATCAAGGAGCCCGAGACGCCCGCCACGGCCCTGCCGGATACCGACGTTCCCACCTCCGACGATACCGGAGTGGACCTGCCGGAGCCGGAAGTCCCCAAGGCTGACGCCCCCAAGACCGGCGACGCGGCCGGACTGTGGGCCATGGCTGCCGCTGTGTCCGGAATGGGTCTGGTTTGGCTGACCATCTCCGGCAAAAAGCGCAAGGAAGAGGATGCCTGATTTGGCGTAACCTGCGATCCAAAGTGACGCAAGAGGCCCGGACACTTGTCCGGGCCTCTTGTATTGAACGGCGTACGGCGGTATAATAAAACTGTGAGAACTGCTGGAAGGAGGAACGCCCGTGAAAAAGTTGCGGCTGCTGCTGATCGCTGCGCTGGTGCTGGTGCTGGCCGTCAGCGTAGGGATGCTCGTCCGTCAAAATATCCAATACCGGGAGGGGGAGGAGGACTACGCCGAAGCAGAGGCCCTGGTGGAGCTGCCGGACCTCAGCCGGCTGCCCCAGCCGGAGCCCGTGCCGGAGGAGGCGCCTTCCGAAGAGGAAATGGCCCCGGAGGAACAGCCGGTGTATGTGGACCCCTATGCCGATGCCCTGCGGAACATGGACTTTTCCGCCCTGCGAGAGGTCAACAGCGATGTGCTGGGCTGGATCTTGATCCCCAACACGGCGGTGTCCTATCCGGTGGTCCAGGGGACGGATAACGACTATTACCTGAACCACACCTGGAAAAAGTGGACCAGCGTGGTGGGCTCCATCTTCCTGGAATGCCGGAACAGCCGGGACCTCAGTGATTTCAACACCATCATCTATGGCCACCGTATGAACAACGGGTCTATGTTTGCCTCTCTGAAAAACTACAAGAAACAGAGCTGGTGGAGCGATCACCCCTGCGTGTATATCACAGATGACTCCGGCAGCCATAAATATGAGATCTTTGCCGCTTATGAGGTCAGCACGGAGGGAGAGACCTACCGCCTGGGCTTTAGAAGTGACCAGGAAAAGCAGGCGTTTATCGATTAC
Source organism: Clostridiales bacterium (assembly GCA_004558115.1). Lineage (GTDB taxonomy): Bacteria > Bacillota > Clostridia > Oscillospirales > Oscillospiraceae > Oscillibacter. The sequence goes on along the minus strand of SFDT01000006.1, from coordinate 3,698 downwards.
TGCCTTGCCCAGTCCGTCATTGATACCGGGGTGGTGCCTCGGACCTACGACCGCATTCTGACCCTGTCCACCTGCACCGGCCAGGGCCACGCCACCCGCTGGGTGGTCCAGGCGGTGCTGCGGGGCGAGGCTCCGCAGGTAGCGGAAGCACCTTTGGAGGAACTCCCTCCGGAGGAAGCGGAGGAAAAAGCGCCCTCGGCGATGGACATCGCCCTGGGCCGCGCCACCGGCAAGGCAGAGGAGCCTGCATCCTAAAAGCAGCAGTCCCCGGAGGGTCAACCCTCCGGGGCATTTTCGTTTACAGGGCGGAAAAAACGTGGTACACTCGCTCTAAGAACAAAGGAGGGACCGCTATGAGCCGTCAGGCTGTTTTGACCTATCTGCGCACCCGAGAGGGAGAATTTCTCTCCGGAGAGGAGTTGAGCCGCCGACTGGGGCTCAGCCGCACCGCCGTGTGGAAGGCGGTGGACGCCCTGCGGAGGGAGGGCTACACCATCGAGGCCCGGACGGGCCTGGGATACCGTCTGGCGGCGGCGCCGGACGCCTTGACGGAGGCGGAGATCCGAAACCGATTGGGAGCGGTGGACACCGTGGGCCGGACGCTTTTGTGCTTTGATGAGATCGACTCCACCAACAATTACGCAAAGCAGCTGGGCATGACCGGCGGGGAAGACGGCACCGTGGTGGTGGCCAACTGCCAGACGGCGGGCCGGGGGCGGATGGACCGCACCTTCCAGTCCCCCCGGGACAAGGGCATTTACCTGACGGCTTTGCTGCGGCCGGATATCCCCATGGACCGCCTGCTCTCCGTGACAGCCCTGGCGGGGGTGGCGGTGTGCGACGCGGTGGAGCAGGTCTGCGGTGTGCGGCCGAAATTGAAGTGGCCCAACGACCCGGTGCTGAACGGGAAAAAGCTCTGCGGCATCCTGACGGAGATGTCCCTGGAGGCGGAGACCGGGCGGCTCCAGTCCCTGGTGGTGGGCATCGGCTTGAACGTGGGCCAGACGGCGGCGGATTTCACGCCGGAGGTGGCGGCCATGGCCACCTCCATCTCCCAGGAGCTGGGGCGGCCGGTGTCCCGTCCGGCTCTGGCGGCGGCGGAGATCGAGGCCCTGGACCGGCTGTACACGGCGCTGAAGGGCGGAGACCTGTCCGCGTATCTTGCCGCTTACCGCCGGGACTGCGTAAATCTGGGAAAGACCGTGCAGCTCATCAGTCCCCTGGGCCGGGAGACGGTGGAGGCCGTAGGCATTGACGAACAGTTCGGCCTGGTGGTGCGGACAGCGGACGGCGCGGAAAAAACCGTCCGCTCCGGCGAGGTATCCGTCCGGGGCATGTACGGCTATGTGGAGTAACAAACAGCGCCGGAGGCTTTTGCCTCCGGCGCCGCGGCTTACTCACTGTCAATATGGTTTTGGATACGCTGCATGATCATCTCCAGGGCCACCAAGTTGTGGCCGCCCTCCAGCACCACGATGTCCGCGTACTTCCGGGAGGGCTCCACGTACCGCTCATGCATGGGCTTCACGGTGGTCAGATACTGGGTCACCACGGATTGCAGCGTCCGGCCCCGCTCCTCCACGTCCCGCAGCGCCCGGCGGAGGATGCGGACGTCAGCGTCCGTTTCCACGAAGATCTTGATGTCGAACATGTCCCGCAGGGCGGGATTCTGGAAAATGAGTATGCCCTCCACGATGATGACCTTGTTGGGCCGGACCGTCACCGTCTCGTCGGTGCGGTTGTGGTCCACGTAGGAGTACACGGGGCACTGGACGGCACGGCCGGCCTTCAGCTCCTTCAGGTGCTGGATGAGCAGCTCCGTGTCGAAGGCGCTGGGGTGGTCATAATTCACCTTGGCCCGCTCCTCGTAGGTCTTGCCCTCCTGCCGCTTATAATAGCTGTCGTGACCAATGACGGTGACGCTGTCTCCGAAATGCTCCTTCAAATGCCGGGTCAGGGTGGTTTTGCCGGAGCCGGTGCCGCCGGCAATGCCGATCAGAATCGTGTTCATCTGCCTCAGTCCTTCCACGTCGATGCGTTTGGCTTTTGGGCCTATTATAAAAATTTATTCGACCAAAAGCAAGAACTTGCGGCGGCAAAGTGTGAAAAAGCTGAAAATTCGACGCTGCCATACTTGACGGCATGACGGAAAGCCGATATTATGTAAAGTACAACGAAGCTTTCGGAAGGAGTGCCGTCCATGGCCATGAAACGCTGCCCCGTCTGCGGGGAAAAATATTCCGATACCTATAAAAATTGTCCCTTCTGTGAGGAGGAGGCGGCGCTGCGGGGCGGCGGCAAGGTCCGCCGGGGCGGTCGGCGGACTGCCGGCAAGCAGAAGGTGAATTTGCTGACGCCCACTCTGATCATACTCATTCTCATTATGGCCGCGCTGCTGATCTACCTGCTGTTCGGTGACCGCTTCCAAAAGGAACCGGATAAACAGGATACGCCTCCCGTGGAGGAGGTGCAGCCCCAGCAGCCGGAGGTGGAGGCTCCCATTGACACCGAGCCGGAGGGCTCCGGTATGCCCGAGGACCCTGAAGGCACGGAGCAGGACCCCGGCACCACCACGGCGCCTGCCGCCAGCAAATATGAAACGGCGTCCAAGCTGCCTGACGGCCTGACCCTCAGCACCACGGATTTCACGCTGAAGGCGGCGGGAGAGACCCATACCATCCAGGTCTCCGGCGGCAGCGGCAGCTATACCTGGCTCAGCGAGGATGACGGTGTCGCCTCCGTGGACCAAAACGGCAAAGTCACCGCCATTTCCCGGGGCACCATCAATGTGTTGGTCACTGACGGCAGCAAGAAGGCCGTGTGCATCGTCCGGTGCAGCTTCAGCGGCACCCTGACCACCACGCCCGGCACGGGCACCGGCACGGGTACTGCTGCCAGCGGCACCTTGCACACAGGCTCCGCGGTGGTCATCAACGGCGGAAACGGTGTAAATGTGCGTTCCGGACCCAGCACGGATTATGAGGCTCTGGCCACCGTGCCTAACGGCGCCTCCGTCCAGATCACGGGCAGCGCCGGTGACGGCTGGTACAAGATCACCTTCTCCGGCGTGGGCGGCGTGGAGACCGCCGGCTACATGAAGGGCGACTTCCTGAAAAACGACTGACGGCCACAAAATATCCCCGGATGCTTTGCATCCGGGGAATCCCTTTTCACTTGATGTGTTGGTTTGCGCTCTTTGGGAAATCGTTCGTCAAAATAATGGAAAAGGCTTCGCCAATTCAAGGCGGAGCCTTTTCCACAGCAGATGAACTGGAATTTACTGTTTTATATAAAGCAAGGGATGTGGTCTGCTTCCTAATGTTTTATCTTTTTGATCAAAAGCGATATTCCACCAACAATTAACGAACCAACTGTAAGTATGGTTGTCATCAAAGCCCAAAGCATTACAGTTCCGTCAACTCCGTGATGAACAAGGTGTTTGGTCCAAAGCCATACTATAACTGAGATCAGAACAAAAACACCCGATATAAGATAACCTCTTTTCCATTTAAGAAACATCCATCTGATCATTACCCCAATCAAAAGTGGTAAAACAAAAACTGTAAATATTACACTATTCATACAATCACACTCCTTCGTCAAATTCCGTTATGAAGTGACTTTTGTCAATGCGGAAAAGAGACAAAAATCACCTGTCAAATTGTACACTAAAGCCAAAGGCATTTAGAAAGAGCCGG
>SFDT01000042.1 GCA_004558115.1 Clostridiales bacterium | reverse complement strand
TGCCGCCCCACCTGATCTCCGGCGTGGTCACGGACAAGGGCGTGTATGTGCCCTATGTGCTGGACCAGTACTTTGACACGGAAGCCAAAGTGTTCTATTAAGACTTTCCCCCACTGTGAAATAATTAGGAGAAATTGGATATGTTGATGCAGGAAGAAAGAGAACTGATCGTTGAATACGGCAAGAAAATGAGCGCCGCCCGGCTGAGCACCGGCACCAGCGGCAATATCAGCATTTATAACGCGGAAAAGGGCCTGATGGCCATCAGCCCCTCCGGTATGGACTATTTTTCCACCCAGCCCGAGGATGTGGTCATCACGGACCTGGAGGCCAATATTGTGGACGGCACCCGCAAGCCCTCCAGCGAATGGGGCCTTCATACTACGTTTTATAAGCACAAGCCCCAGGCCCGGGCGGTGGTCCATACCCACTCCATGTACTGCACCACCTTTGCCGTGCTGGGCCAGCCCATCCGGGCCGTCCACTATGTCATCGGCGATACCGGCGTAGCCACGGTGCCCTGCGCACCCTATTATCCCTTTGGCACGCTGGAATTGGCGGAGGCCGCCATCAAGGTCTGCGGCGAAAGCAACGCCGTGCTGCTGGGCAACCACGGCCTGGTGACCTGCGGCAAGGACATCAAGAGTGCCTACGGTCTGGCCTGCAACATGGAGTATATCGCGGAGCTCCAGTACCGGGCCATGTGCATCGGCAAGCCCAACATCCTCTCCGACGAGGAGATGGCGGACGTCATGGAGCGTTTCAAGAGCTACGGCCAGCCGGGCGCAAAAAAGACCGGCTATTGATGATACCAGAAAAAGGACCCCACGGCCGTTGGCCGTGGGGTCCTTTTGTCAGGTGTCCTTTTGGGGACGTTTGCGCCAGGTGAACATTCGGACTATGGAGGTGACCATGGAGGCGCCCACGGCGATGGCCGCGGCGGTGGAGGCGGTTTGCAGCCCCACCTGGGAAAACATGGGAAAATTTTTGTCCAGCAGGTAGTCCATGGTGTAGTACAGTCCGCCGCCGGGCACCAGGGGAATGATTCCAATGACCAAAAAGATGGTGGCGGGGGCCTTCAGCAGCCGGGCCAGCAGCTCCGCCAGGGCGGACACCACGATGGTGGCCACAAAGCACCGCACCGCGTCGGAGCCCAAAGGCTCCGCCAGCAGGTATACGCCCCAGGAAACGGCGCCGATGGCGCTGCACAGGAAAATGAACAGGGGTTTGCGGACCTGGAAAATGTAGCAGAAGCTCATGCAGCCCAAAAAGGCGTAGAGACAAGGTAAAAACCGCATATCAGACCACCCCCAGAAGCAGCCGTGCCATACCCACGGGAATGGCGATGCCCAGCGCCAGCGCCATAGAGATGATGAGCACCTCGGCAAATTTGGTCAGCGCCGTCAAAAAGTCGCCGGCCAGCACATCCCGGATCACATTGGTGATGGCGATGCCGGGCACCAGCAGCATGATGGCGCCGATGACGATCTTGTCCATGTGCACCGGCACACCCAGATAGACCAGCGCCAGCGGCGGCAGCACCATGGCCATGCTGGCGCAGACGTAGGTGAAGAAAATGTTGGTGTTCATCCGGCTCAGGGAGCTGGAGGCCGCCTTGACAGCCACGCCGCAGGCAAAGGCGAAAAACGCATCCAGGGGAACACCGCCCCAGAACAGCGTGAAAAACACCGCCACAAAGCCGTGGGCCAGATAGCTGCCCCACTGGGGATAGCCGGAGGCCGCGGCGATGGCCCGGAGCCGCGCCAGCGCCTGGTCGGGAGGGGGCGTTTCCCGGCAGACCTGGCGGCACAGGCTGTTCAGCCGCTCCAGCTTGTCCAGGTTGATGAAGGAGGAGCGGATGCGGATGGCTTTCGTGTAATTGTGGCCACCGTCCAGAATGTTCAAAATGACGCTGGCGGGGATGGCGAACACCTCCGTGTCCGTGTAGCCGTAAGCGGTCATGAGGCGGTTGATGGAATCCTCCACCCGGTAGATTTCAGCGCCGTTTTGGATGAGCTGCCGCCCTATTTCGCAGCAGAAATTCAAAAATTGTTCCGTGTTCTCTGTCTTCATGGCAGATACGCTCCTGTTTTGCTGCCGCACCGGGCGGCGTGTCACGCCGACTATTATACTGTGCCATGCGAAAAAGTCAATGCATTTTCATAAAACATGAAAAAAGAGAGTAACGGTATGAAAGAAGGTGCCGGCGCGAAAGCGCCGGCATCGGAGGCTGTCAAAAAAGACGAAAACCTGGGATAACGGGAAGGAAAATAGTTACGAAAGAAACCCAGGAGGGGTGTCTTTCGTTTTAAATCTAAGTTTTTTCGAACTTTATAAAGTTTGAAAAAACTTGTTCAGCCTGTCGAAAAAACTTTTTTCGACAGGCTGAGGTGCCGGCGCGAAAGCGCCGGCACCGGACGGATGGGGAAACCTCACAGCAGGGTATCCAGAGCCTGCTTGAAATCGGCGATCACATCTTCGGGGTCTTCCAGACCGATGCTGATGCGCACCAGGCCCTCGGAGATGTTGGAGGCGGCCAGCTCCTCGGGGGTATAGGTGGAGTGGGTCATGGAGGCCGCGTGCTCCACCAGGGTCTCGGCGCCGCCCAGGGACACGGCGATGGTGCACAGCTCCAGCTTGTTCAGGGCGGCGGCGGTGGCGGCGCGGTCGGCCTTCAGCTCAATGGAGACCATGCCGCCGAAGTCCTTCATCTGCTTTTTGGCGATGTCGTGGCCGGGGAAGTCCTCAAAGCCGGGATAGTAGACCTTGTCCACGGCGGGATGGCTGCGGAAGAACTCCGCTACCTTCCGGGCGTTGGCACAGTGGCGGTCCATGCGGATGTCCAGGGTCTTCAGGCCCCGGGCGATGAGGAAGGCGTCAAAGGGACTCATAACGGCGCCGGTCATGTCCTTCAGGCCGGTGGAACGGCAGGTCTCGATGAATTCCCGGGTGCCCACGATGAAGCCGGCAATCACGTCGCTGTGGCCGTTGATGTACTTGGTGGCGCTGTGGACCACGATGTCAGCGCCCAATTCCAAGGGACGCTGCAGGTAGGGGGAGCAGAAGGTGTTGTCCGTCACCACCTGAATGGCGGGATTATAGGTGTGGGCGGCCTCCGCCACGGCCTGAATGTCCACCAGCTTCAAGGTGGGGTTGCAGGGCGTCTCAAAATAGACCACCTTCGTCTTGGGGGTCAGGGCCTTTTTCACGTTCTCCGCGTCGGACATATCCACCAGGGTGACCTTCACGCCGAACTTGGTCAGGCCGTGGGTCAGCAGGGTGAAGGTGCAGCCGTACAGGGTCTCATCGGCCACGATCTCATCACCGGCTTCCACCAGGCTCCAAAGGGTGGCGGACACGGCGCCCATGCCGGAGGCGGTGGCAAGAGCGGCCTCGCCGCCCTCCAGGGCCGCCAGTTTCTCCTCTACCTGCAGCAGGGAGGGGTTGGCCAGGCGGGTATAGATGTAGCCGCTCTCCTGGCCGGCGAAACGGGCGCCGCCCTGCTCCACCGTGTCAAAGGCGAAGGTGGAGGTCTGGTAGATGGGAGTGGAGAGGGCACCGGCGCTGTTCTTTTACTTGCCGGCGTGGATCTGGCGGGTGGCGAAGCCCGCATTTTGCAGATGGTTCATGGGAATTGTCCTTCTTTCTATTGAAGATGATTTATCAAAAATGCTGATAATGAACTATAATTATATGTTATACAAAAAGAGCGGGCGGCGTCAACCCACCATTCTGCTTCCAAAGGAAATGGTGAAATACCGGCGCGCCAAGAGCGTATGCCTGCGCATTCTGCTGCATATACGATACACTGTTTATCCGGTGTGAAAAATCAGAGGGTGCTGGTCCGTGGCCGAAAGCGGCTGCGGGACTGGCGGCCTTTGAAAGTGAAGACGCAGTGTCCATCCACGAAACGATGGGGACTGGCCTGGAATTCCCGCCTATGGAGCGGGAGGGACCGCCAAAATGAAGTGCAAGGAGGCCCACGGCTATGCCGCGGGCCTCCTTGCCTTATACCATTTTACGGGCGATGAGTACATCCATGCAGTGCTGGTGAGGAATGCCGCTGCTGTCACAATCGAAGATCCGCTCCTCCAGCTGCTCCACCTTCCAGTCGGCATAGCAGGAGAGCAGCTCCCCCGAGGACCAGAAGGCCTCTTCCTCCTCCCAGTCCGGCGGCACCGGCAAAAAGGGCTTGTCCACGAATACGTTCAGCACGTGGATGCCGCCCACGGCGGTGTGGGCTTTGTAGCCCTCCAGCACCCGGCGGCGCTCGGCGGGGGGAATATACTGGAGGACGCCGCTGGAGAAGACGATGTCGAAGGTGCTCTCCGGCTGATAGTTCAGCAGGTCCGCCTGGAAAAAATCCACCTCCGTCCGGTGGAGCTCCGCCAGCTGCCGCCCCTTTTCGATACCGCTGGCGGTCACGTCAAAAGCAGAGACCGTGTAGCCGTTCCGGGCGAAAAACACCGCAGCCTGCCCCTCGCCGCAGCCCACATCCAGCAGCCGCAGGGGCCGCACCGGCGGCATGAGCCGCAGTACTTCGTAGCAGCCGCTCCAGACATCGTTGCCCCAGTAATAGGCCGGGTCCCGGTATTTGCTCTCGTACTGGGAGGTACGGAGCTTTTCCGACCGGTAGCCCAGCAGGGCGTCGATCCTGACGGAAAAGGCCGCCGCCAGACGGGGCAGCAGCTCGATATCCGGGTAAGACTGACAGTTTTCCCATTTGGAAACAGACTGGGGCGAAACGCCCAGCTGTCCCGCCAGCTGCTCCTGGGTCAGGCCCCGGGACTTCCGCAGGCGCAGCAGATTCTGTGCAAAATCGTGGTTCATATGGCTCCCTCCCACCAGCAGTATACCGTATTTTACCGCCGGAGAACATCACTTTTTCCGGGAGTTTTTCCGCTGCCCCAACCGGGTGTTGCAAAAGCGCGTCCGCCCCGGGCAGCAGCCCGGGGCGGACGCGCTTTCAAAAGAGAGGGTGGAACATCAGTCCTCGGCCATCTTGCGGTACTTGGCGTACCGGGCCTTCACGTCGGCGATCTCCTTGGTGTACAGGGCCTCGGCCTTCTCGGGGAAGTTGTTCTTCAAGGAGGCGAAGCGGTTCTCGCCCATGAGAAAGTCCATGAGCTTGCCGGTGTCCGGCTCGGGAGAATCCAGCTGGAAGGGATTCTTGCCCTCGGCCACCCGGCGGGGGTCATAGCGGTACAGGTGCCAGTAGCCGCACTCCACGGCCTTCTTCATCTCGTCCTGAGAGCAGCCCATGCCGGCCTTGATGTGCTGTTCCAGGCAGGGGCAGTAGCAGATAACGATGGCGGGGCCGGGATAGGCCTCGGCCTCACGGAGAGCCTTCAGGGTCTGGGCCTGGTCATAGCCCATGGCCACCTGGGCCACATACACATAGCCGTAGCTCATGAGGATGGCGCCCAGGTCCTTCTTTGCCACCTGCTTGCCGCCGGCGGCGAACTTGGCCGTGGCGGAGGTAGGAGTGGCCTTGGAGGACTGTCCGCCGGTGTTGGAGTACACCTCGGTATCCAGCACCAGCAGGTTCACGTCCCGGTTCTGGGCCATCACATGGTCAATACCGCCGAAGCCGATGTCGTAGGCCCAGCCGTCGCCGCCGATGGCCCAGATGGACTTCTTGGCGAGGTACTCCTTGTTCTCCAGAATGTAGGCCACATCCTCGGTCTGCTCAGCGGCCTCCAGGGCGGCGATGAGGGCGTCGGACACAGCCCGGGACTTCTCACCGTCGTTCCAGTTGTTCTGGTAATCATCAATGGCCAAAACGGCAATGCCGGCTTCCTTGATGCTCTCCAGGCGGATGAGCAGCTCCTTGCGGATGGCGTCCTGGGCGTGGAAGAAGCCGTAGGCGAACTCGGCGTTGTCCTCAAACAGGGAGTGCTCCCAGGCGGGGCCGCGGCCCTGGCTGTCCTTGCAGTAGGGCAGGATGGGGGCGCCGCCGGAAATGGCGGAGGAGCAGCCCGCGGCGTTGCCGGCGTACATACGGTCGCCCACCATCTGGCTCAGCAGCTTGATGTATGTGGTCTCGGCGCAGCCGGCGCAGGCGGCGGAGAACTGGAAGTAGGGCTTGGCGAACTGCATGTTCTTGACGGTCTTGCTGTTGATGACATCCTTTTTCAGGTAGGCGTCGTTCATGGCCACCTTGTCGAAGTTCTCCTGCTCGGGCTTCATTTCCTCGAAGGGGGTCATGACCAGGGCGTCGGCGGTCTTCTCATTCTTGTTGGCGGGGCAGGCGGTCAGGCACACGCCGCAGCCCAGGCAGTCATAGGGAGAGATCTGCATCCGGAAGGAGTAGGCGGGAGCGTCCTTGCCCAGACCCTTGGCGGGCACGGTGACGAAGGAGGCGGGCACCTGGGCCTTTTCCTCCTCGGTCAGCAGCACGGGGCGGATGGCGGCGTGGGGGCAGCACATGGCGCAGCGGTTGCACTGGATGCAGCTCTCGGCGTTCCACTTGGGGACCTTGGTGGCCACACCCCGCTTGGAGAAGGCGGAGGTGCCGTTCTCCCAGGTGCCGTCCAGTACGCCGTGCTTCTTGAACACGGAGACAGGCAGCTTGTCGCCCTGCTGGTGGTCCATGGGGATGACGATCTCCTTGACGAAGTCGGAAGCGCCCTGGGGCACAGCCACGGGGGTATCCTGGGCGTCGGCCCAGGAGGCGGGGATCTCCACCTTCACAGCGGCGCTGATACCGGCGTCCACGGCGGCGTTGTTCTTATCCACGATGGCCTGGCCGGCCTTCTTGAAGTAGGAGTTGTAGTTGTTTTTCTTCATGTCCTCCACGGCCATGTCCAGGGGAATGACCTTGGTCAGCGCGAAGAAAGCGGCCTGGAGGATGTTGTTGGTGCGGTTGGCGCCCAGTCCCACGGAGAGGGCGATCTTGGAGGCGTCGATGATGTAGAAGTTGGCGTGCTTCCGGGCCAGGTCGCGCTTCATCTTGCCGGTGAGGCGATCCTCCAGCTCCTCCACGCTCCAGGGGCAGTTCAACAGGAAGGTGCCGCCCTCCTTCAGGTCCTCGGTGGTGTCGTACTTGGCCACATAGGTGGGGGCGTGGACCGCCACGAAATCGGCGGAGGACACCAGGTAGGTGGAGCGGATGGGCTCATCGCCGAAGCGCAGGTGGCTCTGGGTCAGGCCGCCGGACTTCATGGAGTCGTAGGAGAAGTATGCCTGGGCGTACTTGTTGGCCACCAGGCCGATGGTGGAAATGGCGTTCTTGTTGGCGCCCACGGTGCCGTCGCCGCCCAGGCCCCAGATCTTGCAGGAGACCTCGCCGGGATGGTTGAACTCCACTTCCTTGTAGTCCAGGGAGGTGTGGGTCACATCGTCGTTGATGCCGATGGTGAAGCTGTTCTTGGGATTCTCCTGCTTCAGGTTGTCATAGACGGCGATAAGCTGGCCGGGGGTGGTGTCCTTGGAGGAGAGACCGTAGCGGCCGCCCACCACGCGGATGTCGCCGCGGCCGGCCTGATTCAGGGCGGTGACCACATCCAGATACACGGGCTCGCCCACGGAGCCGGTCTCCTTGGAGCGGTCCAGCACGGCGATCTTCTTGCAGGTGGCGGGGATGGCGGCGGCGAAGTGCTTCACGGAGAAGGGACGGTACAGGTGGATCTGCACCAGGCCCACCTTGCGGCCCTGGGCGTTCAGGTAGTCCACCGTCTCCTTCACAGCCTCGGAGGCGGAGCACATGACCACGATGACCTCCTCCGCGTCGGGAGCGCCGTAATAGTTGAACAGCTTGTAGTCCCGGCCGGTGAGCTTATTGATCTCGTCCATATAGTGCTGGACGGTGTCGGGCACAGAGGCGGCCTTTTCGTTGGCGCCCTCCTTGCACTGGAAGTAGATGTCGGGGTTGACGTTGTTGCCCCGGTTGGTGGGATGCTCGGGGTTCAGGGAGTGGCGGCGGAACTCCTTCAAGGCCTCCTGGTCGATGAGGCCCCGCAGGTCCTCGTAGTCCAGAGCCTCGATGCGCTGCATCTCGTGGGAGGTGCGGAAACCGTCAAAGCAGTGCATGAAGGCGTACTTGGCGCTGATGGCGGACAGGTGCGCCACGGCGCCCAGGTCCATGGCCTCCTGGGGGCAGGAGGACATCAGCATGGCATAGCCGGTGGTGCGGCAGGTCATGAAGTCGGTGTGGTCGCCGAAAATGGAGTGGTGGTTGGAGGTGACCACGCGGGAGGCCACGTGCATGACGCTGGGAAGGAACTGGCCGCCCATGGCGTACATGGCGGGGATCATCAGCATCAGGCCCTGGGAGGAGGTGAAAGTGGTGGTCAGCGCGCCGGCCTGCAAAGAGCCGTGGCAGGTGCCTGCGGCGCCGGCCTCGGACTGCATCTGGATCACGTCCACGGTGGAGCCGAACAGATTCTTTCTGCCCTTCGCGGACCATTCATCCACCTTTTCCGCCATGGGGGAAGAAGGTGTGATGGGGTAAATGGCTGCGACTTCCGTAAAGGCGTAAGCCACGTGAGCAGCAGCCGTATTACCGTCCATGACAACGATTTTCTTGCTCATGTTTCATTTCCTTTCTGAAATCATAGTTCAGCCGGCGCGGCGGCTGGCAAGGAGAGAGGAAGTACGGGATGACTGGTAGTTTCCATTATGCGGAATTAGATTCCGTAAAAATGTGATAAAAATATTCACAAGCTGCCAGTCTTGTGGTATACTCATCATAGACTTTCCCTTGCTATTTGTCAAGTATTTGTCAAGCAACTTTGAAAAATGAGCATTTTGCACGAAAGGAAGAGGAAATTATGGCGAAAGAGCAAGTATCCAGTATCCTCCGTGCCTTGCAGATCCTGGAGTGTTTCATGGACAGAGAGACCGAATGGACGCTGAAGGAGCTGGTGGACCATCTGGATCTGCCGACCACCACGGTGTTCCGCCAGGTATCCACCCTGACGGACCGTCAGTACCTGGTACAGGACCCCGTCCGCAAAAGCTACCGGGTGGGTCCCCGTCTGATGCTGCTGGCCAGCGCCATCCTGGGCCAGTCGGACCTGCGCCGGGTGGCACGTCCGGAGCTGGAGCATCTCAGCGACACGGTGAAGGAGACCATCAACCTCAGCGTGCTGCTGGAGCACGACATTTTTTATTTGGATAAGGTGGAGACCCACCGGTCCATCGTCTGCAACACCCAGATCGGCGGCCGGGCGCCGGCCTATGCCACCAGCAGCGGCAAGGTCATGCTGGCGGGGCAGAAGGCGGAGTACATCGACGACTACTGTGATTGGATGAGCCGGAAGGCGAAGTCTCTGACGGAAAGCACCATCACCGATCCGGAGAAGCTGCGGGGCGAGCTGGTCCAGGCCCGGCTGAAGGGCTATGCCATGGACAACGGCGAGATCGAGGCGGGCCTCATCTGCGTGGCGGCGCCCGTTTATGATATGAACCGGAAAATTCTGGCGGCAGTGAGCATTTCCGGTCCCGACTACCGGATGAAAGAGGACGAGGAATTCATGATCCGGGAGGTCCGCCAGACGGCGGAGAACATCTCCCGCCTGCTGGGCTTCCGGGTGTGAGCAGAATTTAAAATACAGGAAGGGAAAATGTTTGGATCACAAGCATTCCTGCTTGATGAATTCATCATACAGGCAGAAAAAGCGAAAGTCAACGGCAGAAAGCGAAGCTTCACAATTTGTTTACAACCACGGAAAATTTCGCGTTTTTGTTCACAAACCGTTCAAAAAATATCACGAATATGCGCATTGACAGAATGTACGGACTGTGGTAATATTTAGCGTGCTAATTTTTAGTGTCCTAAATAAAAGGGAGGAGATCTGATGATTTGCAGCGACGCGCTGGGACCGGCCCTGGGCCGGGCGGCTCACCTGGCCCGGGCCAGCATGGACGCCCGTATGTCCCGGTATGAGATGACACCGGCGCAAAGTCATGTGCTGATGTATCTGTGCTTCCACGGCAAACAGGCACCGCAGTGTGAAGTGACGGCCCACCTGCGGGTGAAGCCCTCCACTGCCAACGGTGTTTTGGACCGCATGGTGGACAAGGGACTGGTAGAGCGGTCGGTCAGCGGCAGCGACGCACGCCGCCGGCTCATTACCATCACGGAAAAAGGTCTGGCGCTTCAGGAGCAAACGCAGCGGAGCTTTCAGGAGGTGGAGGCCGTCATTGGCCGGGGGCTGACAGCGGAGGAGCTGGAGACCTTCTGCTTTTTGCTGGGCCGGATCACGCAAAATCTCGAGGAGGATCAAACGACATGCTGAAAAAACTGTGGCCTTATGCAAAGCAGTACCGGACATGGATCCTGGCGGGCATCGCATGCAGTGCCTCCGAGGCCGTTTTCGAACTGCTGATCCCGCTGGTGATGAGCGATATCGTGGATGTGGGTATCGCTTCCGGTGACCAGTCTTACATTTTGAAAAAGGGAGTGCTCATGGTCCTGATGGCCATTGTCTCCTTGTCCTTCGGCCTGGGCAGCGCCGCGTTTTCCGCCATAGCGGGACAGGGCTTCGGCGCCAACCTCCGCGCCGCGGAGTATGACCACATCCAGGAATTCGCGTTCTCCAACATCGAGAAATTTTCCACGGCGTCTTTGGTTACCCGTTTGACCAACGATGTCAACAGTATGCAGATGACGCTGATGATGGGCATGCGCCTTTTGGTGAGGGCGCCGGTGATGCTGGTGTCCGCCCTCATTTTGTCCATCCGCATCAGCCTCCAGCTGAGCAATGTGTTTCTGGTGGCGCTGCCGCTGCTGGCGGCGGCGGTGGCGCTCATCCTCTCCAAGGCCAGCCCCCTGTTCCGCACCCTTCAGGAGCGGACGGATGCGTTGAACCTGGTGGTCCAGGAGAATCTGACGGGCATTCGGGTGGTGAAATCCTTTGTCCGGGAGGACCATGAGCGGGAAAAATTCGCAAAGCGCAACCAGGGACTGAAGGAGACTTCTCAGAGGGCCTTCGGTATGGTGGTCATCAACATGCCCATTATGATGCTCATCGTCTACGGCACCATCATCGCCGTCATGTGGTTCGGCGGCAAAATGGTGTACGCCGGCACCCTGGAGACCGGCAAGCTCATGACGTATTTCACCTATATCACCCAGATCATGATGTCGCTGATGATGGTCTCCATGATCTTTATGATGATGACCCGGTCCGTGGCCTGCGCCAAGCGGATCGTGGAGGTGCTGGACGAGGTCCCCGCCATTACGAATGCGTCCGCTGACCCGGAGGCCCAGGTGGCCGATGGCAGCATTGATTTCGACCATGTTTCCTTTAAGTACAGTGCGGAAAGCCCGGAGTGGATCCTGCGGGATGTGGACCTCCACATTGCCTCCGGCCAGACGGTGGGTATCCTGGGCGGCACCGGCAGCGCCAAGACCACCCTGGTGTCCCTCATCCCCCGCCTGTACGAGGCGGACGAGGGCTCCGTGTCCGTGGGCGGCCGCCCGGTGAAGGATTACTGCCTGGAGCACCTGCGGGAGGAGGTCTCCGTGGTGCTGCAAAAGAATACCCTGTTCTCCGGCACCATTCGGGAAAACCTCCTGTGGGGCGATCCCAACGCCACGGAGGAGCAGCTTTGGGCCGCCTGCCGGGCTGCCTGTGCCGATGAGTTTCTGGAGAGGATGCCCGATGGCCTGGATACCGACCTGGGCCAGGGGGGCGTCAATGTCTCCGGCGGACAAAAGCAGCGGCTGTGCATCGCCCGGGCCATTTTGAAGCAGCCCAAGGTGCTCATTCTGGACGACTCCACCAGCGCCGTGGACACTGCCACAGACGCCAAGATCCGCGCGGCCTTCGCCAACGAACTGAAAGATACCACCAAGCTCATCATCGCCCAGCGGGTGGCCTCTGTCTGCGACGCGGACCTGATCCTGGTGATGGACGGCGGCCGCGTGGTGGCCCAGGGCGATCACCGGCAGCTGATGGACAGCTGTGATATTTATCGGGAAGTGTATGAGTCCCAGCAGGAAGGAGTGAGCATCGGTGGCTGAGAACAAAGCGATTCGTCCCGGCGGTCCCGGACCCGGCCCCCGTGGTCCCGGTCATGGTCCCCGGGGCGGTTTCCAAAAGCCCAAGGACCTGCGGGGAACCCTGCGTAAACTGATGCGCTATCTGGGGCGGTACAAGGCCCTGTTGGTGCTGGTGGTGGTCCTGCTGGTCATCAGCTCCGCCTGCAATGTGGGCGGATCTTACCTGCTCAAGCCCCTCATCAACGACTATATCCTGCCCGGTGATTTTCCGGGCCTTGCCAAAATGCTGTGCGTCATGGCGGTGGTCTATGTGACGGGAGCCGCCTGCTCCTACGCCTATGCCCGCATCATGGTCCATGTGTCCCAGAACACCGTGGCTAAGATCCGGGAGGACCTGTTCGACAAGATGCAGCGGCTGCCCCTGCGGTATTTCGACACCCACACCCACGGCGAGCTCATGAGCCGCTATACCAACGACATCGACACGGTGTCCGAGGCCTTGAACAACAGCTTTGCAAGCCTCATCTCCTGCTCGCTGACCTTCCTTGGCATTATCGCTATGATGATCGTGCTGAGCCCCATCCTGACGGCCATCACCTTTTTGATGCTGGGGGTCATGCTGCTGGTGGTAAAGACAGTGGGCAGCCGCAGCCGCCGCTACTTTGCCGCCCAGCAAAAGGCCATCGGCGAGGTGAACGGTTATATCGAGGAGATGATCGAAGGCCAAAAGGTCATCAAGGTCTTCAACCATGAGGAAGCCGCCAAGGCGGGCTTCCGCCAGCGGAACGAGGCCTACCGCAGAGCCGGCACCCTGGCCCAGATCTACGCCGGCATGATGCCCCCCGCCATGGGCAACCTGAGCCATGTGAACTATGCCATTACCTGCTGCGTGGGTGCCATTCTGGCCATCCGCAGCGGCGATTTGGGCGGCCTGGCGGCCTTTTTGCAGTACACAAAGCAGGTCAGCCAGCCCATCAATCAAATTTCCCAGCAGGTGAACACCATTCTCTCCGCCGTGGCCGGCGCCGAGCGCATTTTTGAGGTCATGGAGGAGAAGCCGGAGACCAACGAGGGAAAGGTGACACTGGTGCGGGTCACGGAGGGCCGCTCCGGCCAGCTGACAGAGGCGGACTTCGACACCGGCGCCTGGGCTTGGAAAAAGCCCGGCGGAGGGCTGGTACCCGTCCGGGGCGATGTGCGGTTCGACCACGTGGTGTTTGGCTACGACTCCCGTAAGACCGTTCTCCATGACATCTCCCTCTTTGCAAAGCCCGGCCAGAAGATCGCCTTCGTAGGCTCCACCGGCGCCGGTAAGACCACCATCACCAACCTCATCAACCGCTTTTACGAGATCCAGTCCGGCACCATCAC
Organism: Clostridiales bacterium; assembly: GCA_004558115.1. GTDB lineage: Bacteria > Bacillota > Clostridia > Oscillospirales > Oscillospiraceae > Oscillibacter. The sequence continues at coordinate 7,984 of SFDT01000042.1, read as the reverse complement.
CTATGACGGCATCGATGTGCGGGACATTGAAAAGGACTCCCTGCGCCGGTCCTTGGGCGTGGTGCTTCAGGATACCCACCTGTTCACCGGCACTGTGGCGGACAACATCCGCTACGGCCGGCTGGAGGCCACCGACGAGGAGGTGGAGGCGGCCGCCCGGCTGGCGGGTGCCGATGGGTTCATCCGCCATCTGCCCCACGGCTACCAGACGGTGCTCTCCGGCGACGGCGGCAACCTCAGCCAGGGCGAGCGGCAGCTTTTGAACATCGCCCGGGCAGCCTGCGCCAATCCGCCGGTGCTCATTCTGGACGAAGCCACCAGCTCCATCGACACCCGCACGGAGAAGATCATTGAAAAGGGCATGGACCGGCTCATGGCGGGCCGCACCGTGTTCGTCATCGCCCACCGGCTCTCCACTGTCCGCAATGCCAAGGCCATCATGGTCCTGGAGCAGGGGCAGATCATTGAGCGGGGCGACCACGAGGACCTCATCGCCCAGCGGGGAAGGTATTATCAACTCTACACAGGCCAGACGGAACTGGACTGAGGGCAATACCGCAAAATTTCCGCAAATCGCCGCCGATGCATTTGCACGGTGTTGCCCTAAACAAAAGCAGCACCCCCGGACACCACGTCCGGGGGCGCTGCTTTTCACCGTGGGATCAGGAAAGGGCGTATCCGGCCAGCAGCGCCGCCAGCAGCCCCGCCAACAGGCCCTGGACCGCCTTTCCGGCGGCGCAGCTTTGAAGGCGCAGGCCGCTGCCCTCCAGCACCGCCGCCGTCTGGCACAGCACGGAAAGACCGCCCCAGCCCGCCATGGCGGAGGCCAGGATAAAGCCGAAGCGGTCGGGGCGCAGCAGGGGCGTCAGGGAAAACAGCTCCGTCAGCCCCACCAGCACCGGCCCCAGCCATCCGCCAAGAGACGCCAGGGGCCGGGCCAGCACATAGAAAAACGTCACAAAGGCGCAGACGGACAGCATCCCGGAAAGGCTCTCCCGTACAGCGGCCACAAAGGCGGCGGAAAGGGATACCGCCTGAAAGGCAGCTGTGCCGCCTGCCTGCCGCCGCGCCGGGCCGCCGTGGTTTCGAAACAGCAGCCCCGTCAAAAGGGCGGACAGTAAATGAATGAGCCACAGCCACACCCCCGCCCGGACGCTGCCGAACACCCCCACGCCCAGCACGCTGATGAGGAACACCGGGTTGGAGTTGTTGCAGAAGGCCAACAGCCGCTCCGCCTCCGGCCGGGACAAGCGGCCTCCCCGGTACAGGTCCGCCGCCGTTTTCGCTCCGATGGGATAGCCGCCCACAAGGCCCAGCAGCAGGGCGGAGCTGCCCGCGCCGTCCACCCGGAACAGCGGCTCCATCAGTCCTGCCAGCATGGGGGACAGCAGCTCTCCCAGCCCCAGGGACAGCAGCAGGGAGGACACCACCAAAAAGGGAAACAGCGCCGGGATCACAGACCCGGCACACAGGGACAGAGCCTCCGCCGCCGCGGCGCGGACAAAGCCCGCCTCCGCCAAAAACAGTACCAAAACCCCGCCGAGGGCCAGACAGGCCGCCGCCCGCCAACGCATCCGCATACAAATCACCCGCTTATTTCTATGCGCCTTCCCGGAAAACCATGCCGATCCCCGCAAGTCGGACAGGCAAGGCGCATACAGTCGGACAGAGGTGAACGATATGGAGCGAAACCGAAGGGAGCGGGAGAGCGGCGTGCTGAGCACGGTGGCGGAGCTGTTTGACCTGCCGGCGGATGTGGTGGCGGGACTGCCCCGGCTGGAAATGGTGGGCAGCCGCCAGCTGTACCTGGAGCACCACCAGGGCATCCTGGCGTACAGCGACAGCCGCATTGATATCAACACCGCCGCCGGGGTGCTGTGTGTCAAGGGAGAGGGCTTGTCCCTTCTGGCCATGACGGCGGAGGAACTGCGGATCGGCGGACACCTGGCGTCCGTGGAGTGGGTGAAGTGAATGCTGAATCAGATCTTGAACCGGTTCCGGGGCCAGGTGCGGCTGCGGGTGGAGGCGGCTTTTCCGGAGCGGGTCTTGAACCTGTGCGGCGCCCGGGACCTATCCTTCTGGGACCTGGAGTGGGAGAGCCCCACCGCCTTCACCTGCCGCCTCAGCCGCCGGGACTACCATGCCCTCCGCCGGGCGGCAAAGCACCTGGACTGCACCATCACTCCCATCCGGCGGGAGGGGGTGCCCTATTTCCTGGGGCGGTTCCGCAAGCGCTACGCCCTGGTGGCGGGGCTTATTCTGTGTGCCGCCGGGCTGTCCTTGGGAACGCTGTTCATCTGGGATTTCACTGTGGAGGGCAACGAGACCGTCCCCACGGAGGAGATCCTCCGTTCCCTCCAGAAAAACGGCGTGGACATCGGCACCTTCGGCTTTTCCCTGAACGCGGAGGACCTGCGCAACCATGTGCTGCTGGACATCCCGGAGCTCAGCTGGATCACGGTGAACGTGTCTGGCTGCCGGGCGTACGTGCAGGTGCGGGAGCGGACGCCGGCGCCGGAGATGGTGGATAAGCGGAAGCCCGCCAATGTGGTGGCCCGGCGGGCGGGGCTGGTGCAGAAGGTCCGGGCCCTGGACGGCGTGGCCTGCGTGCTGCCGGGGACTTCCGTGGAGGAGGGACAGCTTCTCATCTCCGGCGTGGAGGACACGGATACCGTGGGCGCCCGCGTTCTGGCGGGCATGGGCACCGTGCAGGCGAGGACCTGGTATACGCTCACCTGCGCCATGCCCCTGACCTCCCCTCAAAAGCAATATACCGGAGCGGAAAAGACCCTGGCCTCCCTGGTGTTTGGCACCCACCGCGTAAAATTCTTTGCAAACAGTAGCATCGAAGGGGAGGAATATGATAAAATAACCAAAAGGCACCGCCTGTCCCTGTTTGGCCTGCCGCTGCCCGTCACGCTGGTGACGGAGCGCTGCCGGATGTATGAGACCGCCGAGGCGGCGGTGGAGCCCATGGCGGCCAAGACAGCGGGGGAGCAGATTTTGACGGAGTACCTCCACACCCTGGTGGACCCCTACGGCACCGTGGAGAGCACCCTTTGCACCACCCGCCAGAAGGGCGACACCCTGCTGGTGACGCTGACGGCGGAATGCCTGGAGCAGATCGGGGAATCGGTGCCCATATACACGGAAGATCCGGGCTGACAGCCCGCAAGGATACAGGAGTGATCGCATTTGGAACAGAGAATCAGCATTGAGCGCCTGGAGCAGGCGGTGAACATCTTCGGCTCCTTTGACGAGAATATCCGCCTTTTGGAGCAGGAATTCAGCGTCACGGTGGTGAACCGGGACGGAGAGCTGCGGGTGGACGGCGAGGCGGAGAACGTGATGCTGGCCTGCAAGGCCATTCAGGCGCTGCTGACCCTCTCCTCCCGGGGAGAGGTCATTGGCGAGCAGAATGTCCGCTACGTCATCGGCCTGGTGCGCGCGGGAAAGGAGGAGCAGATCACGGAGCTCACCGGCGACGTACTGTGCATCTCCGCCAAGGGCCGGCCGGTGAAGCCCAAGACCATCGGCCAGAAGGAGTATATCGCCTCCGTGCTGAAAAACACCATCACCATCGGCGTGGGCCCGGCGGGCACCGGCAAGACGTATCTGGCCGTGGCCGCCGCCGTTCAGGCCTTCCGGGACAAGCAGGTGAACCGCATCATCCTCACCCGTCCGGCGGTGGAGGCCGGTGAGCGGCTGGGCTTCCTGCCCGGCGACCTCCAGAGCAAGGTGGACCCCTACCTGCGGCCGTTGTACGACGCCCTGTTCGACATGCTGGGGGCGGAGACCTACCAGAAGTACCTGGAGCGGGGCAACATCGAGGTGGCGCCCCTGGCCTACATGCGGGGCCGCACCCTGGATGACAGCTTCATCATCCTGGACGAGGCTCAGAACACCTCCCGGGAGCAGATGAAGATGTTCCTGACCCGCCTGGGCTTCGGGTCCAAGATCGTCATTACCGGCGATGTCACCCAGATCGACCTGCCTGACGGCAAGGCCTCCGGCCTCAAGGAGGCCATGCGGGTGCTGCGGAACGTGGAGGGCATCGGCATCTGCGAGCTGACCAACGCCGACGTGGTGCGCCACGTGCTGGTCCAGCGGATCGTGAAGGCTTACGAGGACTATGAGACCGCCAAGAGCGGCGGAAAGGGAGGCAAACGGTAATGGCAAAGCGTCATTATATCCCCGTCACCGCGGACATCCCCGGCGCCGCCAACCAGCGCACCTGCGCCCTCATCCGCAAGGTCATCCGCACCGCCCTGGCGGCGGAGGGCGTCACCGTCCCCTGCGAGGTGGATGTGCTGCTGACAAATGACGAGAATATCCACCAGATCAACCTGGATATGCGGAATGTGGACCGCCCAACGGACGTGCTGAGCTTCCCGGAGTTCGACCTCCAGCCCGGGGAACTGCCCGCGGAGGAGGACGCGGACCCCGGCACGGGGCTGGTGCCCTTGGGGGACATGGTCATTTCCATGGAGCATGTGGCCGCCCAGGCCAAGGAGTACGGCCATTCAAACCGCCGGGAACTGGCGTATCTGGTGACCCACTCCGTTTTGCACCTGCTGGGCTACGACCACCTGGATGAAGGCCCCCAGAAACAGCAGATGCGCCAGCGGGAGGAGGCCATCCTGGCAGAGCTGGGCATCACCCGGGAGGGATGAAGATGAAACGCTTCCTGGGTATCTGGGCGCTGATGGCCATTTTCATGGCGGCGCTGTGCCAACCGGTGCTGGAATGGCTTTTGAACACAGCGGACGGATTTATGGCATGGCCGCTTTTGTGCGGCTTGGCGGCACTGCTGCCGGCGGGGCTCCTCAGCGTTTGGCTCTCGGTGCGGAAACAGGCCAAGGAGCTGGAACAGCGCGTTCGGGAGCTGGAAACCAACGTTTCCCTGCTGCAACGGGAGCGGGAGGAGAACAACTGACGCCGGACAGCCCTGGCGCATACACTGTCCCGAGGTGATTTGGGATGGTATTGCTGCAAGACGGGATCATTGCGTTCCTCTCCGCCGTGGGGCTGACCACGGTGGTGTGGCTGGCGGCGGGAACGGTCCTCCACGCCGGGCGGCCCGCGATCCCCGGACTGATGCTGGTGCTGCCCCTGCGGGGGGAGGCTCTGGCGCTGGAGGGGGATTTCCGGGAGCTGCGCCGGGTCCGGCACCGCCTGCCGGGCAGCCGCATCGTGCTGGCGGACTGCGGCATGAGCGCCGACGCGAAGGCACTGGCCCGCTACCTGGCGGAGCGGGAGGAGAACGTCATTTTAGCGGAGGGGAACACCTTCCCCACAGAGTAATACATAGAGAGGCAGAGCATGGAAGAACTCATCACCTGTGACGGCACCGTACACAGCGTCATTTTTCAAAACGCCGAAAACGGCTATACGGTCCTGCGCCTCCTGACGGAGGAGGGAGAGGTCCTCACGGTGGTGGGCTGCATTCCCTGCGTGGCGCCGGGCGAGCACCTGACGGTGTCCGGCGTTCCGGAGCAGCATCCCCAGCACGGGGAGCAGCTGCGGGCGGTGGAGCTGGAGCGGTTTTTGCCGGAGGACGAGGAGGAGATCTTCAACTACCTCTCCTCCGGCGTCTGCAAGGGCGTGGGTCCCGCCACCGCCCAGCGGATTGTGGAGCGCTTTGGCCGGGACACCCTGGACATTCTGGAGCGGGAGCCGGAGCGGCTGACCCTCATTAAGGGCATCACCGCCAAAAAGGCCCAGGAGATCGCCGGGAGCTTCCGCCGGCACATGGGGCTGCGGCGGCTCATGGAGTTCCTGGCCCGCTACCAGCTGCCGCCGGTCTTGGCCATGCAGCTGCGCCAGCAGTACGGCGACGCGGCGCTGGAGATGGTGCAGGAAAACCCGTACCTCCTCAGCAGCGACAGCTGCGGTGTGGAGTTTGCCCTCACCGACGGCATCGCCATGAGCATGGGCATCGCCGCGGACAGTGGTGAGCGGCTCCAGGCGGCGGTGACCTTCGAGCTGAGCCACAACGAAAACAACGGCCACGTGTTCCTGCCCCGTCCCAAGCTGGTGGCCGCCACCTGCCAGCTGCTCCAGTGCGGGCAGGAGCTGGTGGAGCGGGCCCTGGATGACCTCATCGACCGGGGGGCCGTGGTGCAGGAGCAGGTGGCCAATGTGGAGGCCTGCTACCTTAGGCGGCTGTGGGAGGCGGAGACCTCCGCCTGCCGGCGGCTGAACGGCCTTTTGGCCGTGGACGCGGACCGCAGCGGCCAGGCGGCCCGGACCATCGAAGAAATACAGCGGGAGCAAGGCATCACCTACGCCCCCCAGCAGCGCCAGGCGGTGGAGCTGGCGGCCCGCACCGGCGTCCTCATCCTCACCGGCGGCCCCGGCACCGGCAAGACCACCACCGTCCGGGGCATTGTGGCCCTGTTCCAGAAAATGGGACTGGACATCGTGCTGGCGGCGCCAACAGGCCGGGCGGCCAAGCGCATGAGCGAGCTGACGGGCATGGAGGCCCAGACTGTCCACCGCTTGCTTGGTATGAGCTGGAATGACGCCACCCATCAGGTGACGTTTACCAAAACGGAGCAGGAGCCCCTGGAGGCGGACGCGGTCATTGTGGACGAGATGAGCATGGTGGACCTGAGCCTGTTTTCCGCCCTGCTGCGGGCTCTGCGGCCCGGCACCCGGCTGGTGCTGGTGGGAGACGCGGACCAGCTGCCCTCCGTGGGCGCCGGCAACGTGTTTTCCGACCTCATCCGCAGCGGACGGGTGGAGACTGTCTTTTTGCGGGAGGTGTTCCGCCAGGCGGAGCAGTCCGCCATTATCCGCAACGCCCATTCTGTGAATCTGGGAGAGCCGCCCCGGCTCACCAACGACCAGGGGGACTTCTTCTTCCTGTGCCGCCGGGATGGGGAGCGGACCCTCTCCACGGTGGTGGACCTGTGCCGCAGCCGCCTGCCGGAGAACATGGGCGTCCCCGCCGACCAGATCCAGGTGCTGACACCTACCCGGAAGGGCCCCAGCGGGACGGTGAGCTTGAACCGCAGCCTCCAGGCGGCGCTGAATCCCCCGAAACCGGACAAGCGGGAGCTCCAGTGGGGCGAGCGTCTGTTCCGGGAAGGGGACCGCATCATGCAGACCCGCAACGACTACGACGTGGTGTGGGAAAAGGCGGACGGCACCGTGGGCACCGGTATGTTCAACGGCGACGTGGGCAAGATCGTCCAGATCGACCCATCCGGCGAGTGGCTGACGGTGGATTTCGACGGAAGAACGGCATTGTACGGCGTGGAGCAGCTCAATGAGGTGGACCTGGCCTACGCGCAGACCATCCACAAGGCCCAGGGCAGCGAGTACCGCTGCGTGGTGATGGCCGCCATGCCGGCGGCCCAGTCCCTTATGGTGCGGGGGGTGCTGTACACGGCCCTGACCCGGGCCAGGGAGCTGTTGATCCTGGTGGGGGATGACGCCGCAGTGCGGGCCATGGCGGCCAATGACCGCCAGCAGAGGCGGTATTCGGGCCTGCGGTGGCGGCTGGCCCACAGTGGGGATGTTCAATAGCGTCCATACCTGGACAGGGAAGTGACACCTCGGTGGAGGTGGGCAATGCACCCCCCATTCTTTTTCGTCTTGGCGAAAAAGAATGCGCCGTGCACGGTGGAAGAAAAAGCCGCTTGGTCCAAACTTGCCCATTCGGGCAAGTTTGGGGATGCGAACGGTTGTTGGCCACGACCGGATAAAACCCGTCAGGTCTCATCCGAGTGCGCTGTACCCTGGCAATCATCCAGCCTTCAAGCCGCAAGTTGTCACGCTTCCGTAAATTTCGGGGTGCTTATTGAAGCGCCTTACCTCTGGCCCCGCTGCCGCTCCGCCGGGGGTGTTTCCAAAGAGGGGGCCGCAGCCCCCTCTTTGGGTCGTTTGAAGGGGAGGTCCAGGAGGGGGAGACCGAAATCCCCCTCCTGGCGTGTCTTTTGGACCGTGCACGGCCCGTTTTCTCCACGGGGAGAAAATG
>SFDT01000041.1 GCA_004558115.1 Clostridiales bacterium | reverse complement strand
AATTGGCAGACCGTATTACGCGTTAACGCGTCCGCGAGGAACAAAGGGCTATGCCCGTCTGATGACAACCACCGGCTACGCCGGTGGATGTGTTTTTTTCAGGAGAGGATGCCATGAACATCAGAAAACTGACAGAAACCCAAAAGCCGGCGGCTATGGAGCTTGCCTGGCGGGTGTTTCAGGAATTTGAGGCTCCGGAATATGCACCGGAGGGTGTGCAGGCGTTTCGCGCTTATATCACCGACCCGGCGGCTGTAAAGGCCTTGACGGTCTATGGCGCCTTCGAGGAGGCGCGCATCATCGGCGTCCTGGCCATCCGCCCCGGCGGCACCCATATCTCCTTGTTTTTCGTGGACCCGGACTATCACCGGCAGGGAGTGGGGACGGCACTGATGCAGTGTTTTTTCACGGACAGCGGTGCTGAAACGGTCACGGTCCATTCTTCGCCATATGCCGTGGAGGTCTATCGCCGCCTGGGCTTCCAACCCACAGCGGCGGAGCAGCTGGCAGACGGCATCCGTTACATCCCCATGGAGCATAAGCGGCGGAAGAAACAGTAAAAAGGACCCTACGGCGTAAATTTATCGCGCCGTAGGGTTCTTTTTTGCTATTTTGGCTTTTTGCGGGGCTTCAAATCTATACCCCGGGCGTCTGCCGCGCCGCGGAGCAATGCGGCGGCTGCCTGGGCGCGCTCTTTCAAAGGCAGCTCTGCCGCTCCGGCCGCCAGCTGCTCCCGAATGGTCCGCAGATCCTCCAACGGCAGGAGATTCACCGCCGCGGCGAACAGGCTTTTTTGGCGGCCAGCGTTGTAATGCGCCAAAAGGCCCGCCAGCAGCTCCATTTTTTCATGCATCTCCGCATTGCAGGTCTCCGGGCCGTGGGTCTGGACACGTTCCAGATTTGCACGCATATTGCGGGTGGAAATAAAAGAATCATACGTGTCGATGCTGTCATATTTGATGCAGGGATATTCCTGGCAGAGGCAGCAAAATTCCACACCATGAGACTGACCACACCGGGCGATGGCACAGGACTGGTTGCCGTCTCCACCGCCGCAGCCGGGGCAGTAGCCGCCTAGATGCATGGTGCACAAGCCGCAGCTGAGACCGCACATGGCCAGCAGGGGATATTCCCGGTGAACAATTTTCATAGCTTCCTCCTTGCGCAGTCAGACTGCTTTCATAATACTCGCTGTCAAGGGCACGGGCAAGGGCGGGCAAAAGAAATTTTGCAAAATACTGTTGGGTAGAAAGAATCCGACAAAAAAGACAGGCATAGACCCCTATAATAAAAAAGAAAATACAGCGCAAAAACCAAAGAATCAGCAAAAGGGGAATGACTATGGAGATCAACGCAAAAAGCGCGGACCGGAATCTGCTGCTGGAACTTAGCGGAGAGCTGGACCACCACGGGGCGCGGAACAGCCTCCGGGAAGTGGAAATGGCCATCGACGCGGCACTGCCGAAAACGCTGGTGCTGGACATGACGGGAGTGACGTTTATGGACAGCTCCGGCATCGCTTTGATCCTGCGGGCCCAGCAGCGGATGCAGCTGCTGGACGGCAGTATTCTGGTATGCAATGTACCACAGCAGGCCCGACGGGTGCTGGATGCCGCCGGTATTGGCCGGCTGGTGACGATACGGTAAAAAAGGAGGTTTACATAATGAAGACAAAAGCCACAAACGAAGTCCTGCTGGAATTTCCCAGCCGCAGCAGCAACGAGGGCTTTGCCCGGGCGGCCGTGGCCTGCTTCGCCGCCCAGATGGACCCGACCCTCAACGAGCTGGAGGATATCAAGACAGCGGTCAGCGAGGCGGTGACCAACGCTATCGTCCACGCTTATCCGGACGCCATCGGTAAAGTGGCGGTACGGGCCCGCATTTGCCCGGGCAACGTTCTGGAGCTGACGGTAAAAGACCACGGCCGGGGGATCGCGGATGTAGAGAAGGCCCGGGAGCCGTTGTACACCACCGGCGGGGAGGAGCGCAGCGGCATGGGCTTTACTATTATGGAGAGCTTTATGGATAAGCTGACGGTCCGCTCCGTACCGGGCCGGGGCACTACGGTCCTGATGCGGAAAAAGCTGGCGCCCCGGATGAAGTCGGGAAAATGAACGCGCAGCTGGAGCTTCTGCGGGCGGCCCAGGCGGGGGACCGGGAGGCCTGCGAGCGGGCGGTAACGGAGAACAGCGGCCTTATCTGGAGCATCGTGCGGCGGTATTACGGCCGGGGCGTGGAAGCAGATGACTTGTATCAGTTGGGGTGTCTCGGCTTTTTAAAAGCCGTCCAGGGCTTTGATTTCTCCTACGGTACCTGCTTTTCCACCTATGCCGTTCCCAAGATCGCCGGAGAGATCCGTAGATTTTTACGGGATGATGGAATGCTGAAGGTAAGCCGGGGACTTCGTGAGCAAGCACAATTACTTTACACTTCAAGGGAGCGCCTGCGCCAGCGCCTGGGCCGGGAACCGGCCCTTTCAGAACTGGCGGAGGACACTGGACTGACGCCGGAGGAGATCGCCCGGGCGGACCTGGCCGCGGACGCACCGGAATCCTTGCAGCAGGAAACGGCGGACGGGCTGACACTGGAGGGGATGCTGGGTACGGAGGCGCCGGAGGAGGCCATGGTGGAGCGCATCGCCCTGCGGGAGGCCATCGACCAGCTGCCGGAAAAGGAGCGGATGACCATTTTGCTGCGGTATTTCAAATCCCTGACCCAGGAACAGACGGCCCGGGTCCTGGGGGTGTCCCAGGTGCAGATATCCCGGCTGGAGCGCCGGGGGCTCCAACACCTGCGGGAGAGCTTTGCGCCTTGAAATAAGAATCATCCTGAAATTCCGTCATGGTGTTCCAATAGCGCTTCGGCATATTGGTCTGGCGGCATTTGGGGTTGTACCGCTCTTTAATGGCAATGGTGTCGTAAAACCGCTTCCAAAGCAGGCGGTAATGGGCCTCTGTTTCATCCGGCGGCGCCATCTGAAAATGCTCCAGCGGCTGGATGACCGCCTTGCCGTTGGCGTAGAACAGGGCTTCCCGGTGAGTGCGGTCATAGAGGAAAAATTTTTCGCCCTGGTAGCGGGCGCAAAAATGGCTTCGCAGCAGGGAAAGGACCCGGTTTTTCGGCTCGATCTCCCCGCCCAGCACGCCGCCCAAGTCGGAAAAGCGGACGAAGCCTTTCAAAAGATGGGCCTCGCCGTTGAGATGCCGCACGGCCCGGAGCACGGGATACAAGGTCTCGTCAGAGAAGTTCCGCAAAAAGCCTGGCCCCTCCCGCAGCAGCTTCACCACCAGCCGGTACAGATACAGCTCCTTGTCCGGCAGGCAGGTGAGGAAGCCCTTTCGCAGCAGATCGGCTGTATAGGGAGAGCACTTTACAACTTTTCGGTATACGCGGCTGGCATGGTCCCGGTCTGTGGGGATGCTCCGGGAGGCAAATAAGGTCGGCACAAGGTCCTCATCGCGGTAAATGGCGGTGAGGACCTCTTTGTTTGCGTAGCTATCGAAGATGCAGCAGAGAAACCCTTCAAAGCTGCCGTCGTAATAATAGACCATTTCTGTCATGATAAAACCTCATACAGGCGCAGGGGAGTCAAACAAGGAAAGCTGGACCGGCTCCGCTTCCGGTAAAAGGGGCCGCTCCGCGGCGATCAGGTTGCGCAGCAGGCTGTCCGGCGTGAATAAAAGACCCTCCGCCCGATGGCCGGAGGCGGTGAGAAAGTATTGGGCCCGCTTCATGACAACGCCCATTTTCCGCAGGTCCTCTACCCGCAGCCGGCCAGCCCGCCGGGCAGTGAGGATACGCCTGGCGGAGGTAACGCCAATGCCGGGGACCCGCAGCAGGGCTTCATAATCGGCGGTGTTTACTTCCACCGGAAAAAAGTCCAGATGGGCCAGGGCCCAGCTGCACTTGGGGTCCACCAGGGGATTGAAGTCCGGGTGCTGCTCGTCCAGCAGCTCCTCCGCACGGAAACCGTAAAACCGAAGCAGCCAGTCCGCTTGGTACAGACGGTGTTCCCGCAGCAAAGGCGGCTTCACATCCTTAGAGGGCAACAGCGCGTGTTCCACCACCGGCACATAGGCGGAGTAGAACACGCGTTTGAGGCGGTATCGGTCGTAGAGGCCCTGGGTCAGCCGCAGGATGTGGAAATCACTGTCCGCTGTGGCGCCCACAATGAGCTGGGTACTCTGCCCGGCGGGGGCAAACTTGGGAGCGTGGCGGTATTTGACCAGCTCTTCCTTGCTTTGCCTGCCCCGCACCTGGATTTGACGCATAGGGGCCAAAATGGCCTGCTTTGTTTTATCCGGAGCCAGGGTCCGCAAGCCTGCCTCTGAGGGAAGCTCAATATTGACGCTCATGCGGTCCGCCAGAAAACCCAACTGCTCCACCAGCTCCGGCGCCGTGCCGGGGATGGCTTTGGCGTGGATATAGCCGTTGAAGCGGTATTCCTCCCGCAGGATGCGCAGCGCCTTGATCATCAGCTCCGTGGTGTAATCCGGGTTGCGGAGCACACCGGAGGAAAGGAAGAGTCCCTCAATGTAATTCCGCCGGTAAAAGCTGATGGTCAGGTCCGCCAGCTCCTGGGGCGTGAAGGCGGCCCGCTTCGTATCGTTGCTGCGGCGGTTGACGCAGTATTTGCAGTCGAACACACAGCAGTTGGTCATGAGGACCTTCAGCAGCGTCACACACCGCCCGTCAGCGGAAAAGGAATGGCAGCATCCGGCCACAGAGGAAGAGGTGTTGCCGATATACCCTTTTTTGGCAGTGCGGTTCCCGCCGCTGGAGGTGCAGGCAGCGTCATATTTGGCGGCGTCTGTCAGGATCGTCAGCTTTTCCAGAACGTCCATAGGAGGAAACGATCACCGGGCCACGGCACGGCGGTGAGAGTGCCGGACGGGGCGCTCGATATAGTTGATCACGCGGAACAGCTGCGCCGTCAAAAAGGTGACACCCACCAGCATAAAAAAGAAACCCCAACCAGTCATTGTTCAGATCCTCCTTTTTTCGAACTTTTGTTCTATACATACTATAACTCGAACAACCGTTCGTGTCAAGTAAAAATCGAACAAATATTCGAAAAACACCTGCCCGTATGGGCAGGCGTTTTTCATGACTGGGGCAGGGAAAATTCGAAGATCTGGCAGAACTGCGTCAGCTCCCGCCGGTGGGAAGGCTCTTGTCCGCTGAGAGGTCTGTAAGGATAGGTGAGGGAAAGCCGGCTTCGGTAGAAGTTTACGATGCAGTCGTAATAGTAATCTGTACCCGGTCCCGGGGACTCCCAGAGCGTTTGGGTGCAGACGAACAGGCAGGTCCGGTTTTTGGCGCCGGCGGGGAAGCTGTACCGGGCGCGGATGAACGTGCTCTCCGAGGGGCCGGAAAAGTAATTGTCCACGGTCTCCGTCCTTTCCTGGACAGGAACGATTGTTCGATAGCCTGTTCCACTTTTCTCATAGGACAGATAACAGGCGCCATCCCAGCGAACGGTGCTGGAATTGGCGAATTCCGCCAGATTCTGCCAGAACAGGGATGTTTCGTCCTCATACTCCGCCAGGACGTAGAACCGGGCGGTGCCGCCGCCCAGATACACCATGGCGCCGGAGAGGCGGAGGGACTTATCGGCCCAGGAAGACGCTTTTTCATTCTCCAAATACTGGCAGGCCGATGCGCCGGACAGCTGCCGCAGCTCCTCCTCCGGCAGCTGGGTCAGAAAGTCCTCCGGCATCCCCAGACTCTTGAGGTGCTGCCGGGTGGCTTCCGCTTCATCTGTGAACCTTTGTTCGATTGGCTCTGCTTTCAGCCAAACATGGTTGGACAGAAGCCCGCAGAGCAGGATCAGCGCCAGCAGGGAGGCGTAATATACCATCTGAAACTGCCTGCCGCTGAACCGTACCGATGAGGCCCGAACGCCGCAGCCCCATTCCTCCAACTCCACTGTAACGCCGTGCAGGCTTTTGGCGATGCGGTAAAAGGCAAACACCATCAGGAGAAATACCACCCAGCCCGGCTCCGGCCAGAACAGAGCCAGGGCGATGAGGGCCGCGTACCAGACCGCCGCCCACAGCAGGGGATCACGGTCCATGGCGCGGTCCGCCGCAGAAGCCGACAGGCGGAGGGCCTGCCGTAAGGCCAGCAGCATGGCCAGGGTGATCCCTGCCTGCAAAACAGTGCGCGGCACAGATAAACGATTGCTGTAAGGGGTGGCTTCCAGTACAAAACCAATGAATAGTAATATTACTTTACAGATACTGCAAAACCAGCAAAAGTTAAAAAAGCGGTTGTTGCCGCGCAGCGTGCGGAAGCCCAGATACAGCTGCACGGTGCCGATGGCGGGAAGAAGATATTGCAGGTAGAGGAAGTTCAGGCTGAAGCAGGTGAGGCACAGCCCCAGCAGGATGCGGCCCATAGCGTCCCGCCAGGGGGTCACGGCCCGGACGGTGCCGGCGGTGGGAGGGAGGTCTGTGACGGTCTCCATCAGCTCCCGGTCAAATTCGTTCCATTCGCTCATGGCTCGTCACCTCCCAGCTCCTGCCGCAGCCGCTGGCGCAGCCGGTAAAGGCGGCCCTCCGCGGCCCGTTCCGTCATGCCCATCTCCGCGGCGATCTGGGAGAGGGGCTGCAAATAATAGTAGCGGCGGTAAAACAGCTGCCGGTCCCGGTCCCTGAGACCGCCCAGGGCCGCTTTCAGCCGCTCCGCCCGCTCCCGCCGCAGCAGCGCCTGCTCCGGCGTGTCCGGGGAGACCGGCTCCCCCGTGGCCTCGGCGGTGTGGGCTTCCCGGCGGCGGTGGGCTTTCAAATGGTTCAGTGCCGTGTTGCGGGCCACGGCGGTCAGCCAGGCGGAAAGGGAGCCCTTGGCGGGGTCAAAACTGTCCAGCTTTTGCCACAGGACCAGGCACACCTCGGACAGGCAGTCCTCTCCGTCGCCGCTTTCCGCCAGGATGCCGCCGATGACATAGCGCATCAAGGGGCGGTAGCGAGTCAGGAGGGCTTCCGTCCCGGCGGCGCGGTCCCGCCGCAGCAGGTCCAGCAGTTCTGTATCCGTCACAAAATGCCCTCCTTTCCCATTCTTTTACTGTATCATACAACGAACAGCGGAAGAACCCACGAAAAAAAGCCGCCCATGGGCGGCTTTTTTCAAGATGGGAGTTACTTGCAGGCGGCCAGGTCCTTCAAAAGCTGGTCCACGGCCTCCGCAGGGGTGGCCCAGCTGGTGCAGAAGCGGACGCAGGTGTGCTCGTCATCCACCACGTGGTCCAGCTCGTAGGCGTAACCCTTGTCCTGAAGCTGCTGCAAAACCGTGTTGGGCAGGACGGGGAACTGCTGGTTGGTGGGGGAGGCCACGGGGAACTCGTAGCCCAGAGCGGCCATGCCGTCCCGCAGGCGGTAGGCCATCTCATTGGCGTGGCGGGCGATGTCGAAATACAGGCCGTTTTCCAGCAGGGCCTTGAACTGGACGCCCAGCAGGCGGCCCTTGGCCAGGATGGCGCCCCGCTGCTTCATGTGCCAGCGGAAGTGGTCATTGGGGGTGTTCACCACCAGGGCCTCGCCCATGAGGGCGCCGTTTTTGGTGCCGCCGATGTAGAACAGGTCCGTCAGAGCCGCCAGGTCCGGCAGGGTCAGGTCGTTTTCCGGAGCGGTGAAGGCGGAGCCCAGACGGGCGCCGTCCAGGAACAGCAGCAGTCCGTGCTTGTCGCAGCATTCCCGCAGGGCGGTCAGCTCCGCCTTGGAATAGATGGTGCCGATCTCCGTGCTGTCGGACACATAGACCATTTTGGGGGCCACCATGTGCTCGCTGCCGTTGTGCTCGGACAGGACGAATTCAATGAGCTCCGGGGTCAGCTTGCCGTCAGGGCTGCGGACGGCGCAGACCTTGTGGCCGGTGGCCTCGATGGCGCCGGTCTCGTGGGTGTTCACATGGCCGGTGTGGGCGGCGATGACCGCCTCGTAGGAGGCCAGAAACGCGGTGATGGCCACCAGGTTGGTCTGGGTGCCGCCCACCAGGAAGTGGACATCGGCCTCGGGGGCGCTGCACAGCCTGCGGATGAGGTCGGCGGCCTCCTGGCAGTGGTGGTCCAGGCCGTAGCCGCAGGTCTGCTCCAGATTGGTGTCCATCAGGGCCTGCATGACCTGGGGATGGGCACCCTCGCTGTAATCGTTGCGAAAACTATACATGGGAAAAACCTACTTTCCTTAAAATTTAAAAAATTCCTATTGAAATCATACAGCCTTTCCTGTATAAATGCAAGCAGAGAACGGCAAAACTGCTAAAATAGAAGAAAACAGCAAATACTGTTCCGGAGGGCGAGAACTTTTCAGCCCGCCGTACCGTCTTATATCGTGAAAAACAGAAGAATGAGGGGAAAATGACATGAAAAAAAGCATGACCATCCTGCTGGTCCTGGCCCTGGCCCTGGGGACGCTTGCCTCCTGCGGCAAGCAGGCGGATTCCGAGGCAGTGGATGTGGACCTGCCGGCCTTTTACACGGAGCTGGAGGAGAAGTACCAGTGGGGCGAGAACTATATGGTCGACATTGAAGGCGAGATGCTGGAAAATTACTATCCCGGCATCAGCGACATCCCGGTGACGCAGTTTGTGGCAAAGGCGCCCATGATGAGCTCCGTGGTCAATGAGTTGGTGCTCATGCAGTGCGAAACGGAAAAAGACGCCGGGGCTGCCGCCGCTATTTTGCAGACCCGGGTGGATTCCCAGGCCGAGGGCGGCGCCTGGTATCCTGAGTCCATGGAGGCCTGGGGCAAGGCACAGGTTATCCAGCACGGCACCTATGTGGCCATGATCGCCTCCGCCTCCTACCAGCAGGAGATGGCGGATGATTTCAATGCCCTGTTTGCCTGAGCTACCGGCTGACCCGCAAGTGGCCGCAGCCTGCCGCTGCGGCCATTTTTGACTTTGACAGGGAGGAAACGCTTTGGTTTTCAGCAGTCTGACCTTTTTGTTCGCCTATCTGCCCATCACGCTGCTGCTGTATTTTTTGGTGCCGCTGCAGTGGCGGAATCTGGCGCTGCTGGTGGTGAGCTTGTTTTTCTACGGCTGGGGCGAGCCGGTGTATATCACCATCATGTTCGTGTCTATCTTCATCGACTATACCCATGGCCTGCTGGTGGAGAAATACCGGGATGACGACAAAAAAGCCCGGTGGTTCGTGGGGCAGAGCGTGGTGTTCAACCTGCTGCTCCTGGGCTTTTTCAAGTACTGGGACTTCCTGGCGGCCAACTTGTCCTTGCTGCCGGGTGTGAACCTGCCCCAGCTGAACATCCCGCTGCCCATCGGCATCTCCTTTTTCACCTTCCAGACCATGAGCTATACCATTGATGTCTACCGCCGGGACGCTCCGGCCCAGAGGAGCATCATCCGCTTCGGCACCTTTGTCACCATGTTCCCCCAGCTCATCGCCGGCCCCATCGTCAAGTACAAGACGGTGGCGGAGGCCCTGGACCACCGGGTGAACACGGCGGAGGACTTCGCCCTGGGCGCCCGCCGCTTCTGCGTGGGCCTTGCCAAAAAGGTGCTGCTGGCTAATGCCATCGGCGCCCTGTGGGACGCCCAATTGGCGTCGGCGGAGGCCGGGACGCTGACGGCGGCGGGAGGCTGGCTGGGCCTTGCGGCCTTTGGCTTCCAAATCTATTTTGACTTTTCCGGCTATTCCGACATGGCTATCGGCCTGGGCCGTATTTTCGGCTTCCGCTTCCTGGAGAACTTTGACTATCCCTACCTCTCCGCCTCCGTCACGGAGTTCTGGCGGCGGTGGCACATGTCCCTGACCTCCTGGTTCCGGGAGTACCTGTACATCCCGCTGGGAGGCAACCGGGGCGGCACGGCAAAGACCCTGCGGAACATCCTGATTGTGTGGCTTTGCACCGGCTTCTGGCACGGCGCCAGCTGGAACTTCATCCTGTGGGGGCTGTACTTCGCCGCCTGGCTCATTCTGGAGAAGTATGTCCTGCAAAGCGTGCTGGCGAAGACGCCCGGCTGGGTGAAGCACCTGTACACGCTGCTGGTGGTGTTCGTGGGCTGGGGCATTTTCGCCATGGAGGACCTGGGCGTCTGCGGCGGCTATCTCGCCGCCTGCTTCGGCAGGGCACCGCTGTGGTCCGCCGCCGACGGCTATATGCTGAAAAGCTACGCCGTCACATTCCTGGTGCTGGCCGCGGCGTCCACCACCTTGGGAAAGCGGTGCTGGCAGCGGCTGCCGGACAAGACGCGAAAAGTCCTGACACCGGTTTTGATGTTCCTGGCGTTGGCTGTTTCCACGGCCTACCTGGTGGACGGCAGCTATAATCCCTTCCTGTACTTCCGGTTCTGAGAGGAGGCGGACTATGACAAAGACATACAGCCGCTTCCTTGCGGCGCTGTTCTGCCTGTTTCTGGGGGGACTTCTGGTGTGGCATATCCTTCTGCCGGACCGGGCAAGGTCCGATGTGGAGAACCGGACCCTGGCCCAAAAGCCGGCGTTTTCCTGGTCCGCCCTGGCGGACGGCAGCTATACGGAGGCGGTGGAGGAGTACTTCGCCGACCAGTTTCCCCTGCGGGACCAGTGGACGGGCCTGAAAGCCCGGGCGGAGCAGGCCATTGGAAAAACGGAGTTCAACGGCGTGTATCTTTGCGGCGACGCCCTCATTTCCAAGGTGGATACGCCGGACACCGCCCTGGTGGAGAAGAACCTCTCCTACGTCCGGCGGCTCTCGGAAAAGGCGGATGCCAACGTGTACCTGGGCCTCATTCCCTCGGCGGCGGAGATTTGGCAAGAGGCGCTGCCCGCCGGCACGCCCAGCTGGGACCAGACGGAGCTGTTGGCCGCGGCGGCGGAGCTGGGACTGCCCCAGGCGGACCTGCAAGGCGCCCTTGCCGCCCACGCCGGTGAGCCCATTTTCTACCGCACAGACCACCATTGGACCACACTGGGCGCTTTCTACGGTGCCAACGCCCTGCTGGAGACCCTGGGAAAGGAGCCGCTGTCCAGGAGGGATTTTACCCCGGAAATTGCCAGCGAGGATTTCAACGGCACGCTGTATTCCCAGTCCGGCGTCCACTGGCTGACGCCGGACACCCTGGAGTTCTGGGTGGAGGACACGGGCCTTTCCGTCACCTCCTGGCGGACGGGCACCCCGGAAGCGGGCAGCCTCTATGAGCGTTCCTATCTGGAGCAAAAGGACAAATATTCCGCTTTCCTGGGGGGCAACCAGCCTCTTTGTGTCATCAAAAACGAGGCCATCACCGACGGCAGCAAAATTTTGCTGGTGCGGGACAGCTATTCTGATTCCCTGGCGCCCTTCCTCAGCCAGCGTTTTTCCGAGGTCCACCTGCTGGACCTGCGGTATTACCGCCTGCCGGCGGCCCAGTACGCCGCGGAAAACGGCATTGCGGACATCGTGGTGCTGTACAGCATCCCTAATTTCATCACGGACAAGAACCTGGTGTTCCTGGCTCAGTAAAAAAGACGCCGCTCCGGTCGGAGCGGCGTCTTTTTTTCAGTCGGTGGTGGTCTCGTAGGGCCAGTCCACGATGCCGCCGATGTCGCTGACATCGGTAAAGCCCAGCTTGCGCAGCTTGGCAGCGGCGTCGGCGCTGCGGCGTCCGGTTTGGCAGTAGACCAGAATCTCCGCGTCCTTGCCGAAGGGGAAGGGCATGTCCGCCGCGATCATGTCCACCGGCAGGCATACGGCATCGGGGATGTGCCCCTCGTCAAACTCCGCCTGGGTGCGGACATCCAGCAAAATGAGCTCCGGATTTTCGTCCATCCGTGCCTTGGCCTCCTCCGCCGTCAAATCAGCGGAGCGTTTGGGTTGGGACGGGGCGGTGTTGGGCTTCATGCGGGCGGTGCAGAACTTGATGGCCGCCATGCCGAAGCAGATGACAGCCGCCAGCAAAAATAACTGCTGCATGAGAAAAAACCTCCTGTTTCGGGTCTTACCGACAGTATACCCGAAACAGGAGGAAAAGGGAAGCGTCAGTCAACCAAAAAACGGTTACAAAAAATGACGCGCGTTTTCCGGTTGACCCCGCCGGGATTTTGTCCTAAAATGGACCGTGACTTTTGCGCCATCCATGCGTTGCAATTTTTTGAAATACGCCCAGTATTCCTGCAAAATTGCGCCTTTGTCTGACGCAAAATTTGCTCGCAAATCGCTCTTGCTGAATTATGCGGTGTCGCCCTAGAAAACTGGTGAACATATGACTGATTTTCGTGAACGCTACATCGCAGCCAGGTGCGCCGTCATCGCCCGGGACCTGAAGCGGCTTAATCCCATGCAGCGCAAGGCCGCCATGACCACGGAGGGACCGCTTCTGCTGCTGGCAGGCGCGGGCAGCGGCAAGACCACCGTCCTGATCCAGCGGGTGTACAACCTGCTGACCTATGGCCGGGGCAGCGATTCGGACTTTGTGCCGGAGTGGGCCACGGAGGAGGACCTGGCCTTTTTGGAAAACTTCCCGGAACGGCCGGATGAACTGGATGTGAGCCGGGCCCGCCGCCTCTGCGCCGTGGATGTGCCCCGTCCCTGGGAGATCATCGCCATCACCTTTACCAACAAAGCGGCGGGAGAGCTGAAGGACCGCCTGGCCGCCAGGCTGGGGCCCATGGCCAACGACATCTGGGCCTCCACGTTTCACTCCGCCTGCGTCCGCATCCTGCGGCGGGACATTGACCGCATCGGCTTCGACAAGGACTTCACCATTTACGATACCGATGACGCCAAGCGGGTCATCAAGGACATCGTGAAAGAGCAGAACCTGGACGAAAAGTCTTTCCAGCCCAAGAGCATCCTTGCCGTCATCAGCGGCGCCAAGGACAAGTACCAGAGCCCGGAGGACTTTGCCAAGGCCCATTCCTCTGAAAACGACTGGAAAATGAGCCGCATCGCCAAGGTGTACGCTGCCTATGAAAAGAAGCTCCGTGCCGCCAACGCCCTGGACTTCGACGATATCATTTACCACACCGTGACCCTTTTGCAGCAGGAGCCGGAAGTGCTGGCCTATTACCAGAACAAGTTCCGCTACGTGCTGGTGGACGAGTACCAGGACACCAACCACTTGCAGTACCTGCTGACCTCGCTTCTGGCCGGCGGGCGGAAAAATCTCTGCGTGGTGGGTGATGATGACCAGTCCATCTACCGTTTCCGGGGCGCCAACATCGAAAACATCCTGAATTTCGAGCAGCAGTATCCCGCTGCCCGGACTATCCGCCTGGAGCAGAACTACCGCTCCACCCAGCACATCCTGGACGCTGCCAACGCTGTCATCAAAAACAATGCCGGCCGCAAGGGCAAGACCCTCTGGACCGACAACGGCGCCGGAGAGACCGTCACCGTCAAGACCAACTTCAACGAGAGCGACGAGGCCAACTATGTGGTGGGGGATATCCTTATGGGGGTGAACCGGGGCCGGAACTTCCGGGACACGGCGGTACTTTACCGCATGAACGCCCAGTCCAACGCCTTGGAATACGCCATGAAGCGCAACGGCATCCCCTATAAAGTGGTGGGCGGCATGAAGTTCTTCGACCGGGCCGAGGTGAAGGACATGCTGGCCTACCTCTGTGTTCTGAACAACCCCATGGATGACCTGCGCCTGCGGCGCATCATCAACAACCCGCCCAGAGGCATCGGCGCCACCACGCTGGACAAGGTGGCCGTGCTGGCGGAGGGGCAGGGAGCCTCCCTGTATGAGATCATCCGCAACGCGGACCTGTTTCCGGAGTTGAAAAGCGCCAGCACCAAGCTCTTGAAATTCGCGGACCTCATCGACGGTCTCCGCCGCCAGGGGGCCGATCTGGCCCTGCCGGAATTTTACGACGCCGTCTGTGACCAGACCGGGTATGTGAAGGCCCTGGAGGAGAAAAACGACATGGAGAGCCGGGGCCGTATCGAAAACGTCCAGGAATTGAAATCCAACATTCTGGGCTTTTTGGAGCAGGACCCGGAGGACGCCACCCTCTCCGGCTTCCTCAATGAGATCGCCCTGTACACGGACCTGGACAGCGTGGACGCGGACGACAACTGCGTCACTATGATGACCATCCACTCCGCCAAGGGCCTGGAATTCCCGGTGGTGTATGTAGTGGGCATGGAGGAGGGCATTTTCCCCGGCTCCTCCGCCCAGTACGACCAGGAGGAACTGGAGGAGGAGCGCCGCCTTTGCTACGTGGCCATGACCCGGGCCAAGGAGAAGCTGACCCTCACCAATTGCCGCCAGCGGATGCTGTACGGCCGCACCAGCGCCAACCGGGCCTCCCGCTTCCTGGAGGAGATCCCGGAGGAGAATATGCACTGGGAGAGCAAGCCGGTGCCGAGATTCGGCGGCATGGAGCACGATTCCACCTTCGGCGGCGACCGCTGGGAGGGCGGCTCCTTTGGGAGCTCTTACTCCGGCGGTTCTTCCTACGGCGGTTATGCGCCGCGTCCCGCCCGGCCCGCCACGGGCATCTACACCAGCGGCGGCCCCCGGGAAAACGGCAGCGTCCATGCCTACCGGGCGGAGCAGGCGCCCCGGCAGCGGCCTCTGGCCTCCGCCCAGAAAAACGCGGCACCTGCCGCCGGCCTGATGCAGCTGGAAAAGGGAGACATGGTCCGCCACACCGCCTTTGGGCAGGGTATGGTGCTGTCCGTCCGTCCCATGGGCGGCGACGCGCTGGTGGAAGTGGCCTTCGATCAGGTGGGCAGTAAAAAGCTGATGCTGAAATCCGCCGGAAAACACATGGAAAAGCTGAGTAAATTGTCAAACTAAGTGCAACAAGAAAAGAGCTCAAAGTCCCACAGCTCCTGAGCAGAATGAAAGTTTAAGACTTTGCGAGGCCTGGCGTTGAT
>SFDT01000040.1 GCA_004558115.1 Clostridiales bacterium | reverse complement strand
CGTCTCCTCGTCTTGAATGTTTGTTCTCATTCTTGACTTAGTCGAAGATTTTCATACTGTCGAGGAACGTCGATTACACAGAATTTTCTGCGGTCTCCACCATATTCAGTATTCGCACTGAATATGGTGCCATTTTTATGTTATTGGATCAAAACCGTCTTATCGTATTTCTTGTTATTCTTATCTGTCACATCAAAGCTCTTTCACAAATGGTGTAATTGTGGTGTAGTACGCGCCGTTTGAGCGACGAAAACCGTTGATATAACAGGCTTTTTCGAGGCTTCTTAGGATACTGCCGTGGCAGATAAATAAGACCCTGTGCATAGATGACCTCCGTGGTGTTTTTTCTCAGTATACCACATGGGCTCAATCTGATGCAATGGGGCGGATCTCCAGATAGTAGTGCTCAGCTTCCGGGTCCAGCTTCGCCTCGGTGACGCCGGATGCCAGATCGAAGCCAAAATTGTCCCGGACCAGCTCAATGGCTTCCGTATGGACCAAAGCGGCGGTCTGGGCGGTGAAGTCCAGTGTGGACCCCAGCCGGGTCACCAGGTCGTAGCCCTGGAGCCCCACGTTTTCCGAGCCGGAGCAGCCGTAGTCAAAGCTGGGCTCTTTCCAAAGCGCATAGGTGAGCTCCAAAGTATTGCCTGCCGGGATCGTGACGGGTACCGCCAGATACAGCACCCGCTGCTGGCTCATGGCCTCGCTGAGGATGTCATCCAGCCGTCCGTTGGCGTAGCGGTCCACTGTATCGCTCTCCGCCAGGACGCCGTACTGGACCAGAAGCTCCGCCGCGGCCCGGCGGAACAGGGCGTAAGGCACCGCCGCTGTCTCCTCCCCGGTCATGCCCCACTGCCAGTCGGCTTGCGTCTCCAAATAGGCCCGGCACAGCAGGTCCAGCACCACGTCCAGCGTGGTTTCCCGCCGGGTGACGGTGCAGCTGACGCCGTCCAACTCTGCCTCGCAGGCGCCGTTTTCGTAACCGTCCAGAGTGTAAGTCCCAATGTCCTCCCCCAGTACTGCCAGCAGCTTGGGGTCCGTATCCCGGCGCTGGCCGTTGGGCACGAAATAGCTGTACTGCCGCCAGCCGGTCTCCGTATCCCAGCTGGAGCCGTTAAAGCCGTATGTGAGGACCGTGGCCTTTTCTTGGTCGATGGTGAACGTGATGGCCTGGGTGGCGGCGTCATGGCCCGCCGGGGCCTGGGAGTCGGTAAATTCGTACACCGTCACCGGAATATCCAGGGACGGACCGTTCCCCAGGGCCCGTTCCAGATAGCTGCCGTCCTCCAGCAGAGCCCGGTAGTCCGTCCAGCTGTCCAGGTATTCCAGGTTCCAGGTGGAGCCGTCCTCCAGGCCGGCGTCCCGGAATCCACCGGCGTAGGCCCCGGCATAGAGGATAGAGGCAGCCGCCGCCCCGTCCACGGTCACTGTGGGCAGCTGGGATGCAAGCTCCCGGAACGAACCGGCAAAGGGGTACAGGGCCGTCACCGTTATGTCACTGTCCGTGGAGTTTGTTAAGATATAGCGGTCTGTCACTTCAGCGCCCCACTGGCGGGAAGAACCGTCCTCATAGGCCCCGGGGGCAAAGTCCCAGGTAATGGTCCGCTCCGCCGTCAGGCCGGGGGCTTCTTCCGTTGTGGCCAGAGGAAACACCGGACCCGCGTAGGACATGAAGGCGGTGCCCTCCGAGCCAAGGGGCTCACTTTCGTGGGCGATGCCGCTGCCGCTCTCTCCCGGCGCGGAGGAGCCGTATCCCCGGAAGCCGCCGGTCACCAGCCAGGCAAGCCCCGCGCCGCATACCAGCACCGCGCAGGCGGCCGCCGCCGCGGCGCGCCCAATGGCCCTCCGCCGCCGGGGAGCGGGGGAAGCGGCTTCTTCGATCAGGTCTTCATCCACCAGGCCCAAAACGCGGAACAACCGTTCTCCGTTCATAAAGACACCCCCTCCTGTTCCAGATAGGTCCGCAGGGCGTTTCGGGTGCGGAACAGGGAGGATTTTACCTTGCCCTGCCCGCAGCCCAGCCGGGCGGCAATGGCGGCCAGGTCATCTCCGAACCAGTACCGCCGCAGGAAAATGACCCGGGCTTCCCGGGGAAGCCGCCGCAAAAACGCGCTGATGAGAGACGCCAGCTCCTGGTCCTCCAGGTGGCTTTCCGTACGCCGGGGAGAGGGTACGCACCTGTCCAGCTCTCCCAACAGCAGTTCCGTTTCCCCGCCGCCCCGCTTCTGAGTCCGGCCTTGCTTCCAGCGGTCCAGGCTCAGGTTCCGGGCGATGCGCCCCAGCCAGGCCCGGAAGGCGGAAGGACGCGCCGACGGGATGGCGTTCCAGGTCCGCAGATATGTGTCGTTGACGCATTCCTCGGCATCGCCGTGGCTGCGGAGGATGTTCCAGGCGATGCTGTGCAGAAAGGTGCCGTACTTGCCGGCGGTCTCCTGAATGGCCTGCTGGTCCCGCTGCCAGTACAGCTCGATGATCTCTTTGTCCTCCGTGGGGAACACCTCCTTTCCTTTGCTGTGTAAGACGAGAAAAAACAGGGATGGTTTCCTGATCATAAAAATATTATAAGGGGACGGGCGCCAAAAGGCCAGAGGACGGCAGGCCGGGTTGAAAAATGGGAGAGAGCAGGGTATAATAGCCACATTATGATCCGTTTTTGCAAGAGGAGGGACCCATGGACCGTCGCCGTTTTACGCTCAATGCCGTCCAGAGCCTGGCGCTGAGCTTCGCGTGTCTCATTTTGCTGGGGGCTTTGCTGCTGATGCTGCCCTGGGCGTCCCGGGACCGCGGCAGCCTGCCGTTTCTGGATGCCCTGTTCACCGCCGCCTCCGCCTCCTGCGTCACGGGGCTGGTGCTGTACGATACCTGGACCCAGTTCACGCTGTTTGGACAGGCGGTGATTTTGGTGCTCATCCAGATCGGCGGCCTCAGCTTCATGACGGTGTCCGCCCTGGTGTCCATTTTCCTGGGGCGGCGCATCGGGCTCCACCAACGCTCCATCCTCATGGACTCCGTGGGGGCGCTGCAGATGGGCGGCGTGGTGCGGCTGACCCGCCGGGCGCTGAAGGTGACGGTCGCCTGTGAGTGCCTTGGCGCGGCGGCGCTGCTGGTGTGGTTTTGCCCCCGGTACGGCCTGCGGGGCGTTTGGATGGCGGTGTTCCACGCAATTTCCGCTTTCTGCAACGCCGGCTTTGACCTGCTGGGGACCGGTTCATCCCTGACCTCGGCGGCGGGGGAACCCTATTTGAACATCGTGCTCATCCTCCTCATCATCGCCGGCGGCCTGGGCTTTTTGGTGTGGGATGACATCCTCACCCACGGGATGCGCTTCCGCCAGTGGAGGCTCCACAGCAAGATCGCCTTTACCGGCACGCTGCTGGTGTTCTTTTTAAGCGCGGGAGCCTTTTATATTTTGGAGGGGGACCACGCCTTTGCCGGAGCCTCCACTGGGGAGCAGCTGCTGATGGCGGCCTTCCAGGCGGTGACGCCCCGTACCGCCGGCTTCAACACCGTGGACCTGCGTTCCCTCAGCGCCAGCGGAACTTTGCTGACCATGGTCCTCATGTTTATCGGCGCCGGCTCCGGCTCCACCGGCGGCGGCATCAAGGTGAACACCTTCGCCGTGCTGGTACTCAGTGCTTTGGCCCGTGTGCGCCGGCGGGAGGATGTGGACCTGTTCGGCCGCCGTCTGGACGAGGCGGATATCCACAAGGCGTTTTCTTCCGTCAGCATGTATTTCATGGTCTGCATCGCCGGATGCATGGTGCTGTGCCTCCAGGGCATTGCGCTGGATGACGCGCTGTTTGAGTCCATTTCCGCCATGGGCACCGTGGGCCTGACCCGGGGCATCACCGCCACGTTGCCGGCGTTTTCCAAAATCACGGTGACGCTGATGATGTTTGCCGGACGGGTAGGCAGCATGTCCGTGGCCATGGCCATCACCCGGGACCGGCCCCGGGCCCATCTGCGGAACGTGCCGGAAAAAATCCTGATCGGTTGAAAGGAGTAGGGACGATATGAAATCCTTTTTGGTGATCGGCCTGGGCCGGTTCGGCATCCATCTGACCCATAAGCTCATGGAACTGGGCAACGAGGTCATGGTGGTGGACCAGGACGAGGAGCGGGTGGCAAAGATGGCTTCCGTGGCCACGGCCGCCTGCGTGGGGGACTGCCAGGATGAGCAGGTGCTGGCCTCCCTGGGAGTGCGGAATTTTGATGTGTGCTTCGTCTGCGTCAGTGACGATTTCCAGACTTCTCTGGAGGTCACTGCCACGCTGAAGGAACTGGGCGCCCGCTGCGTGGTGGCCCGGGCGGACCGGGAAAAGCAGATCAAGTTCCTGAAGAAGATCGGCGCCGATTTTGTCATCCACACGGAGATGGACATGGCCCACCGGGTCGCCATGCGCTTTTCCGCGGACAATGCCTTTGACTACATCGAATTAACGCCGAAATATGCCATTTTGGAGATCGAGACTCCCCGGGAGTGGGAGGGAAAGACCGTGGCCCAGGTGGATGTCCGCCGCCGGTATAACGTGAACATCCTGGGCCTGAAGACGGGGGACGAGATCGTACCGCTGCTGAACCCGGAATACCGCTTTCAGCCGGATGCCCATCTGATCATCGCCGGCGACAAGGATGCCGGCCTGCGGCTGATGGAGAAGGAATAACAACGCGGATTTTGTCATAATCCGTTCCCGTTTTGCACATACTGCGGACGGGGTGATCTGCATGAAGCGCGGAGAAAACGGCCGCCGCGACCGGGCGCCGGTACTGCGGCTGGAGCCGGAGAAGCGGCTTTGCCCGCTGTTTGACCCGGTGAGCATTGCTGAATTCCCGGTGGCGGAACCGGGAGAGATGGGATACCGGGTAGTGGACAATTTCTGCGAGGAGCACATCGAATAAGACCCCAGGCCCGCCGGAAGTTCCGGCGGGCCAATTCATTTGCCAGCGGCGGGGGAATATGCTATACTGAACAGGCAACACGGGAACGATGCCGGTAGTTCTCCGGTACTTTCAGGAGTGATGATCCATGAAGCGAAGCTTTATTTTTGCCGCCGGGACCTTTTACGGCCTGCGGGAGCGTCCCGCTCCCGGCGACTTTGTTATTGCCGCCGACGCGGGCTACCGCGTCTGCCGCCAGGCCGGCATCGTGCCGGATTTGCTGCTGGGGGATTTCGACTCCATGGACCAGCCGGAGGATTTTGCCAATATCCACCGCTCTCCCGTGGAAAAGGACGATACGGACACCATGCTGGCGGTGAAGACCGCATTGGAGCAGGGCTGTGACACGGTTTATATTTACGGCGGCACCGGCGGCAAGCGGCTGGACCATACGCTGGCAAATCTCCAGACGCTGCTGTTCATCCGGCGGCGGGGCGCCAGGGGCTACCTCTATGACGACGATTTTGTCTGGACCGTGCTGGAGAACGAATCCCTCACCATTGAAAAGACGGTGGAATGGGGGCTGTTTTCCGCCTTTTGCCTGGGAGACCGGGCGGAGGGGATCGACGAAGTGGGCTTTCAGTATCCCCTGAAGGACGCCGTGCTGACGCCGGAATTCCCCCTGGGCGTCAGCAATCATCTCCTGGAGCCTGCTGCCACCATTACGGTCCGAAAGGGCGCCCTGGCGGTGGGCTGGCAGCTTCCGGCGCTATGCTGAAGATAGAACAACGGTTTCCACAAACAGAGATTGCGTACCGGCGGCGGTTATTGTATAATAAGGCAAAGGAAAAGGTCAACCTTTCCTGGAAAATATAAAAAAACAGTCCGTGGGACCAGGGTTGGGCACGGCAAGGAGGTTTATTCATGGCAACTTTTACCGTGAACGGCCAGGCCGTGACCGTGGAGAAGAATCAAAAGCTCCTGCGCTTTTTGCGGGATGAGCTGCACCTGACCAGCGTGAAGGACGGATGCAGTGAGGGTGCCTGCGGCACCTGCACCGTTCTTGTGGACGGCAAGCCCACCCGGGCCTGCATTCCCCAGACCGACAAGCTGGAGGGCAAGACCATCATCACGGTGGAGGGCCTGACGGACTTTGAAAGAGATGTCTATACATACGCCTTCGGCACCGCCGGAGCCGTTCAGTGCGGCTTTTGCATCCCGGGCATGGTCATGTGTGCCAAGGGGCTGCTGGACAAAAATTTGAACCCCACCCGGGAGGAGGCGGCCTTTTCCATCCGCAGCAATATCTGCCGCTGTACCGGGTATGTGAAGATCATTGACGCCATTTTGCTGGCGGCGGAGGTGTTCCGCGCCGGCTCGGTGCCGGAGGCGCCCAAGGACTGGTCTCTGGGC
Source organism: Clostridiales bacterium (assembly GCA_004558115.1). Classification (GTDB taxonomy): domain Bacteria; phylum Bacillota; class Clostridia; order Oscillospirales; family Oscillospiraceae; genus Oscillibacter. The sequence continues at coordinate 6,937 of SFDT01000040.1, read as the reverse complement.
GCGCGGGTGCCCCGGGTGGATGTGCGGGAGAAGGTCACCGGCACCGGCGCCTATCCCGACGATATTTATCTGGACGGCATGATCTACGGCTCCGCCGTCCGCAGCGCCTATCCCCGGGCCCGGGTGCTGGCCATCCATACGGAGGAGGCCAAGGCCCTGCCCGGCGTGGTGGGCGTCTATACCGCCGCTGACATCCCCGGGAAGAACAAGGTGGGCCACCTGGTGAAGGACTGGGACACCATGATCGCTGTGGGGGATATCACCCACTATTTGGGCGACGCCATCTGCCTGGTGGCCGCCGAGACACCGGAGATCCTGGCCCAGGCCAAGGCCCTGGTAAAGGTGGACTATGAGGAGCTGCCCATGGTCCGCTCTCCCCGGGAGGCCATGCTGCCGGACGCGCCCCTGGTCCATCAAAACGGCAACCTGCTGGCCCACAAGCACATCCAGCGGGGCAACCCGGCGGAGGCCATCGCCAAGTCCAAGTGCGTTCTGACCCAGCGATTCTCCACTCCCTGGACGGAGCACGCCTTCCTGGAGCCGGAGTGCGCCGTGGCCTATCCCGACGGGGAGGGGGTCATGGTCCTTTCCACGGACCAGGGCGCTTACGACACCCAGCATGAGATCATGGGGATGCTGGGGCTTCCGGCGGAGCTGGTGAAGGTCCGCAACTGCCTGGTAGGCGGCGGCTTCGGCGGCAAGGAGGACGTGACCGTTCAGCACCACGCCGCCCTCATCGCCTATCTCGCCAAGCGGCCCGTCAAGGTGAAGCTCACCCGGGCGGAGAGCATCCTCATCCATCCCAAGCGCCATCCCATGGAGATGGAGTTCTCCCTGGGCTGCGATGAAAACGGCATTATCCAGGGTGTGGCCGCCGAGGTCATTGCCGACACCGGCGCTTACGCCTCTCTGGGCGGCCCGGTGCTGGAGCGTGCCTGCACCCACGCCGCCGGACCTTATAACTATCAGAACTTCGAGATCGACGGCTGGGCTTATTACACCAACAATCCCCCCGCCGGCGCCTTCCGGGGCTTCGGCGTTACCCAGACCTGCTTCTGCATTGAAACCCTTTTGAACCAGATGGCGGACCTTGTGGGCATCACCCCCTGGGAGATCCGTTACCGCAACGCCATCCGCCCCGGCCAGGAGCTGCCCAACGGCCAGATCGTGGACGATTCCACCGGCCTGGTGGAGACGCTGGAGGCGGTGAAGCCCTATGTGGACGCCAACAAATATGTGGGCCTGGCCTGCGCCATGAAGAATGCCGGCGTGGGCGTTGGCATCCCGGATACCGGCCGGGTCCGCCTGGTGGTGGAGGGCGGCAAAGTCCATATTTTTGCAGGCGCCTCCTGCATCGGCCAGGGACTGGGCACGGTTTTGACACAGATGGTCTATGACCAGACGAAAATTCCCCGGGAAAACATCGTCTATGAGCGGTCCAATACCTACTGCGCACCGGATTCCGGCACCACCTCCGGCTCCCGCCAGACGCTGTTCACCGGTGAGGCCTGCCGCCGGGCCTGCCAGGACCTGAAGGCCGCCCTGGACCAGAGCGGGCTGGACGGCCTGGAGGGCCGGGAGTTTTACGGCGAATACCTGGGCAGGACCGACCCCCTGGGCGCCGATGTACCAAACCCTGTCAGCCACATCGCCTACGGCTATGCCACTCAGGTGTGCATCCTGGACGAGGAGGGAAAAATCAGCCAAATCGTGGCCGCCCATGACGTGGGCAAGGCGGTGAATCCCACCTCCATCGAGGGCCAGATCGAAGGCGGCGTGGTCATGTCCATGGGCTTTGCCCTGACGGAGCGGTATCCGCTTGATAACTGCAAGCCCACCGCCAAATACGGCACCCTGGGCCTGTTCCGGGCCAACCAGATCCCGGAGATCACCCCTATCATCATTGAGAAACAGGGATTGAATGTGGCCTGCGGCGCCATCGGTATCGGCGAGATCACCTCCATTCCCACGGCTCCCGCCATTGCGGACGCCTATTACCGCTATGACGGCCGCCTGCGCACCAGCCTGCCCCTGGAGGGCACGCCGTACAGCCGCAAATAACGAAAAAACGGCGGGGCAACCGCCCCGCCGCGTTTCATACAGCTATTATGTTTCCTTCAGTGCTTCCAGCGCCTGGACCGTGTCCACGTCGTACAGCTCGGAGGCGTCCGCCTCCAGCAGCACCAGGTCCTCCTCGTGGCGGCGGATGACGCTGCTGCCGCCGCGGTCCTCTGTCAGGGCCATCAACTCCGGAAAGAACCGGGCGGGGAACAGGCAGGGATTGCCCCGAACGCCTCCGTGGCCCAGGGCCGCGATCTTGTCCGGCTGGGAGCGCCACAGCGTGACCAGCTTCGCCACGCTCTCCCGGCGCAGCAGCGGCTGGTCGGACACCAAAAACAGCACGCCGTCACAGTCCAGCAGCGCGGTCAATCCCAGGGCGATGGTGTGGCTGATGCCCCAGTCCGGATGGGGATTGTAAAGGGCGGCGAAATGAAATGTTCCCGCAAGGTCCATGACCTGCGGGTATTGGCTCACAACGACCACGGCGTGGAGCTGCTCCGCCGGAACGGCGTCCAGCGCCCGTGAAATGAGGCTTCGGCCCTTCAGCTGTGCCGCCAGCTTGTTTTCCCCGAACCGCCGGGCGTTCCCGGCGGCCATGACCACACATCCGACTTTCAAAGCATCCATGTTCCCATCTCCCATCTGACGTTAGTATATCCGCTTTCCGCCCCGCAAGTCAATCCGGAGGCGGGACTTCATTCCATAAGGAGGCATGCCCTATGAACAAAAGTGTCGGCAAAAGCGTCGTCCGTGTGGACGCCTATGAAAAGGCCACCGGACGGGCCAAATACATGGACGATTTGTGCGACCGGAGCGCCTACGTGGCCAAGGTCTGCCACGCCGCCATTGCCCACGGCTTTGTCAAGTCCATCGACACCTCCGCGGCGGAGCGCATTCCCGGCGTGGTCCGTGTTCTGACCTGCTTTGACGTACCCAACATCCCCTTTCCCACAGCGGGCCATCCCTGGTCCACGGACCCCGCCCACCAGGACGTGGCGGACCGGCTGCTGCTGAACCGCCATGTCCGCTACTACGGCGATGACGTAGCGGTGGTCATCGCGGAGGACGAGGTTGCCGCCGCCCAGGCCGTCCGGGCGCTGAAGGTGGAGTATGAGGAGCTGCCCTTCGTGCTGGATGTGCAGAAGGCCATGGAGCCGGACGCCCCCCAGATCCACGAGGAGTTCCCCGGCAACGTGCTCAAGCACACGGATATCCGCAAGGGCAATTATGAAGAGGCCCGGAAGGAACCGGGCCTGATCCGCGTGGAGGGCTGGTACGATACCCCCACGGTCCAGCACTGCCACATTGAGAACCACGGCTGCTTTGCCTATATGGAGGCTGGCCGGGTAGTGGTGGTCAGCTCCACCCAGATCCCCCACATTGTCCGCCGGGTCGTGGGGCAGGCCCTGGGAATTCCCTGGGGCAAGGTCCGGCTCATCAAGCCCTACATCGGCGGCGGCTTCGGCAACAAGCAGGACGCCTTGTATGAGCCGCTTTGCGCCTGGTGCACCACCCAGGTGGGCGGACATCTGGTGAAGCTGGAGTGCAGCCGGGAGGAGACATTTGTTTCCAACCGTGTCCGCCACGCCATCCGCACCCACATCATCTCCTATGTCCGGCCCGACGGCACCCTGGTGGCCCGGAAGTTTGAGGCCTTTTCCAACCAGGGCGCTTACGCCTCCCACGGCCACGGCGTGGTGGCCAAGGGCATGGGCGCCTTCCCCCAGCTGTATCCTTGCGACAATCTGGAGTGCGACTGCTGGACCGTGTTCACCAACCGTCCCGCCGCCGGCGCCATGCGGGGCTACGGCATCCCCCAGGCCATGTTCGCCGGGGAGAGCCATATCGACGATATCTGCAAGGCCATCGGCATGGAGCCCATGGCCTTCCGGCGGAAGAATTTAATGCCTGTGGGCTACGTGGACGGCTTCTCCAAGAATGAGCTGTATACCGACACCTTCAACCAGTGCATGGACAAGGGCATGGCCGCCATGGACTATGCCCGGAAATACCGGGAATACCAGAACCAGACCGGTCCTGTCCGCAGAGGCGTGGGCCTTGCGGTGTTCTGGTACAATACCGCCGTCTGGCCCATTTCCCTGGAGTCCTCCTCCTGCCGCATGGTGCTCAACCAGGACGGCTCCCTCCAGTTCCAGACCGGCGAGACGGAGATCGGCCAGGGCTGTGACACCGCTTACTCCCAGATGGTGGCGGACGCCGTGGGCATCCCCCTGGAGGATGTGCATGTGGTCTCCACCCAGGACACGGATGTCACGCCCTTCGGCACCGGCGCCTACGCTTCCCGCCAGACCTATATCGGCGGCTTTAGCATCATGCAGACCGCCATGGCCCTCCGGGAGCGCATTTTGACCATTGCCCATGAGCAGACCCGGATGCCCGTCAGCAATCTGGACCTGGTGGACGGCCAGATCGTCCGCAAGTCCGACGGCCGCATCCTGAAATCCCTTGGCGACCTGGCTACCGAGAGCCTGTATTCTCTGGAGCACAGCCAGCACATCACCGCCGAGACCACGGCTCAGATCAAGACCAACGCCTACTCCTTCGGTTGCTCTTTCGCCGAGGTGGAGGTGGATATCCCCATGTGCAAGGTGAAGCTGCTGAACCTTGTGAATGTCCACGACTGCGGCACCCTCATCAACCCCGCTCTGGCGGAGGCCCAAGTCCACGGCGGTATGTCCATGGCCATTGGCTACGGCCTTTCCGAGGAGCTGAAATTCGACGAAAAGACCGGAAAGCCCCTGAACAACAACCTGCTGGATTACAAGCTCTCCACCTTTATGGACCACCCCCATCTCCAGGCGGCCTTTGTGGAGAACCCGGAGCCCACGTCGCCCTACGGCACCAAGTCCCTGGGTGAGCCGCCGGCCTGCTCCGGCGCGCCTGCCATCCGCAACGCCATTTTGAACGCCACCGGCGTGGCCATCGACTGTTGCCCCATTACGCCCCATGTCCTTTACGCGGCGTTCAAAGAGGCCGGCCTCATCAACGATTAAGGGAGGGACCCGTTATGTATGATATGAAAGCCTTGTACCAGGCCACGGATGTGGCCGACGCCGTGGCCCTCCGTCTTGCCCATCCCGAGGCCCAGATCATCGCCGGAGGCTCCGACGTGCTGGTGCAGATGCGGGAGGGAAAGCGGGCCGGCGCGGAGCTCATCTCCATTTACGGCCTGGACGAACTGCGGGGCGTGTCCCTGGAGGAAGACGGCACGCTGCGTATCGGCTCTCTCACCAGCTTTTCCCACATCACCCAGGACCCCCTTATCCAGAAATACGTGAACGTGCTGGGCGAGGCGGTGGACCAGGTGGGCGGTCCCCAGATCCGAAACATCGGCACCATCGGCGGCAACACCTGCAACGGCGTCACCTCCGCCGACTCCGCCTCCACCCTCCACGCCTATGACGCCATCGTGGAGCTGACAGGGCCGGAGGGCGTCCGCCGCCAGCCCATCCATGAGTTTTATATCCGGGCGGGCAAGGTGGACATCCGGGAGGGCGAGATCCAGACTGCCATCCTCATTCCGAAGGAGAGCTATGAAAACACCTTCGGCCACTACATCAAATACGCCATGCGCAATGCCATGGACATCGCCACCTTGGGTACGTCCGTGAACGTCCGCCTCTCCGCCGACAAAAGATATGTGGAGCGGGCCCGGGTGGCCTTCGGCGTGGCGGGCCCCGTTCCCCTGCGGGCCGGGACCGCCGAGGCCCTGGCCGCCGGACAGCCCCTCTCTATGGATCTGGCGGAGCGGTTTGCCCAGGCGGTGAAGGAGGACATCAATCCCCGGGACTCCTGGCGGGCCGCCAGGGATTTCCGGATGCACATCGCGGTGGAGAGCGCCAAGCGGGCCTTCATCGAATCTGTGAGAAAAGCGGGAGGTGAGCTGTGATGGCCCAGATGCAGACGGTCCATTTCAATCTCAACGGCAAGGATGTGGAGCGCACCGTGGATGTGCGGGCCAGCCTCACCGACATGCTCCGCAATGATTACCGCCTGACCTCCGTGAAAAAAGGATGCGAGGTGGGGGAGTGCGGCGCCTGCACCGTCCTCATTGACGGGGAGGCCTTCAACTCCTGCATTTACCTGGCAGTCTGGGCGGAGGGCAAGCGCATCCGCACCCTGGAGGGGCTGCTGGGTCCCAACGGCGAGCTCTCCGATATCCAGCAGGCCTTCGTGGAGGAGGCGGCCATCCAGTGCGGCTTCTGCACTCCCGGCTTCATCCTCACTGCTGAGGAGATCTTGGAGAGCGGCAGGGCGTACACGGATGAAGAACTGCGCAAGCTCCTCTCCGGCCACCTGTGCCGCTGCACCGGATATGAGAACATCCTCCGGGCGGTGAAAAAGACCATGTACAAGCGGCTGGGCAAGCCCATGCCGCAGGCATAAGCACAAAAAAGGGACCCGTTTTTGCATATCAGAAAACCACTCGCTAGGCGAGTGGTTCAAAAGAAGCCTAATGGCGATGATGTAGACAAGAAAACTCCCTTTGCTTTAAAGTAAGAGTGCGGTCCGCCAACTGCACAACAAAAAAGCAAAGGGAGGTCATCCGGTGAATGACGTAAATAGTTTATCGCATACGAGCTGGAATTGCAAATATCATATCGTATTTGCACCAAAGTATCGCAGGAAGGTTTTTTATGGAGAAAAGCGACGGGAAATCGGAGAGATTTTGCGAACGCTGTGTAACTGGAAGAAAATCAGGATCATAGAAGCAGAGGTGTGTCCGGACCATGTGCACATGCTGGTGGAGATACCGCCGAAAGTGGCAGTATCGAGCTTTATGGGGTACCTGAAGGGGAAGAGCAGCCTGATGATCTACGAAAAATTTCCGGAATTGAAGTACAAGTATCGGAAC
>SFDT01000039.1 GCA_004558115.1 Clostridiales bacterium | reverse complement strand
TTATGGGGTATAGTTTATTCCGCTTATGGGTCACGGTTTGGGTCAGACAGAAAACGCAAAAATACAACCGAACTGTTTAGACGAAAATATAAAGAAAAGTTCCTGATTTCTTGCGAAATCAGGAACTTTTTGGTGGAGACTACTGGACTCGAACCAGTGACCTCCTGCGTGTGAAGCAGGCGCTCTAACCAGCTGAGCTAAGCCTCCATACGGATATTTGGTTTTGAAACCCACAAGACGCCGCGATACCACAGCGTCTTATGGGATGGTGACCCGTACGGGATTCGAACCCATGTTACAGCCGTGAAAGGGCCGTGTCTTAACCACTTGACCAACGGGCCATTTGGGGGGAATTCCATGAAGCGCCTTCCGGCGCTCCATGGAATTTGGTAGCGGCACCTGGATTTGAACCGGGGACACTGCGGGTATGAACCGCATGCTCTAGCCAACTGAGCTATGCCGCCAAATCAACGCCACAACGGGCACGAATTAATATATCAGATGCACCTGGTTTTGTCAATAATCTTTATGAAAAAAATGAAAAGTTTTTAAAAAACTTTCTGAGGCCATACTGCCGCCGAAAGCGGTGACTGAAACGCTCCGAGGAGAGTACCAAGGCGTGGGATACCCAGACGGGCATCCCACGCCGCTGCTCATACGTCACTTTCCCGGTTGCACTGGATCATCCGGTAGCCCACTCCGATGTGGGTCTGGATATACTGGGGGCGGCTCTGGTCCACCTCCAGCTTTTTGCGCAGCGTGGCCATAAAGACCCGCAGGGAGGGCAGTTCCGCTGAAACGCCTTCGGAAGAACTGCCCCAGATCTCACTGATGATATAGTTGTGGGTCAGGACCTTGCCGGTGTTTTTGGCCAGCAGACACAAGAGCTTATATTCGATAGGAGTCAGGTGGAGTTCCTGTCCGTCCCGGTAGGCGCACCCGGCGGCATAGTCAATGACAAGGCCGCCGTTTTGATACCGGGCGGCCTCCTGGCTGGTCTTCTGGCTGTCGTACCGCACCCGGCGCAGGGCTACCCGCAGCCGGGCCAGCAGCTCGTCCACGGAGAAGGGCTTGGTCAGATAGTCATCGGCTCCGGCGTCCAGGGCCGCCACCTTGTCCCGGTCATCGGACCGGGCGGACACCACGATGATGGGCAGATTGCTCCAGGAGCGGATCTTCTTGATGATCTCGATGCCGTCGATATCCGGAAGTCCCAGGTCCAGCAGCATCACATCCGGCCGGCAGGAGAGGGCGTCCATCACTGCCTGGCTGCCGTTTTTGGCCCGGTGAAACTGGTAGTTCTGTGTTTCCAGCGTGGTGGCGATGAGGTTGCCGACGGCGGCATCGTCCTCCACAAACAGGATCTGCGGTTTATTCATAGGGTTTTACCTCCGATGCCCGCAAGGTGAAGCGAAAGATCGTCCCTTGAGGGTGATTGTCCATGGCTTCGATTTCCCCGCCGTGGGCGGACACGATGGATTTGCAGAGGGAGAGGCCCAGGCCCAGGCCCCGGCGGCCATCGCCCCGCTCGTTATTGGCGGTATAGAACATATCGAAGAGCTTTTCCTTGGCGCCGTCAGGGATACCGGGGCCGTCATCAGTGACCTCCACGGCCACCAGCTGGCCGGAACGCTTTGCCGACAGCGTGATATGGGAGCCCTCCGGCGTATACTTGATGGCGTTGTTGACGATGTTGATGACCACCTGCACCATGAGGCGGGCGTCCATATCGGCCATGAGGATATCGTCCGGCAGGTCCACCTGGATATGGTGCTTGCCGGCGTTGCGGTCCAGGTGGGACAGCGCCTCTGTAAAGATGTCCTCCAGCAGCTCGGGCTCCATGTTCATATGGATGCGGTTATCCTCGATTTTGGTGATGGAGAGCAGATTCTCCACCAGGTTGATGAGCCACATAGCATCGTCGTAGATGGCGGCGAACAGGCTCTGCTGCTTTTCCGGCTCCAATTGGTCCGCTTTTTCCATCAGGATGTTGGCATTGCCAGAAATGCTGGTCAGGGGCGTGCGCAGGTCATGGGAGATTGCCCGCAGGAGATTGGCCCGCAGGGCCTCCTGATCCGCCTGCGCCTCCGCTTTCTGCTTTTCCCGCATGGTGATCTCTTTTTCCAGCGCCAGTCCGCACTCGTCCAGAAGCGCCACCATCAGATTCTTTTCAAAGGACTGTAGGGGATGGCTGCCCTTCACCGCGATGCCCACCACGGCCAGTGCGCCGCCGGTGCCCCGGATGGACAGGTACAGGCACTTGGCGTTTGGCAGGGTATTGGTGGTGGCGCCGGCGTGCTTGTTGTTTTTCAGCACCCATTCCGCCACGGCTTCTTCCGAGGGGACCAGCAAAGAGGACAGGTCTGTCTTTTCGGCAACAGGGAAGCGCATGGCCGGCAGCAGCCCCCCCTGGCCGTCTGCCTGGTAGACCACCAGGTCCCGCTCCAGAAGGTGGCTCAGCTGCTGGGCCGCCACCGTCAAAATGGCCTCCGCCCCCTCGGCGTTTTGCAGCTTGCGGCTGGATTCCAGCAAAATAGCGGTGCGGTAGGCCTTGTCGGCGTTCATTTTCGCCTGGGTCTTGACCCGGATGGTCAGGGACGTGCTGAGCAGAGCCACCAGCAGCATGATGCCGAAGGTGGCGATATAGCTGGGGTCACTGCGGAGGGTGAAATAGGGGTCTGTAAAGAAAAAGTTGAACAGCAGCACCGACAGCAACGAGGAAAGCAAGCTGTAACTGCGGCCTGTGGTGATCATGGAGATGACCAGCACACCCAGCAGGTACAGCATGATGATGTTGGTGTCCGCCACGCCCAAAAAGGAGAAGAAGTAGCCGCCCAGCGTGCACAGCCCCAGGACGCCCAGCATTTTCAGCAGGTCACCGGCGGAAAACCGCTCCTGTGTGGGCTTGACCTGCCGGGTACGCGGCGGCTGGCGTCCCGCTTTCTGGTCCGGGATGATGTAGATGTCCAGATCCGGGGCCAGGCCGTTCAGCCGGTCCACCAGGTTTTCGGTGTGGCGCAGGCCCTCCCGGCGGGGGCTGCGGCCCAGAACGATCTTGGAGATGCCGCTGATGCGGGCGTACTCCGCGATCTGCACCGCCGGGTCATCGCCGTAGGTGGTGGTGATCTTGGCACCCAACTCCTCCGCCAGACGCACATTGGCGCTGATGCGGGCCCGGTCCGCGTCAGACATGGAGGCAAATTCCGGCGTTTCCACGAACAGCGCCGTGAAAGCGCCGTGGAAGGCCTTTGCCATACGGGCGGCGGTACGGATGACCTTGGCGTTGGAGGGGGAGGCGGACAGACAGGTGAGGATGTGCTCGCCCGCCTTGGGCTTTTCCTCTTCCCCGGACCAGGGAGCCGCCTCCAGCCGGTCCGCCGTGCGCCGCAGAGCGATCTCCCGGAGGGAGGCCAGATTTTTGGCGGTGAAAAAATTCCCCAGGGCCTGCCGGGGGCGGCAGACCTTTCCCGCCCGCAGCCGCTCCAGAAGGTCCGCGGGCTCCAGGTCCACCAGCTCCACCTGGTCGGCGGAGTCAAATACGCTGTCCGGGATGCGCTCGGCCACGGATACGCCGGTAATGGCGGCCACCTTGTCGTTCAGGCTTTCCAGATGCTGGACGTTGACGGTGGTGTAAACGTCGATGCCCGCGCGCAGCAGCTCCTGCACATCCTGGTAGCGCTTGACATGGCGGCAGCCCTCGGCGTTGGTGTGGGCCAGCTCGTCCAGCAGAAGCAGCTGAGGATGCCGCGCCAGTGCCGCGTCCAGATCAAATTCCTTTCGTGCGGTACCTCTATATAGGACCGTTTTGACAGGCAGCTGTTCCAGCCCGTCCAGCAGGGCCATGGTCTCCGGCTGAGTGTGGGGCTCGATATAGCCCGCCACCACATCCACGCCGGCCGCCTTGGCCCGGCGGGCGGCTTCCAGCATGGCGTAAGTCTTGCCGACGCCGGCGGCATAGCCAAAGAATATTTTCAAATGTCCGGCCGACGGTTCCTCCGGCTGCCGGACGCTGTGCGGCAGACCGAAGTCCGGACGGCGCTCCTCCAGCATGGAAATCCCTCCTCTCTGCGGCGGGAATGCGGCCATATAGATGATTATAGCACGACATTACTTTTTATGGAATGCGCTGGGATGATCTTGCGGAATGGAGGGGGCTGGCTGCCGGGGCGGGTCTGGCTCCTGCCCGGCGTCCCGGGCCTCCCCGGCCCCGTCCCAACCGGGAGAAATGCCGCCATTATCCAGGAACCGTCCCAAGCGGCCCATGACAAAGAAGCCGATGGCAGCAACGTAAAGGGTCCCGCCGGCCAATAGAAGAAGTTCCATGCAGCTCCCTCCCCCAAACGCAAAATGCGATCTCTGCTTTTATTATAAACGGAAACATCTATGGATGAGATTTGCATTTTCTGCCGGAGATTAAGATTGCATTAATGCCGGGGCTTTTGCCGGGATTTCCCGGAAAGGCTTGGGAATACCGCTGTTTTGCCGGCGGCGGACACCCGCGGAGCTGTGCCTTAATACAATTTTAATACCGCGTAAAGAACCCTAATAAAGTCCTCATTCTGCACATGGTATAATCAAATCAATCTTTATAGCTTTTTACAGTCATCTTTTAGAGGAGGCAGTGACCGCGTGTTCAACGAAAAGCGCCGGGCGGCGTGGAGGCCTTTTTGGAAAATTGACCGGGTGTCCCCCGCCCGCATCATTATTTTTGGCTTCCTGGGCCTGATCCTGCTGGGGACGGCGCTGCTGATGCTGCCATTTTCCACACGGGAGTGGGGGGGAGCATCCTTTTTTGACGCCTTGTTTACCGCCACCTCCGCCACCTGCGTCACCGGCCTTGTGGTCCATGACACGGCCAGCTACTGGTCCGGCTTTGGCCAGCTGGTCCTTCTGTGCTTGATCCAGGTGGGCGGTATGGGCGTTGTCACCGTGGCCGTGGCTACCTTTATTTTTTCCGGACGCCGGATCGGGCTGAAACAGCGATGGGTCATGCAGGAATCCATCTCCGCCCCCCAGGTGGGCGGCATCGTTCGGATGACGGGCTTTATTTTGAAGACCGCCTTTGCCATCGAGGGCATCGGCGCCGCGGCCCTGGCGGTGCGGTTTTGTCCGCGCTTCGGCTTGTGGCGGGGAGTATGGTATGCCGTTTTCCACGCGGTCTCCGCCTTTTGCAACGCCGGCTTTGACTTAATGGGGCGGGAAGCGCCCTTTTCCTCCCTCACCGCCTATGCGGGCGACCCGGTGCTCAATGGAACGGTCATGCTGCTGATCGTCGTGGGCGGATTGGGCTTTTTGACCTGGCAGGATGTGGCTGCCCATGGCCGGCACCTCAAGGAATACCGCCTGCAAAGCAAGCTCATTTTGGCCACCACCGCCGCGCTGCTGCTGTCTGGATTCCTTTTTTTCCTGCTCTACGAATTCCGTTTGCCCCAGTGGGTTGGCATGACCGTGGGGGAGAAGGCGCTGGCCGCCCTCTTCCAGTCTGTCACACCGCGAACAGCTGGCTTCAACACCGTGGACCTGGCCCGGATGTCCGCGCCCAGCCAGTTGGTGACCATCCTGCTGATGCTCACCGGCGGCTCTCCCGGCTCCACCGCCGGCGGTTTCAAAACCACCACCCTTGCCGTTTTACTGCTGAGTGCCGCCGCGGTCTTTCGCCGCCGGCGCAGCGCCCAGTGCTTCGGACGGCGCATCCAGGAGCCGGCCCTGCAAAACGCCTGCGCCATTTTCCTGCTGTACCTGCTGCTGTTCCTTGCGGGCGGCATTTTGATCTGCTGCATCGACGGTGCTCCGCTGATGGACGCCCTGTTTGAGGCGGCCTCGGCCATTGGCACCGTGGGCTTGTCCCTGGGCGGTACCGGGCGGTTCTCGCTGCCCTCCAGAATGATCTTGATCTTCCTGATGTATTTTGGGCGTGTGGGCGGCCTTACCATGATCTACGCCGTCACGGCCGGAAATGGGACCTCCGCGCCGCAGTTTCCCCAGGAGCCGGTAACAGTGGGATAAGAAAGGAAGGTACGTATGAAATCTGTGCTTTTGATCGGCCTGGGGCGCTTTGGGCGGCACATGGCCGAAAAGCTGCGGGCGCTGCACCACGAGGTGCTGGCGGTGGACCGGGACGAGCAGCGGGTCAATGACATCCTGCCGCTGGTGACCAACGCCCAGATCGGGGACAGCACCAACGAGCAGTTCATCGCCTCCCTGGGCGTCCGGAATTTTGATTTGTGCGTGGTGGCCATCGGCGACGATTTTCAAAGCTCCCTGGAGACCACCGCTCTTTTGAAGGAACACGGCGCGCCCTTCGTGGTGGCCCGGGCGGCCCGGGATGTACACGCCAAATTCCTGCTGCGCAACGGCGCGGACGATGTCATCTATCCGGAAAAGCAGATGGCCGGCTGGGCGGCGGTGCGGTACAGTGCCGACCATATTTTCGACTACATCGAATTGACGGACGACCACTCCATTTTTGAAACGGCGGTGCCCGCCGCCTGGGTGGGGAAGACCATTGTGGAGCTGGCGGTCCGGCAGAAGTACCACATCAATGTGCTGGCAACGAAGTGCAACGGCAATCTGGAGCCGCTCCCCGGCCCCGCCCACTGCTTCCGGGCGGATGAGACCATCTTCATTCTGGGCAGTAACCGGGACGCCCAGCGGTTTTTGAAGCTGTGAGTGAAGAACTACATAGAAAAGCCGGCTTCCGCATACCGCGGAAGCCGGCTTTTGATAATCCGAAACAGCAAAAGGGTCACAGCCGCTTGGTCATTTCAACCGCTCCTCATATGTACGCAGGGTCCCCTCCGTCAGAAGGGACAGCTTGTGGAGCCGCTCATTCACCATGTCCCACATGCACATGGGCAGATGGTCCCGGTGGCCCCGGTGGAGCGTCACGCACTCAAAGCAGTTGCCGTGGTGGGGGCAGGCCTCCTGACAGGGGCAGTGGTCGCCGGATTGGCGCACTTGCTCCAGAAATTCCCGCTTGAGGGCCATGGCCTCCTCATGGCGGCCCTCCCGGTCCAGGTCGTTTTGGCGGATGGCCAGTTCGTTGCCGTCGATTTTCATAGTCATGCTCCTTTCAAAAAGTGAAACGCTCTCCCTCCCGTGAGATGGGGACGATGAGACCGGCTTGTGCCGGGTGCTCCCGGCAAAACCGCTCTGTCAGGGCGAAATCACCCCATTGATGCATGGGCAGGACCCAACGGGGCCTTGCCAGCGTTAAAAAGTAGTCCAGACCCCAGCCATAGGCACCCTCCAGCCGGGGGTCCAGGGGCACCATGGCAAGGTCCATTCGCCGGCCCCGGAGGGGCTCCAGATACCGCTTGAAGTTGACCTCCATGTTCCGGTTCCAGGCCTTGTCCTCCCCTTCCCAGTGCCACCAGTGGAGGTCGCCAGCATGGTAGACGGTCTGGCTGCCGGCGGTGACCAGAAAGGCCACCCCCTCGTCGGTGGAGGGAAGGGTCTCCACCCGGATGCCGGGCAGAGGCTCCGCTGTTTCATTTCCCGCTAGGGAGAAGCAATGTCCGGCGGTCTCCTCCGACAGGCCCCAGCTGGCCCGGTTCCGCTCCGTCAGGCGGATGTCTTTGCCCAGCAGAAACCGGACGGGCCGGGGACCGCCGTCCAGCCCGAAGATCTCCGGCTTGAAGTGGTCCTCATGGCGGTGGCTGGCCAACACCAGCAGGGGCTTTTCCGGCGGCAGAGGCGGCAGAGCCCCCTTCCACCAGTCAAACAGCAGACAGACGCCCTCCAGCTCCACAAAAAAGCCGCTGTGGGCCAGAAATGTCACCCGCATCACAGAAATTTCACCGCCGTGCCGTAGGCCACCACCTCGGCGGCTCCCTGCATCACGGAGGAGGAGGCGTACCGGGCGCCCACGATGGCGTCGGCGCCCAGGGCCTCCGCCGCGTCCACCATGCGCTTGGAGGCGATCTGGCGGGCCTCGTTGAGCATCTCCGTGTAGCCCACGATCTCGCCGCCTACCAGGCCCTTCATGCCGGCCATGAAATCACGGCCGAAGTTTTTGCTGTATACCACCGTCCCCTTGACGATGTCCAGCGGCTCATAGCTTTGTCCGGGAATGGTCTCAATCGTCAGAATCTTCATCTTTCTCGTCCTCCTCGTTTTCCGCTTCTTCCCATTGCTTTTCCCAGGCCTCCTGCTCGTCGATGCGCCGCAGCTTTGTCCGCAGGCTCATAGCCAGGGCCGGCAGCAGCAGAACGTACAGCAGGGCCATGTAGGGCATCATCCGGGCCAGCACCCCCTCCGGGAAAAAGACCCGTTGGACCCAAATGGTCACGATAGCTGCCGCCACCAGCACCACGGCGCAGGTGACGGTGGTCTTGACAGCGGCCCGGCGCCGCTGCGCTTTGCGGTCAGTATTGTTTTGCATCGTCGACTTCTCCTTTTTTGATCTCCCGGATGCGCTGGACCAGGGCGATGATCACGCCCAGGGCCACGGCGGCGGGGATGGCGATGAACAGCGCCAGCAGCGGCAGCGGCGGCGCCCCGGCGGGGTCTGTCTCAAAGGCCCAGAGGAACAGCCAAATGAGCCCCGCCATCAAAAGGGCCATGAACACCGTGACGATCACCGGCGCCGCGTAGCGCCTGCGCTTCATATCCTGTTTTTGCTTGTCCATAAATGTGGTTCCCTCCTGTTCCAGCCGCTCCATCTGCTCCAGCAGTGCCTGGGCGTCCAGGCTCTCCAGCTTTTCCCGGCAGTCCGTGAGGCCGGAGCAGAGGCGGATGGCCTCCTGAATGTTGTGCCGGTCCCGCTCCAGCGTCACCAGATGGCGGCGCATACCGTCCCCTACCGTGTGAACGCCGTCCAGCATCTGGCGGATGTCCTCCAGCGGCACGCCCAGCTTCCGCATGAGCTTGATGCGCCGCAGGACTTCCACCTCCGCCTCGCCGTAGTCCCGGTAGCCGTTTTCGCTGTTCCGCCGGGGGCAGAGCAGGCCCTCCGCCTCGTAAAAGCGGATGTTCTTCTTCGTGATGCCCACCAGGGCTTCCACTTCGTTGATCTTCAAGGGGCTCACCTCCCTTTTCGGGAACATGGTATACCTTCCAGAAAGGGGAAGGTCAAGAGGTTTTTGAAAAAAATAAAAGGAGGGGTGGGAACCGCCCCCGCCTTATGGTATAATCATACCATGGAACAACAAGAGCTGACAATGGAAAATATATTTGCCCGGCTGCCGGCGGCGCTTTTGCCCTGGTACCGGGCCAATGCCAGGGATCTGCCCTGGCGGAAGACGGAGGACCCCTACCGCATCTGGGTGTCGGAGATCATGCTCCAGCAGACCCGTGTGGCGGCGGTCCTTGGTTACTATGCCCGCTTTTTGGCAGCCTTCCCCACGGTGGAAGCTTTGGCGGAGGCGCCGGAGGACCGGCTCATGAAGCTGTGGGAGGGCCTGGGCTATTACAGCCGCGCCCGGAATCTCCAAAAGGCGGCCAGACGCGTCGTGGAGTTGGGTGGGTTCCCGGACACTTACGAGGGCCTGCTGGCCCTGCCGGGCATCGGGGACTATACCGCCAGCGCCATCGCCTCGGCGGCCTTCGGCGCGCGGGAGGCGGCGGTGGACGGCAACGTGCTGCGGGTGGTCACCCGGCTGACGGACTGCCATGACGATATCGCGGACCCCAAGACGAAAAAGACCGTCCGGGCCGGGGTCCAGGGGGCCATACCTTATGACGCGGCGGACATCCGGGTGTTCAACCAGGCTATGATGGAGCTGGGAGCCACCGTGTGCGTACCAAACGGCCCGCCCAAGTGCGATATGTGCCCGGCGGCGGCACTGTGCCTGGGCCGCGCCCGGGGCACGGCGGAGGCGTTGCCGGTGAAAGCGGCGAAAAAGGCCCGGCGGGCGGAGGAAAAGACGGTGTTCCTCCTGCTGCGGGAGGGGAGAGTTGCCCTGCGCCGCCGCCCCGGCACGGGCCTTTTGGCGGGGCTGTGGGAGTTTCCCAACGTAGAGGGTGCTCTGGACGAAACTGCCGCTCCGGCGGCGGTGGCCGCCTGGGGGCTGGAGGCGAAAAACTGGAAAAACAAGCTGACGGCCAAGCACATTTTCACCCACGTGGAGTGGCATATGACCGGATATACGCTGGAGGTGGCCGGGAAAGGCCCGGCGGACTTTGTGTGGGTGGACGCCGCGGTGCTGGAAACCCGCGCGGTGCCTTCGGCCTTCGCCAAATACTACGCGGAGGCACAGCGGCAGCTGGAGAGCCTGGAGCAATGAAAGGAGAACAACATGGGACTGCTGGTGGGACTGCCCCTGAAGCTATTCCATATCGCATTCGTGCTGCTGCGGTTTTTGTGGCCGCTGGCGGTGCTGTGGCTGGTGCGGCGGCTGCTGCTGGCGGCGCGCCGCCGGGAGGAGGGCCCTGCCATGCATCAGGCGCCCAAGGAGCCGGAGTTCGACGGCCCGGTGTACACTGTGGACTACGAGGACGTAAAGGACGAGGACCCTCCCAAGGAGGAAACATGATATGGAGCTTTTGAACCTTTTTCTGGTGGCGGTGCTGCTTCTGCTGCTGCGGAAGCTGGTGTGGTGCCTGCGGTGGCTGTGGTGCTGGCGCCGCGGCCGGGAGACCCCGGCACCCATTTCTTTCTTCCCCCGCCGCACGGGAGAGACCTTCGACGGACACATCCGCCGGGACCGGGAGGACGGACCCGGCAATTTGGAATAACCACAGAGGAGAGTAGAACGCAAATGGCACAGCTTTATTTCAAATACGGAGCCATGGGCTCCAGCAAAACGGCCAACGCCCTGATGACCCGCTTCAACTATGAGGAGCGGGGCCAGCAGACGCTGCTGGTGAAGCCCCGGCTGGACACCCGGGACGGGGACCACATGGTGGTCTCCCGCATCGGGCTGAAATACCCCTGCATTTATTTTGACGAGCTGCAAACGCTCACCATCATGGAGTTACAGCAGAACGCCTGCATCATCGTGGACGAGGCCCAGTTTTTGACCAAGGAGGAGGTCATGTACCTGGTGTACATCGTGGACGACCTGGGCATCCCCGTCATCTGCTACGGATTGCGGGCGGACTTCAAGGGGGACCTGTTCCCCGGCAGCGAGGCCCTTCTCGTCATGGCGGACAAGCTGGAGGAGGTCAAGACCATCTGCTGGTGCGGCAAAAAAGCCATTTTCAACGCCCGGTTCGACGCCAATGGCAAGGTCCTCAAGGAGGGCGAGCAGGTGGTGCTGGGGGCCAACGACCAGTACATCGGACTTTGCCGCAAGCACTGGCGGGCCGGCGACCTGGGCCCGGACTTTGATGTGAACAGCCTATGATCTGTACACTTTGCCCCCGGAACTGCCGGGCGGAACGGACCGATACCAAAGCCGGCGGCTTCTGCCGGGAGCCCGCTGTCCCCGTGGCGGCCCGGGCCATGCTCCACCGGTGGGAGGAGCCCTGCCTTGTGGGGGAGAAGGGCGCCGGCACCGTGTTTTTCACCGGCTGCAACCTCCGCTGCTGCTTCTGCCAGAATCTCCCCATCTCCCAGCAGGGCCTGGGACGGCCCATCACGGCGGCGCGGCTGCGGGATATTTTCCGGGAGCTCATCGCTCAAGGCGCCGCCTGCATCGACTTGGTGACCCCCACCCATTTCACCCCCGTCATTCTGGAGGCGCTGGGTGACGAGGTGTGGCCGGTGCCGGTGGTGTGGAACAGCGGGGGATACGAAAAGCCTGAAACGCTGCGGCTGCTGGAGGGAAAGGTCCAGGTGTATCTGCCGGACCTGAAATACGCCCAGCCGGGCCCGGCGAAAAAATACTCGGCGGCGGAGGACTACTTTGACTGGGCGGCGCCGTCCATTTTGGAGATGTTCCGCCAGACGGGACCGTACCAAATGGAAAACGGCCGCCTGACGCGGGGTGTCCTAATCCGGCACCTGCTGCTGCCGGGAGAGCTGGAAAACACGAAGGCGGTCATCGACTGGGTGGCCGGCACCTTCCGCCCCGGCGATGTGCTGTTTTCCCTCATGAGCCAGTACACCCCCCGGCCCGGCGCCGTGGGGAACCTGGCCCGCCACGTGACGAAAGCGGAGTACCGGGCCGCGGTGGAGTACATGGAAAACTGCGGCGTCACCGACGGCTACACCCAGGAGCGGACCTCGGCGAAAGAGGAGTACACCCCGGATTTTGATTTGAGGGGCGTGTAAATTATGCGGAAATGGCAAAAGACGGCGCTTTTGGCGGCGGCAGCGGTGTTTGCCGCCTGGATGCTGTGGCCCCGCTCCCTGGCGAAGGCCTTTGACGCGGAGCAGGGCCTGGCGGCCAGCGTGGTTGTCTCCGGCGTCCGGAACGGGAGAGCCTGGATGGACAGCAGCGAGCAGTATGACCTGGAGGACGGCTGTGCCGCCCTTCGGGAAGTGCTGGAAGGGTATTCCTATCACCTGTGCCTGGATACCCTGACCGGGGAAAACACCATCGACGGCAAGGGCGGTACGGACCACACCGTGCACCTATATAATGTCAGTGCCCAGAGCCTCATCTCCAACGGCACCGCCCGCATCTTTGCGGATGGCCGGGTGTACCGGGTGGGGTATCTGGGTTCCCGGCGGGGCACCGCTTTGAACCGGGACATCCTGGCTGCCCTGCGGGGCGAATGATTGCTCTTGCAAATGGCGAAAAATGGCCTATAATGAGGGAGCCGCCTTGGGAGGGCGGCTCCGATTTTTTGCGTGTGAGGCGTTTTGGGATATGAAATTGGAAAATGACCATACTAAGCAAGGAGAGGCAATTTATTCAGAAAATGAACCATATAACAGTTTACCCGTTCATATCTAATGTAAACGGATAGACCGTTATAAATAAAATAACCAAAGGAATACAGATACATGTACTCCTCTGGTTATTTTAAAGTCAGTTTTTCCGCTTCATAGTTAATTAGAACAATCCATCTAAGAGCGTAAGTACACCGGAAAAATCCCCTATCATTCTATAACTACCTTGTTGTGTATATATTTTCCCGCAATCATCTATTTCGCACTCAAAGTAACCTTTTTTCTCTGAAATCATCTGCTTATTCTCAAAGCAGACCCTATATATATATTTATCGTATGGCCCGATTCTGCCTTCAGAAAATCCTTGCCGCACAATTAGAATCTCCTCCAGTTCTTCTAACAGTGCTTTTTTCTGTGTATTTGTAAGGTCAACCTCTTCTGCACC
>SFDT01000005.1 GCA_004558115.1 Clostridiales bacterium | reverse complement strand
GGGAGGTCCAGGAGGGGGAGACCGAAATCCCCCTCCTGGCGTGTCTTTTGGACCGTGCACGGCCCGTTTTCTCCACGGGGAGAAAATGGGGGGTGCATTACTCACTGTTATCACAGTGAAACTTATCTGTATTTCAGATAAACAAAGAATATCTTGATTTCAGATTTTTATACTGCAATCAGGTGATGCAGTTGAGAACTGAAATTTTGAAATACGGTCGCATCCGGGACATTCGGATTGACCGGGGCCTGACACAGGAACAGGTTGCAAAAATATTGAATGTAAAACAAAATACCTATTCGCAGTATGAAATCGGCGTGGTGAATTATCCACTGGATGCAGTGGTGAAATTGGCAGAATATTATAACGTCAGTGTGGATTACTTGGTGGGTCTAACCGATGAGGATATTCCGTATCCTCGAAAGCGGAAACAGCTATGAAGCTGCTGGAAGCCCTTTTAAACCTCCTCTTTCCACCCAAATGCCCCTTCTGCGGCAAAATCCTGGACAGCCCCGGCATCTGCCCGGCCTGCGAAAAGGCCCTGCCCTGGACGGCGGAGGCGGAGGGACTGCGTCAAGGCCCCGGCGGCCTTCGCTGCGCCGCGCCGCTGTGGTACGAGGACCTGGCCCGGGAGGGCTTGCTGCGCTTCAAGTTCCAGGGTGCCTCCGCCGCGGCGGAGCCCCTGGGCGGGCTGCTGGCCCAATGCGCGGCGGAACGCTTTTCCGGGGAGTTCGACACGGTGACCTGGGTGCCCGTCAGCAAAAAGCGGCTGCGGCAGCGGGGCTATGACCAGGCAAGGCTCCTGGCGGAGTCCGCCTGCCGCCGGTGGGACACGAAACCGATGGCACTTTTGCGGAAAGTGGCGGACAACCCCGCCCAATCCGGATTGACGGAGGCCGCCGCTCGGCGGGCCAACGTTCTGGGCGTCTATGAGGCGCTGCCGGGAGCGGAGGGAAAGCGGGTTTTGCTCATCGATGATATCTGCACCACCGGCGCCACTTTGACGGAGTGTGTCCGGGTGCTGAAGGACGCCGGGGCGAAAAGCGTGTGCTGTGTTGCCGTGGCGCTGACCCGGGAGAAAAAAGTTCACAAAACCGGCAAAAAATAGGGTTGCAATCGAAAAAATAGCCGTTATAATATAACCTGTATGACTTTGCGCGGAAAAACCGCTTATAATAACGACAGAAAGATCAAATGAGGTGGAATCTATGTCTATGGCAAAAGACATCGGTATCGATCTGGGTACCGCATCCGTTTTGGTATATGTAAAGGGCAAGGGCATCGTGCTGAACGAGCCCTCCGTGGTGGCACTGGACAAAAACACCGGAAAGCTGCTGAAAGTGGGCGCCGAGGCCCAGGCCATGCTGGGCCGCACCCCCGGCAACATCATCGCCATTCGTCCCCTGCGGGAGGGCGTCATCTCCGACTACGACATGACGGAGCGGATGCTGAAG
This sequence comes from Clostridiales bacterium, assembly GCA_004558115.1. Classification (GTDB taxonomy): domain Bacteria; phylum Bacillota; class Clostridia; order Oscillospirales; family Oscillospiraceae; genus Oscillibacter. Next base: position 65,564 of record SFDT01000005.1, on the reverse strand, counting down.
GAGTTCATCCATAAGGTGGCGGGTGTCTCCCTGTTCAAGCCCCGGGTCATCATCTGCGTGCCCTCCGGCATTACGGAGGTCGAGGAGCGTGCCGTCATCGACGCCGGCATCCAGGCTGGCGCCCGGAAGGTGTACCTTATCGAGGAGCCTGTGGCCGCTGCCATCGGCGCCGGCATCGACATCACCCAGCCTGACGGCCACATGGTGGTGGACATCGGCGGCGGCACCGCCGACATCGCCGTCATCTCCCTCAGCGGCGTGGTGGAGTCCGCTTCCATCAAGATCGCCGGTGACCAGCTGAACGAGGCCGTGGTGAAGTATATGCGCCGCAAGCACAACCTGCTGGTGGGCGAGCGCACCGCCGAGGAGATGAAAAAGCAGATCGGCTGCGTGTTCCCCAAGGAGGAAGAGGAGACCATGGACGTGAAGGGCCGCTGCCTGCTCACCGGCCTGCCCCGTGTGGTCACCGTCAGCTCCGTGGAGATGATGGACGCTTTCGAGGAGCCTGTGGAGCGCATCATGGAGGCCATCCACTCCGTGCTGGAGCGCACGCCCCCCGAGCTGGTAGCGGACATCTCCACCAACGGCATCGTCATGACCGGCGGCGGCAGCCTGGTCTCCGGCTTTGATAAGCTGGTCACCGCCCGCACCGGCATCCACACCGTCATCGCCGAGGACGCCATCTCCTGCGTTGCCATCGGCACCGGCAAGAGCCTGGACTCCCTGAACAACATGCAGGACGGCACCATGAACCTCAGCCGCCGCCGGCAGATGAACTGAGCAACCTGAAAAAACGCAAAAGCGTCCCCGGCCATAGGCTGGGGACGTTTTCTCTCCTTACGGACGCGGGGCGTCGTGCTCCCGCCGCTGCGCTTCCCATTTGGCCCGGTCCGCGTCGGTGATGGGGCGCAGCACCCGGCAGGGATTGCCGCCGGCAATGACACCGGGCGGCACGTCCCGGGTCAACACGGACCCGGCCGCAATGACGGAGCCGCTGCCGATGCGCACGCCGGGGCACACCACGGTGTTTCCGCCCAGCCAGACGCTGTCTCCGATGGTGATGGGACTGCCGAACTCCAGACCGGTGTCCCGGACCTCCGCCGCGGTGGGGTGGCCGGCGGTGTACAGGCACACCCGGGGGCCCAGCAGCACATGGCTGCCGATGGTGATGGGGGCCACATCCAAAAAGATGCAGTCGTAATTGGCATAAAAACAGTCGCCGATGGTGATTTGACTGCCATAGTCACAGCGGAAGGTGGGCTCAATGCAGCACTCATCCCCCACGGCGCCCAGCAGCTGGCGCAGGATATCCCGCCGCTGCTCCAGCTGGCCTGGGAAGGTGTCGTTATAGCGGCGGCACAGGGTCTGGGCCCGCAGGCGGGCGGCGGAAAGCGCCGCGTCCCCCGCCAGATACAGGCGGCCGGACAGCATGTTTTCCAACTCGGTCATAAAAAGCCTCCTTTGAGGGCAGAATGGCGTTTTATTCAGTAAAGCAGGGCGGAAAGCGGTTTGTCAAGGAAATTCCTTGCAATTTTCTGGGAATTTGATATAGTAGGTATCGGCTTCCGGGGAAAAGCCTTCTTAAAGGGAAAATGACCGCCGGAATAGAATCAAAACAGGAAGCAAAGTCCATGGACTTTGCTTCCTGTTGCGAAAACGACGGCGGTGATCGATTTTTCGCGGTATACTATCAGCGGGACCGCGCTTTCCGCTTGGGGGAGGTAAAGGCCACGATCCAGGCTACCACCACCACGAGGGCGCCGATGCCGTAGCCCACGCCGTACATGGAACGCTCGGCGGTGGAGAAGTAGTCGCCGATCTGGCCGCCCAGGATAAAGGCCATGGCCAGAGGCACCACGAACATGAGGCAGAAGGTCAGGAAAGCGTCGACCCACTTGACGGAGCTGCCCTGATGGATCTCATCCAGCACGGTCTTGGCGCCGATCTCCCAGCCCACCATAATGCTCATCAGCAGGGCGCCCAAAGGCATGGCAAGGCCTTCGGACAGGCAGTCCATGAAGTCCAGCCAGCAGTCGTTGAAGCTGCCCACCACGCCCAGGGTGTTCCGAAAGGGCACCCAGATGTTCAGGACATTTTCACCCAGACCATCCACGGCCACAATGGTGGCCTCCGCCATGATGGCCAGGCACACCAGCAGCACCACCCGGGGCCGGTTGCCCGGCTTGCCCTTGGCGGCGGCCCGGTCCAGGAAGAACGTGACCACCACCTCAATGAGGGAGATGGCGGAGGAAATAGCCGCCACCAGCACCAGCAGATAGAAAATGACGCCGAACAGGGGACCCACGGTGCCCATGGACTGGAACACATCCTGCAAGGTGATGAACAGCAGCTTGGGGCCGCTGAGGGCGGCGCTGGGGCCGTAGGTAGCCACGGCGGCGGGGATGACGGCAAGGCCGGCCATCAGTGCCACGACGGTATCCGCCACCACGATGACGGCGGAGTTTTTCACCAGGTTCTCTTTCTTGTCCAGATAGGAGCCGTAAGTGATCATAACGCCCATGGCCAGGGACAGGGAGAAGAACATCTGGCCGCCGGCGGTGGCCATGACGGAGCCGATGCTGGGCGCCTCCTCAATGAAGCCAGCCTCCACGGCGTAGCCGGGGACGAACATGAATTTCAGGCCTTCCACGGCGCCCGGCAGCGTCAAAGAGCGGATAATGATGATGACCAGCATGATGAACAGGGCCGGCATGCCCACATTGTTGAATTTCTCAATGCCGCCGGAGATGCCGCCCCGGTTGATGAGGTAGCAGATGATCATGAACAGCAGCGTGAACATGACGCAGCCGAAGGGGTTGGTCAGCATGGAGCCGAACAAGTCGGAGCCGGTTTTCACTTCCGCCCCGGCAAAGGCCAGGTTGCTGAGGTTCAAGGACATGTACTCAATGCAGTAACCGCCCAGAACGGAGTAAAAGCTCATGATGACAAAGGGGGCGAACACCGCCAGCCAGCCCACCCATTTGAAACGGCTGGACAGGGTGTGGTATGTACCGATGGTGCCCTTGCCGGTCCTGCGTCCCATGGCCAGCTCCGCCATCATGATGCTGAAGCCCACGAAAACGGCCAGCAGCAGGTAGACCAGCAAAAAGGTGAAGCCGCCGGACTTCCCCATTTTGTAGGGAAAGCCCCAAATGTTGCCAAGGCCCACGGCGGAGCCGATGGCAGCCAGCAAAAAACCGATATTGCTGCCCCAGGATCCTCTCTCATTACTCATAATATCCCTCTCTCACAGTAGATTTTTGAATACCCCTCATTCAAATTACTCATATACCATACGCTATTTTTCTGCCCCTGTCAAGGGAGCAGATGGAAATACAGTGGAAATTTGTTCTTCCATAAAAGACAATTATTTCACAAAGAAGGACAAGGAAAGGGACTATGTTACAGTTCAAATCAGTGAAAAAACAGGACGGACCGAAGCTGCGGCGCTATTATAAGGGCTGCGATTACGGCCTTTGCGAGTATTCCGTGGGCACGAAGCTCATGTGGCGAAACACGCTCCATCCCACCTGGACGGAGACAGCGGGCTGCCTGGTGGTGCGCAACAACATTAACGGCCAGGTGGTATTCGACTATCCGGTGCCCGGCCCGGAGGGCGATGAGGACCAGGCCCTGACGGAGATCGAGTCCTACTGCCTGGAGCAGGGCATTCCTCCGGTGATCTCCGTGGTGCCGGAGTGCAAGGCGGCCCGGCTGCTGTCCCGCTATCCGTATGTGCGGGTCAGCGACGTGCGGACCTGGCGGGACTACGTGTATTACCGGGAGGACTTGCAGTTCTTTTCCGGACGCCGGTATTCCGGCCAGCGCAACCACATCAATAAGTTCCGCTCCAAGTGGCCGGAGGCCAGCTTCCGTCCCCTGACAGCGGAGGACCGGGACATCATTGACGCATTCTGGCGGGACTACGAGGCGGAGTTCCCCAAGGGGAACAATGCCAAGGCCCGGGACGAGCTGGAGCTGGCTAAGAAGATGCTTCGCATGGTGGACAAGAACTGGTTCGTGGCCGGCGGCATGTTCGACGGGGAAAAGCTCATTGCCCTGTCCCTGGCGGAGCGGTGCGGCGACACCCTCATCATCCACATTGAAAAGGCCCTGTATTCCTATACCGGCGTGTACCCCACCCTGGTGCAGGCTTTCGCCGACGCCTTCGGCGGCGACTGCCAGTGGCTGAACCGGGAGGATGACGCGGCGGATAAGGGCCTGCGGACCTCCAAGCTGCAATACGGCCCCGCCAAGCTGGCGCCCAAGTACCGCTTTGAGCCGCAGAATGAGCTGCTGTCCCATGTCAGCGCCATTCCGGAGCTGAAGACGGCGCGGCTGACGCTCTCGGCGCTGACGGAGGCGGACATCCCCGCCTACAACGCCCTGGTGCTGGACGGGGACCGCAACCGCTGGTGGGGATACGACGATGTGGCCGGCCTGGGCGGGCCTGTGGAGGAGCGGAGCTTTTTCGAGGTGGCCCGGCGGGACTTTGAAAACCGCTTGGCGGCCAACTTTGCCATCCGGCTGGACGGAAAGCTCATCGGCGAGGCGGTGCTCTACCGCTTCGACTGCCGGGGCGGCGCGGAGCTGGGCTGCCGCATTGACAGGGACTACGCCGGGAAGGGCTATGGCACGGAGGCGTTTGCCGCCGTGGCGGACTGGGCGCTGTATAAGGTACACCTTTCTAAGGTGGTGGCAAAGTGCTTCAAGGAGAACCAGGCGTCTTACAAAATGCTCTCCTCCTGTATGCGGAAAAACGGCGAGGACGAGACGTTCTACTATTTTGAAAAACTGGTGTAAAAAGCAGCGCCGGAACGAAAGTTCCGGCGCTGCTTTTTATGAGAGTTCGATGCACATGCCGCTGCCGGTCTCCTGAACAGGCAGGACCTTTGCCAGCTCCAGCTTGGCGGCCAGGGAAACACAGTGGCAGGGATAGAGAACGCGGGGATGCAGAGCGGCGAGAAATTCCGCCGTTTTTTGCACCCGGCTGTTGGCCTTGGGCAAATGAAAGCCGCCCAGAATACCGGCGATGCGCGTTTCGCCGCAGACCGCCTGGGCACGGGAGACGATGTTGCAGATACCGCTGTGGGAACAGCCGGTGACAATGAACAGGCCAGCCGGGGTCTTGCAGGCCAGGGCGGTGTCATCCGTCAACAGGTCAGGCTGTTCTTCCCCATCCAGCAGGACACGGCCCAGGGGGCGCCGCTGCTCAAAATCGTGGACGGCGGGGATCTCCCCCAGGAACACACAGCGTTCCGACAGCCAGACCGGCTCCCCGCTGGGACGGTAGTCGCAGGCGGCGGGAACGGCGCCGCCCTCCGGCGGGCCAATATACTCCTCGCCGTACCACCTGGGCAGCAGGCAACGGGGGTGGGCAATGAGGCGGACACCGGATAAATCGAACCGCTCCGCCAGGAGGGCGAGGCCGTTGGTGTGGTCGTTGTGGCCGTGGGAGAGGACGATGTGGGTCAGTTGGCCCAGGTCGATGCCCAGCTTTTCCGCGTTTCGCAGGAAGACGTCGGAATAGCCGGTGTCCAGCAGGATGCGCAGGCCGTCCAGCTCCAGGTAATAGCTGGCGGCCGGTTCCCCCAAAAAATAGCGGTCAATGAGGGTGTTGTTGTCCGCCAGCACCCAGAGTTTTCCTGTTTCAGGCATACAGGTCCTCCTCCCGGCAGGTGCAGCCTTCCGTGAGGCCCAGGGCCTCCACCCGGGTCTCGGGAATGTCGAGGGAGAAACGGACGCCGTCGGAGCGCTGGCACAAAAGCCACAGGGGCGCCGGGTCCCGCCGTTCCTCACAGCCGAAGTCTCCTTCTTCAATGCGCAGAACACATACGTTGTGTCCCGGCGCGGCGGCGATGCGGGCCGCCGCCTCCGCTTCCGTCAGCTTCATGCCAGGTACTCCGGGCCGAAGCTGTGGGGCAGCAGCTCCGGCAGGGTGAAGACCTGTTCCTCCCCGGCGCCGTTGAGGCAGATGACCTCCATATTGGGGGCGAACTCCCGCAGCACCTGGCGGCACACGCCGCAGGGCACGCAGAAGTCCTTGCTCCTGCCGGCCACCACGATGCGGACGAAGTCCCGGTGCCCCTCGCTGACAGCCTTGGCCACGGCGGTGCGCTCGGCACAGATGGTGGGGCCGAAGGAGGCGTTTTCGATGTTGCAGCCGGTGAACACGGAGCCGTCGCTGCACTCCAGCGCGGCGCCCACGGGAAAATGGGAGTACGGAATGTAGGCCCGGTCCAGCATGGCGATGGCCGCGGCCTTCAGTTCTTCACGGGTCATATAGGTTCCTCCTGTTTCATTTCATCTCGCGGCGCAGCCCAGCGAAGCGGGTGCGGCGCAAAGGAGTAAGGGCGTGTTCTTACGACAGCCAGCCTACCTCCCGCTGGGGACGGACGCTCAGGTCGAGGATGTCCTTGGCGTCGTAGAACTTCATATACCGCTCCCGGCCCTTGGCGGAGCGGAGGGTGGTGCCGTCGGGGTGGAGCCGGTCGCAGATGACGGCGCTGATGTCGCTTTTGCACTTGGACCAGGAGTCGATGCCCACGGAGCAGAAAATGCGGAAACCCTGCTGCTGCATCCACTGGAAGGCGGGGCCGGTCTGCCGCACATCGTCGCCGTCCAGGCGGCCGCCGAAGGGATAGAACAGCACCTGCGTCTCTCCCACCAGAGAACCCACCTCGTCGAACCACTTCTGCATGTCGGCGGTGACGGTCTCATAGGTGCGGGTGTTGAGGCTGATATGGCCCCAGGTGTGGCTGCCGAAGGTCCAGCCGGTGCGCTTCAGCTCCGCGACAATGGGCTTGACGGCTTCGATCTCTTTTTGGCGGTTGGCCTCCCGCTCCGCCGTCCAGTTTTCCTTGTCCGTCTGGGTGCGGTAGCCTAAGATGCCCTCGTAGCCCGTCAGGCTCAGGCAGCCCTTGGCGCCGAAGGGGGAGAAGTCCGGATGCTCCTCCACAAACTTGTCCAGAATGGTGACGGCGTCCAGGTCCCGGCTGGTGACTTCATTGCCCTCCGGGTCCAGTCCCCAGGACCAGAGCTTGCCGTCCTGGCCCAGGATGAGCTTGTAGGTGAAGCCGTTTTCCAGCATGTATTCGTAGTAGTTCACATCGTCGTAGGAGAGGATGAGGGGCTTTTTGTCCTCGGGTAAGTACAGCGTGTTCTTCACCATCCGGACTTGGCCGTCCTCTCCGGTCTGCTCGCTCCAGCAGTCGTTGATGTCCACCAAAATGTAGCCCTTTTCGTAGACGCTCTCCAGAATTTTCAGGTACTCCCCGGCGGTGACCATCCAGTCGTCGATGCCGTCGGATTTGTAGTCCCCGTCGAAGGCCAGCTCCGGATAGGCCACCACAGGGTGGAAAAACAGGTGCTCCACCACGCCGTCATAGGCGGCGTAGGTCACGCCGTCCCGGCTGCCGCCCTCCGGCATGACGGTGGGGTCCAGGATAGTATAGGGCTCCGGCTGGGCAGGCGTCTCCTGAGGCGCTTCCGCGGAGGACTGTTCCTCCTGGGCGGGAGGCTCCTCCGGCTGGGAAGGACCGCTGGAGCCGGGGGCTGGGGCGGAGCCGCAGGCGGTCAAGGAAAACAGCAGCAGAGCTGCCAGAAACACGCAAAAAAATCGGCGCATGGTACAGGTCCTTTCTGTAAGGCTTTTGATGCAATCAGTATATCAGCTTTTCCGTCGAAAAAGAACAACAAAAGAGTGACAAAAACGCGGACGGTTTTCCGTCCGCGTTTTGCCTACCGCTTGTCGCCGGGCTTGCAGAGAAGCGCCATGACCACGCCGAACACCATGGCCGCCGTAATGCCGCCTGCCGCCGCGGTGAGGCCGCCGGTAAACACCCCCAGCCAGCCCTGCTCCGCCACGGCCTTGCGGACGCCCTTGGCCAGCAGGTGGCCGAAGCCCGTGAGGGGCACGGAGGCCCCGGCACCGCCCCACTGGGCGATGGGCTCATACAGCCCCAGGGCGCTGAGGACCACGCCGGCCACCACGTAGCCTGTCAGGATGCGGGCGGGAGTCAGCTTCGTCTTGTCGATGAGGATCTGGCCAATGGCGCAGAGGATGCCGCCGCAGAGAAACGCGTTGAGATAATCCATAGGGAACGCCTCCGTCATATGGGATGTGGTTGCCCTGGTAGTGTTCCCCAAAAGGCGGGAAGCATACGGAAAAGCGGCTGGCCTCGGCCAGCCGCTTTCCTTTAAAAGGAGAGTTGATGAAAAAGCTGTGTGTTTAGTTGACATCGTCCTGAAGCGCGTCATAGCCCTGTTCGCCGGTGCGGACCTTGACGGCGTTCTCCACGTTGTAGATGAAGATCTTGCCGTCGCCGATGTTGCCGGTGTAGAGGACCTTGCGGGCGGTGTTCACCACCAGGTCCACCGGCAGCTTGCTGACCACGATGGACACCTGGATGCTGGGCAGCATGGTGGCTTCCACCTTGGCGCCGCGGAAATAGCCCTCGGTCTTGCCCCGCTGCTCGCCGCAGCCCATGACGTTGACAGCCGTCATGCCGGTGATGCCGATGTCGAACATGGCACGCTTCAAGGCGTCGAAACGCTCCATCTTGCAGAGGATATCGATCTTGGTCATCTTCACGCCGCCGGTGGGAGCGGCAGCGGCAGCCGCGGGAGGCGTGACCACCTCCACGGGCACCGCCTTCTGGATGGAGACATCGCCGGAGGCAACAGGCAGGCCGTCGGGGGTGTCGTCATAGGTAAAGGCGAAGCCGCCGTACGCGGAGGGCAGGCCGTGCTCGGTGATATCCAGGCCCTTCAGTTCCTCCTCGGCGGAGACCCGCAGGCCGATGGTGTGCTTGAGGATCTGGAAGACAATGGTGATCATGACAGCGGCCCAAAGGGCGGTGGCGAGGACGCCCAGGCACTGGATGGCGAAGAAGTGGAAGCCGCCGCCGTAGAACACGCCGCCGTCCACGGCCAGCAGGCCCGTGAGGATGGTGCCGGCGGCACCGCAGACACCGTGGACAGAGATGGCGCCCACGGGGTCATCGATCTTCACCACGGCGTCGAAGAAATTGACGGAGATGGGGAGCAGCAGGCCGGCCGCGATGCCGATGATGGCGGCGCCGGCGGGAGAGACCACATCGCAGCCGGCGGTGATGGCCACCAGGCCGGCCAGGGCAGCGTTGAGGGTCATGCCCACATCCGGCTTCTTGTAGCGCAGCCAGGTGTAGACCATGGTGACGCAGGAGGCCACGGCGGCGGCCATGTTGGTGTTCACGAAGATGAGGCCGGCGGAGACCAGCACATCGTCGCCCTCCATGCTGACGGTGGAGCAGCCGTTGAAGCCGAACCAGCAGAACCACAGAATGAACACGCCCAGGGCACCCAGGGACAGGTTGTGGCCGATGATGGCCCGGGGCTTGCCGTCCTTATCGTACTTTCCGATGCGGGGGCCCAGGATGGCGGCGCCGATGCAGGCGCACACACCGCCCACCATGTGGACCGCCGTGGAGCCGGCGAAATCGTGGAAGCCCAGCTGGCTCAGCCAGCCGCCGCCCCAGATCCAGTGGCCGGAGACGGGATAGATGAACGCGGAGATGCAGAAGGAGTAAATGCAGTAGGAGATGAACTTGGTGCGCTCCGCCATGGAGCCGGAGACGATGGTGGCGGCGGTGGCGCAGAAGACCGTCTGGAAAATGAGGAAAGCGAACAGGGGAACGCCTGCGGGAAGAACGGCGGAGTAGTCGCCCCGGACCATGGGGTCAAAGCCGCCGATGATGGCGCCCGCGCCGCCGAACATGAGGCCGAAGCCCAGCAGCCAGTAAGTAGGTGTGCCGATGCAGAAGTCCATCAGGTTTTTCATGAGGATGTTGCCGGTGTTTTTGGCCCGGGTGAAGCCTGCCTCACACATGGCAAAGCCGGCCTGCATGAAGAAGACCAGGGCCGCGCCCAAAAGGACCCAAATGGTGTTGACCGATGAATACATAGAATTCCCTCCTAAAACGAAAAGAAAGGACGCCTGAGACAGCTCTCAGACGTCCTTGCCTTTGAATGGTATGACTTTACCATGAAGACGAATGTTCGTCAATTGGCGAAAGTTCTAAGGAAATTGATGGTTTCGTCAAAAAATTCTCGGTTTTTTATATACTTCCCACAAGGTTTGTGTAGCCGATCAGGTATGTATCCACCTGCGCCGCGGCCGCCCGGCCCTCGGCGATGGCCCATACCACCAGGGACTGGCCCCGGCGCATATCACCGGCGGCAAAGACCTTTTCCACGTTGGTGGCAAAGCTGCCCTCCGCCGTGCGGACGGTTTTCTCCGCCTCCACGCCGAAAGCGGCGCATACGTCCTCCCGGCAGCCGGCAAAGCCGGTGGCGCCAATGAGCAGCTGGCAGGGCAGCGTGTCGCCCTCAGTGGTGACCACGCCGGCGAGGGCGCCGTCCTCGCCGCGGACCAGCTCCTTCACCTGGACGCCGAAGCGGCGGGGGTCATGTCCCGTGACGGCCACGGCCTCCTCGTGGGCGTAGTCCATGGGCAGCTGGCCGTCCTTCAGATAGTCCTTCTCCGGACGGCGGACCAGCTGGGTCACAGAGGCGCAGCCCTCCCGCAGCGCGGTGGCCACGCAGTCGCTGGCGGTGTCGCCGGTGCCGATGATGACCACGTGGCGGCCCTCGGCGGAGGGGGCGGCGGTCTCGGCCTTTTTGAAGATGTGCCGTTCCACGGCGGCTTTCAGATACTCCGTGCCGTAGAACACGCCGCTGACGCCCTCCGTATCCAGCCCCAGGGGGCGGGGCTTTCCGGCGCCGCAGCAGAGGATAACGGCGTCATACTCTGCCATCAGCCGCCGGGCCGTCTTGGGATCTGCGGCGTCCACGCCGGTGACGAAGCTGACGCCCTCGTCAGTCATCAGGTCGATGCGGCGCTTCACCACGGACTTGGGCAGCTTCATGTTGGGGATGCCGTAGGTCAGAAGGCCGCCGGGATGTTCTTCCTTTTCCACCACGGTGACGGAGTGGCCCCGGCGGTTCAGCTGGTCGGCCGCCGCCAGGCCCGCCGGGCCGGAGCCCACCACGCAGACCTTTTTGCCGGACCACTGGGGAGGACGGCGGCGCTTCATGTGGCCGCTTGCAAAGGCGTCCTCAATGACGCACAGCTCATTGTCCCGGATGGTGATGGAACTGCCGTAAATGCCGCAGATGCAGGCCTGCTCGCAGGGGGCGGGGCAGACCCGGCCGGTGAACTCCGGGAAATTGTTGGTTTTCAGCAGGCGGCTCAGGGCGTGGGAGCGGTTGCCGCTCATGATCATGTCGTTCCACTCGGGGATGAGGTTGTGGAGCGGGCAGCCGAAGGTCTTGCCCTCATAGATCATGCCTGTCTGGCAGAAGGGGACGCCGCAGTTCATGCAGCGGCTGCCCTGCTGCTCCCGGACGGCGTCAGGGAGGGCAATGTGAAATTCCTCCCAGTCGCGGACCCGCTGGGCGGGGGCGCGGGTGGGGTCGTCTTTTCTGATGTACTCTAAAAATCCGGTAGGCTTTCCCATAGTGCTTGCCCTCCTTTCTCACTGTTTGGTGTTGGCGTAAAACGCCTCGATCTCGGCCTGCTCCCGGCTCATGCCCTTTTCCTCGTACTGGGCGATGGAGCGGAGCATCCGGTCATAATCCCGGGGCATGACCTTCTTGAAGCAGGGAATGTAGGAGTGGAAGGCTGCCAGGATCTGCTTGCCTCTGGGAGAGCCGGTGGCGGCCACGTGCTCCTCAATGAGGCTGCGGAGCTCCTGGATGTCGTGGGACTCCGTCAGGGTGTCGATGAGCACCTGCTCTTTGTTCAGGCGCATGTACAGGTCGTGCTTTTCATCCAGCACGTAGGCGATGCCGCCGGACATACCGGCCGCGAAGTTTTTGCCGGTGGGACCCAGAATGACGCAGCGTCCGCCGGTCATATACTCGCAGCCGTGGTCGCCCACGCCCTCCACCACCGCCACGGCGCCGGAGTTGCGGACACAGAACCGCTCACCGGCGCAGCCGTTGATGAAAGCCCGGCCGCTGGTGGCGCCGTACAGGGCCACATTGCCCACGATGATGTTCTCACCGGGGTCGAAGGGACTGTTTTTCGGGGGATAGAGGATGAGCTTGCCGCCGGAGAGGCCCTTGCCGAAGCCGTCGTTGCAGTCGCCCTCCAGAGCCAGGGTGAGGCCCTTGGGGATGAACGCGCCGAAGGACTGGCCGCCGCCTCCGTGGCAGGTGATGACATAACTGTCGTCCGGCAGGGAGTCGCCGCACAGGCGGGTGATCTCCGAGCCAAACAATGTGCCGAAGGAACGGTCCGTGGAGGAGACCTGCAGGTCCAGCTTGCCGGATTTTTTGCCCTTGAGGCTCCGGCCCAGCTTTTCCAGCAGCACGCTCATGTCCACGGTCTTTTCCAGGTGGAAATCATAGACGGCACCGGGGTCAAAGTGGGGCACATGGCCGCCGTAGGGGTTTTGCAGCAGGCCGCTGAGGTCCAGGGTCTCCGCCCGGTGGGTCACCAGCTTTTCCCGGACCCGCAGCAGATCGCTGCGGCCCACCAGCTCATCCACGGTGCGGATGCCCAGGCGGGCCATATACTCCCGCAGCTCCTGGGCCACGAATTCCATGAAGTTGACGATGTATTCCGGCTTACCGGCAAAGCGTTTGCGCAGCTGGGGATTCTGCGTGGCGATGCCGGCGGGGCAGGTGTCCAGATTGCACACCCGCATCATGCAGCAGCCCAGAGCCACCAGGGGTGCCGTGGCGAAGCCGAATTCCTCGGCGCCCAGCATACAGGCGATGGCCACATCCCGGCCGGTCATGAGCTTGCCGTCGGTCTCGATGACTACCTGGCGGCGCAGGCCGTTCTGGATGAGGGCTTGGTGGGCCTCCGCCACGCCCAGCTCCCAGGGGAGGCCGGCGCCCAGAATGGAGTTCTTGGGGGCGGCGCCGGTGCCGCCGTCGTGGCCGGAGATGAGGACCACCTGGGCACCGGCCTTGGCAACGCCGGCGGCGATGGTGCCCACGCCCGCCTCACTCACCAGCTTTACGCTGATGCGGGCGTAACGGTTGGCGTTTTTCAGGTCGTAGATCAGCTGGGCCAGGTCCTCAATGGAGTAGATATCATGGTGGGGCGGGGGAGAGATGAGGGTCACGCCGGGGGTGGAGCACCGGGTCTTGGCGATCCAGGGGTACACCTTTTTGCCGGGCAGGTGGCCGCCCTCGCCGGGCTTGGCGCCCTGGGCCATTTTGATTTGGATCTCCTGGGCGCTGCACAGGTATTCACTGGTGACGCCGAAGCGGCCGGAGGCCACCTGCTTGATGGCGGAGCAGCGCTCGTCGTGGAGCCGGTCCCGGGCTTCACCGCCCTCACCGGAGTTGGACTTGCCGCCGATGCGGTTCATGGCGATGGCCATGCACTCGTGGGCCTCCTGGGAGATGGAGCCGTAGCTCATGGCGCCGGTCTTGAAGCGCTTGACGATGGAGCTCACCGGCTCCACCTCATCGATGGGGATGCCGCCGTTCTCGTCGAAACGGAAATCCAGCAAGCCCCGCAGGGTGTGGGGCTTGTCGGCGAAGTCCACCAGGGAGGTGTACTCCTTGAAGGCGGCGTAATTGCCCTCCCGGGCCGCCTTTTGCAGCAGCAAAATGGTCCGGGGATTGTACATGTGGTCCTCTTTGTCAGGGCCGGAGCGCAGCTTGTAGGTGCCGGTGGAGTCCAGGGTGGTGTCATAGCCCAGGCCCAGGGGGTCGAAGGCCTGGTTGTGGTTCCACTCCACGCCCTCTCCGATCTCCTCCAGTCCCACGCCGCCTACGCGGCTGATGGTGTTGGTGAAGTATTTGTCCACCACATCCTTGTTGATGCCCACGCACTCGAAGATCTGGGCGGACTGGTAGGACTGGATGGTGGAGATGCCCATTTTGGAGGCGATCTTCACGATGCCGTGGAGAATGGCGCTGTTGTAGTCATCCACCGCGGCGGAGGGGTCCTTGTCCAGAAGACCCACGGTGATGAGCTCCTCCACGCACTCCTGGGCCAGGTACGGGTTGATGGCCTGGGCGCCGTAGCCCAGCAGCGTTGCAAAGTGGTGCACGTCCCGGGGCTCCGCGCTCTCCAGGATCATGGACACGGCGGTGCGCTTTTTCGTGCGGACCAGGTACTGCTCCAGGGCGGACACCGCCAGCAACGAGGGAATGGCCACGTGGTTTTCGTCCACGCCACGGTCGGAGAGAATGAGGATGTTGGCGCCGTCCTTATAGGCCCGGTCCACGTTGACGAACAGCCGGTCGATGGCGTGCTCCAAAGGCATGGACTTGTAGTACAACAGGGAGATGGTCTCCACCTTGAAGCCCGGCTGGTCCATGTAGCGGATCTTCATCAGGTCCACGGAGGTGAGGATGGGGTTGTGGATCTGCAAAACGGTGCAGTTTTCCGCCTTTTCCTGCAAGAGGTTGCCGCCGGCGCCCACGTAGACGGTGGTGTCCGTGACGATCTCCTCCCGGATGGAGTCCATGGGGGGATTGGTCACCTGGGCAAAGAGCTGCTTGAAGTAGTTGAACAGGGGCTGGTGCTTTTCGCTGAGCACCGCCAGGGGGGTGTCCACACCCATGGCGGAGGTGGGCTCCACGCCGTCCCGGGCCATGGGGAGGATGGAATCCTTCACTTCCTCATACGTGTAGCCAAAGGCCTTGTACAGCCGGTCCCGCATGTCCTGGGTGTGCTTTTCCACCCGCTTGTTGGGGATGTTCAGGTCCTTCAGGTACACCAGATGCTGGTCCAGCCACTCACCGTAGGGCTGCTGGCGGGCATAGTGCTTTTTCAGGGTCTCGTCATCCACCAGCTGCTGCTTCAGCGTGTCCACCAGCAGCATTTTGCCGGGCTGGAGGCGGGATTTTTTCACGATCTTCTCCGGGGGAATGTCCAGCACGCCCACCTCGGAGGAGAGGATCAGATAGTCATCGTTTGTCAGATACCACCGGCAGGGGCGCAGGCCGTTGCGGTCCAGCACGGCGCCCATGGTGTCGCCGTCGGAGAACACGATGGCGGCGGGGCCGTCCCAGGGCTCCATCATGGTGGCGTAGTAGTGGTAGAAATCCCGCTTCTCCCGGCTCATCTTCTTGTCGTTGGCCCAGGGCTCCGGGATGCACATCATCACCGCCTGGGGCAGGGGGATGCCGTTCATCATCAAAAATTCCAGGGTGTTGTCCAGCATGGCGGAGTCGGAGCCGCTCTGGTCCACCACCGGCAGCACCTTGTCCATGTCGGCCTCCATGACGGCGGAGGACATGGTCTCCTCCCGGGCCAGCATACGGTCCACGTTGCCCCGAATGGTGTTGATCTCGCCGTTGTGGAGGATGTAGCGGTTGGGATGGGCCCGCTCCCAACTGGGGGTGGTGTTGGTGGAGAAGCGGGAGTGGACCAGGGCGATGGCGCTCTGGCAGTCGGGGTCCTGGAGGTCATCATAGAACTTCCGCAGCTGCCCCACCAGGAACATGCCCTTGTAGACGATGGTCCGGCTGGAGAAGGAGGCGATGTAGGTGTTGACGTTGGACTGCTCGAACACCCGGCGGACCACATAGAGCTTGCGGTCAAAGGCCAGACCCTGCTTGCAGCGGTCAGGCCGCTTCACAAAGCACTGGCAGATGGTGGGCATACAGGCCCGGGCCTTTTCGCCCAGCACCTCCGGATGGGTGGGCACGTCCCGCCAGCCCAGGAAGGTCATGCCCTCCTTGGCCACGATGATCTCCAGCATCTTCTTGGCCTGGGCACGCTTCAGGGGGTCGGTGGGGAAAAAGAACATGCCCACGCCGTAATCCCGCTCGCCGCCCAGGCGGATGCCCTCGGCGGCGGCCACTTTCATCATCAGCTTGTGGGGCACCTGGAGCATGATGCCGACGCCGTCGCCGGTCTCGCCGGCGGCGTCCTTGCCGGCGCGGTGCTCCAGCTTTTCCACGATCTTCAAGGCGTCGTCCACGGTTTTGTAGGTCTTGATGCCCTTCAGGCTCACCACGGCGCCGATGCCGCAGGCATCGTGCTCCAGGGACGGGTCATACAGCAAATGGTTTCTCTGGTCAGGTTCCAGCATTGGAATTCCTCCCATTTCGTTGAGATTTTCGCCAAACAGGCGAAGTCAGTGTGTATAAGAGTCGATGACCATCTGGGCGGTCTCCACCATTTTCAGTCCGGCGTCCATGCTGCGCTTTTGCAGAAAACGGTGGGCTTCCGCCTCGGTCATGCGGTTGATGTCCATCAAAAGCTCCTTGGCCCGCTGGATGACCTTCTGCTCCTCCTCTTTCCGCTTAGGCGCGGGATGGTGGAGGTGCTTGGCCTCAAATTGCAGCAGGGTGTCCAGGGAGGCGTAAAAATCCGAGCGGGAAGCGGGGGTGGCCAGCTTGTAGAGATTTTCTCCCTCGCAGTAGTCCAGATTGATGGCGGAGGAGACCACCAGCAGCGCGGCGGTGCCCCGGAGACTGGCGGCCAGGTCGCTGGCGGTCATGTCCCGCAGCTTGAAGCCGCACACCACCACGCCGCTGCCCATTTTGCGGACGAGGCGGATGGCCTCGGCGCCGGAATAGCAGCAGCCGGCGGGTGTAAAGCCGTTGGATTCCAACAGACGCAGAATGCGGCGCTGCGCCTCCTCGTTGGCAAAAGCCACCACGATCCTGTCCATGGAATCACCTCTCCTCGCTTGGTTTCAAAAAACTTGCAGATCAGTATGCCACCAGATATTTCCGCAGCTCCCACTGGGAGACCTGGGTACGGTACTCCTCCCATTCCCGCAGCTTGCCGGTGATGTACTGGGCGGTGACGTGGGGACCCAGGGCGTCGGTGATGACGCTGTCCGCCTCCAGTGCGTGGATGGCGGCCTCCAGCGTGCCGGGCAGCTCGGCGATGCCCTGGGCTTTCAAAGCGGCGGGGGACATCTCGTTGAGGTTTTCCACAATCTCATCCGGCGGCGTCATACCTTTTTCAATGCCGTCCAGGCCGGCAGCCAGACAGGCGGCCAGCGCCAGGTAGGGGTTGCAGGAGGGGTCGGGGCTGCGCAGCTCCACACGGGTGGCCTGGCCCCGGGGCGTGGGGATGCGGACCAGGGCGGAGCGGTTGCCGGTGGACCAGGCCAGGTAGCAGGGTGCCTCATAGCCGGGGACCAGACGCTTGTAGGAGTTGACCAGGGGGTTGGTGACGGCGCAGAAGCCCTGGACATGGGCCAGCAGGCCGGCGATGAACTGATAGGCCAGGGGAGAGAGCTTACGGGGGTCGGCGTCATCGAAAAAGACATTTTCCCCATTCTTGAACAAGGACATGTTCACGTGCATCCCGCTGCCGGCCTCGCCGTAAACGGGCTTTGGCATGAAGGTGGCGTGGAGGCCGTTTTTCTGGGCCAGGGTCTTTACCGCCAGCTTAAAGGTCATGATGTTGTCAGCGGCGGCCAGGGCGTCGGCGTACTTGAAGTCGATCTCATGCTGGCCGGCGGCCACCTCATGGTGGCTGGCCTCGATCTCAAAGCCCATATCCTCCAGACACAGGCAGATCTCCCGGCGGGTGCTTTCGCCGTGGTCCAGGGGACCCAGGTCGAAATAGCCGGCCTGGTCGGAGGTCTTGGTGGTGGGATTGCCGTCCTCGTCCGTCTGGAACAGGAAAAACTCCAGCTCCGGGCCTACATTAAATGTGTAGCCCAGACGCTCCGCCCGACGGATCACCTGCTTCAGCACGCCCCGGGGGTCGCCTACGAAGGGGGTGCCGTCGGGGTTGTGGACATCACAGATGAGGCGGGCCACCTTGCCGTACTGGGGCCGCCAGGGGAGAATGGCAAAGGTGTCCAGGTCCGGCCACAGGTACTGGTCGGATTCCTCAATGCGGACAAAGCCCTCGATGGAGCTGCCGTCCAGCATGATCTGGTTGTTCACGGCCCGTTCCACCTGAGAGGCCGTGATGGCGACGTTTTTCATCTGCCCGAAAATATCGGTGAACTGCATGCGGATGAACTGGATATCTTCCTCTTCCACCAAGCGGATGATATCTTCCTTGCTGTATTTGCCCATGGCGTACAGTCTCCTTTCAGTGGCTGAATTTATTGATTTAAATCGGTAGAAATCAGATATACGAAAAAAGAGCAGGAAATAGCCCCAGAGGGGGCGCCCTTGCTCTCTCTTGCGGAAATTATACCGTTGAAAAACCCGCACTGTCAACGTTTTTGACGCGGACAGCGCGGGTTTGAGCCAGATTTCAGAGAGTGTTCTAAAAGCGGGAGCACTGGGAAAAAATCATTTGTGCATTTTCCATACGGCAAACACCTGTATTTCTTTGGAGAACAATCAGACCTCGGCGGAGAGACAGACGGCGTGGCAGATGCCGGGAACGGACTCCCCCTGGAAGGAGGTGGTGGGGGAGAGCAGGGCCCCCGTGGGCGCGAAGAGCACCCGCCGCCATTTCCCCGCCCGCAGGCCCGGCAGCACGTAGCCGTTCAGCACAGCGGCGGAGCAGCCGCAGCCGGAGGCGCCGGCGTGCATGTCCTGAGCCTCCCGGTCATACAGCAGCAGTCCGCAGTCCTGGTAACGGTCACCCAGGTCGACGCCGTCCCGCTGGAAAAAGTCCCTCACGATGTCGTGGCCCAGCTCTCCCAGGTCACCGGTGAGGATGAGGTCGTAATCCTTCGGCCCGGTCTCCGTATCCCGGAAAAAGGCGGACAGGGTGTCGTAGGCGGCGGGGGCCATGGCGGCACCCATGTTGTTGGCGTCGGTGATGCCCTTGTCCACGATGCGGCCGCAGATGACATGGGTCACGTAGGGCCCCTGGCCCTTCTCCTCCAGGATGGTGCAGCCGGCGGCGGTGGCCGTCCACTGGGCGGTGGGGGTCCGCTGGCTGCCGTAGGGCACCGGCATACGGTACTGCCGCTCGGCGGTGCAGAAGTGGGAGGAGGTCATGGCCGCCGCCCGGCGGGCAAAGCCGCCGTCAATAAGCAGCGACGCCAGGGCCAGGGACTCCCCCATGGTGGAGCAGGCGCCGTACAGCCCGTAGAAGGGAATGCCGAAGTCCCGCAGGCCGAAGGCGGAGCCCACGCACTGGTTCAGAAGGTCTCCCGCCAGAATATAGTCCAGGTCTCCGGCCTTGAGGCCCGCCTTATCCAGAGCGCGGCTCAGAGCCCGCTTCTGCATGGCGGACTCCGCTTTTTCCCAGGTCGCCTCTCCGAAAAAGGAATCCTCGCCCAGCTCGTCAAAGCAGCTGCCAAGGGGGCCCTGGCCCTCGAATTTCCCGCCGATGCAGGCGCAGGAGCGGACGGAGGGGGGAACGGACAGGGCCACGGTCCGGCGGCCCACACGTTTCAAATTCATATTGCCACCTCACAAAGGGATTTTCCGTAGCTTGCCCCAAAGGCGGGAAAAGTATGACAGGGCGGTGGGGCGAAAAATCACCCTGCGGAAAGAGAGGAAAACCGCTGTACAACCACAATTTGCCGTGGTATAATCCAAAACTAATGGAAAAATTCGTATCTGAGTGAAAGAGGTGTGTTTCATGAGCGAGGAGATGCGTTCCTTCGGCTATCTCTGCCCGGAGTGCGGCAGGACCGTCCTGGCCGCCCGCTCTGTGTTTGCCCTGGAGGCGTCCAACGCGGAGGTCGAGTGCGAGTGCGGCAAATCCGCCCTGCGGGTGACCTTCGACGGCGCGAAATACCATGTCTATGTGCCCTGCGGCATCTGCGGGGAGACCCATGAGGCCGTTGTGCCGCCGGAGCGGATGCTCACGGGCGCAACGGCGTTGGGCTGTGCCAAGACGAAGCAGTTTTGCTGCTTTGTGGGGCCGGAGGGCATCGTGGAGAAGAACCTGCGGGAGCTGGCCATTCTGGCGGAAAAGGAAAAGCAGCAAAAGGAGAGCGAGGGACCGGAGGCCTTCGTGGACAATGTCATCATGTACGAGGTCCTCTCGGAGCTGAAAGATATTGCCGCCCGGGACCACGGTATCACCTGCGCCTGCGGCAGCGGCCGCTACGGTATGGAGATCCGCCGCAGTGCCGTGGACCTGGTGTGCCGGGACTGCGGCGCCAAGCTGCGCATCCCCGCCGCCACGGACCGGGACCTGGATGACCTGTGCTGCCACATGAAGCTGGTCATCCCGGGGAAAGGCGTGTAAATGCTTTTTTACTTTGGCGTGTTTTTAGCGGGAGTGGTGGCTTGCCTGGTCCTGGGCCGCAGCCTCATTTGGGCACTGCTGTTGGGCCTGGCGCTGTTCTCCCTCCTGGGACTGAAAAAGGGCTTCACGCCCCGGCAGCTGGCCGCTATGGCCTGGCGTCAGGGCCGGGACTCCCTGATCGTGGTGCCGGTGTTTTTGCTCATCGGCATGGTGACCGCCCTGTGGCGTGCCTCCGGCACCATCTCCGTTTTCCTGTACTACGGGCTGGAAGGCCTTCGGCCCGCCAGCTTCCTTTTGGTGGCGTTTTTGCTGTCGGCGGTGCTGTCCTTTGCTCTGGGCACCTGCTATGGCGTCACCGGCACCGCCGGTGTGGTGCTCATCACCCTGGCGCGGTCCGGCGGCGTGGACCTGGCCGTCACCGCCGGCGCCATCCTGTCCGGCGCCTACTTCGGGGACCGCTGTTCCCCCATGTCCTCCTGCGCCACGCTGGTGGCGGCCTGCACGGGGACGGAGCTTTATAAAAACGTCCGGGAGATGCTGAAGACCGCCCTGCTGCCCACGCTTTTGACGGTGCTGGCGTTCGGCGTGCTGTCCCGGCTGTATCCCATCCAGCGGATGGACAGCGCCGTGCTGTCCGCCCTGCGGGAAAACTTTGACCTCCACTGGACGGTGCTGCTGCCGGCGGTACTGATGTTGGTACTGCCTCTTGCGAAGGTGCCGGTGAAGTGGGCCATGGCCGCCAGCGCCGCCACGGCCTTCGTGCTGACGGTGGCGCTTCAGGGGCTGCCCGTACCGGAGGCGCTGCGGGCGGCCATCCTGGGGTATGCGCCCCGGCAGGCGGAGCTGGCCGGCATTCTTTCCGGCGGGGGCCTGGTGTCCATGGTGACCTCCGGTGCGGTGGTGTTCATCACCAGCCTGTACGCCGGTATCCTGGAGGGGATCGACGCGCTGGCTCCCGCCAAAGACTGGGTGGAGCGGCTGTCCCGCCGGGTGGGCCTGTTCCCCGCCGCGGTGCTGGTGAGCACGGCGGTGGTGTCCGTGTTCTGCAACCAGGCGGTCATGGTCATGATCGACGCACAGCTGCTGGCCGACAGCTATGAGGCCCGCGGCGCTTCCCGGACGGAGCTGGCCATGGACATCGCCAACTCCGGCGTCACCATCGCGGGACTGGTGCCCTGGAGCATCGCCATCACGGTGCCGCTGTCCATGCTGGATGTGGGCACGGAGGCAATTCCCTGGTGTGTTTTGCTGTATATGATCCCCTTGTGCTATTTCTTTACCAAGCACTTTTACCAGGCGGGCCAGAACCTGCCTGAAAAAACGGAAAGGACTTGATCGATCGTGATATCCCTGCTGGCAAGGCTGTTCATCAAACAAAGCGGCGATGAACAGGCGGTGCGGAAGGCCTATGGTATCCTCTGCGGTGCCGTGGGCATTGGATTCAATGTTCTGCTGTTCATCGGCAAATTTTTTGCCGGCACGCTGGCCGGCTCCATCGCCATCACCGCCGACGCCTTCAACAACCTCTCTGACGCCGGTTCCTCCTTTGTGACGCTGCTGGGTTTCCAGATGGCGGGCCAGAAGCCGGATTCCGAGCATCCCTTCGGCCATGGCCGCATTGAATACCTGTCCGGCCTGGCGGTGTCCATGCTCATTCTGCTCATGGGTGTGGAGCTGGCCAAATCCTCCCTGCAAAAGATCCTGCACCCGGAGCCGGTGGATTCCAGCCCGGTGGTCATTGCCATTTTGTGCGTGTCCATTGCGGTGAAGCTGTATATGTTCTCCTACAACCGGCGGCTGGGCAGGAAGCTGAATTCCTCCGCCATGGAGGCCACCTCTATGGACTCCCTCAGCGACAGTGCCGCCACGCTGGCGGTGCTGATCGCCACGCTGGTGGGCCATTTCACCGGCCTCATGATCGACGGATGGTGCGGCATCCTGGTGGCGGCCTTTATCCTCTGGTCCGGCTTCAACGCCGCCAAGGACACCCTGGACCCTCTGCTGGGCACGCCGCCTACCCGGGAATTTGTCACCCAGATCCGGGATATCGTCATGGCCCACAAGAGCATTCTGGGCATCCACGATCTCATTGTCCACGACTACGGCCCCGGCCGGGTGATGATCTCCGTCCACGCGGAGGTCTCCGCCTCGGAAAACGTGCTGGAGCTCCACGATGAGATTGACAACGTGGAAAAGGAGCTGCGGGAAAAGCTGGGCTGTGAGGCGGTCATCCACATGGACCCCATCGTCACCGACGACGGCATCACGGAGGAGACCCGGCAGCGGGTGGCGGCCCTGGTCCATTGCATTGATGACGAGATCAACATCCACGATTTCCGCATGGTGGTGGGCCCCACCCACACCAATGTCATCTTCGACGCGGTGGTGCCCTTCAAATTCCGGCTGACGGACGCGGAGGTACGGGAGAAGATCGAAGCCGCCGTCCGTGCCCTGGACGGCAACTATTACGCCGTGGTGAATGTGGAGCGGCCCTATACATAAGGAAAACCGGGAACGCCGAAAGGCGTTCCCGGTTTGAGCTTGTCGAAAAAGGGTGAACTGCTGGAAAGCGGGAAGGAAGATAGTTACGAAAGAAACCCAGGAGGGGTGTCTTTCGTTTGAAATCTAAGTTTTTCAGAACTTTTAAGTTCTGAAAAACTTGCTCAGGCTGTCGAAAAAATTTTTCGACAGCCTGAAACCGGGAACGCCGAAAGGCGTTCCCGATTTTTTTATTCTATGTATGCCGCTTACAAAATGGCGTCGGCCAGAGCCTCCAGGGCAGGCAGGTCGCTGTCCTTCAGCGCGCCCCGGATGGTGACGGCGGGCTCCACCACGGTGATGTTTTTCATCTGGCCCAGGACTTCCCGCATGGTGCGGGCGGCTGTGGGGGCCCAGGAGCCGTTTTCCACCAAGGCCACGGTGCGGTTTTGATAGTTCTTGCCCTTCAGGTGGTGGAGGAAATCCTCCATGGCGGGCATGACGCCGGCGTTGTAGGACGCGGCGGCCAGCACCACCTTGCCGTAGCGGAAGGCGTCCTCCAGAGCCTCGGCCATGTCGTCCCGGGTGAGGTCGGCCATGGCCACCTTGGGGCAGCCCTTGGCCTTCAAAATCTCCGCCAGCTTGTCCACAGCGGCGGCGGTGTTGCCGTGGATGGAGGCGCAGGCGATGAACACGCCCTCGGACTCCACACCGTAGCTGCTCCAGATATCGTACTTGTTCAGATAGTGGCCCAGGTCCTCTTTCAGCACGGGGCCGTGGAGGGGGCAGATGATCTGGATATCCAGTCCGGCGGCCTTTTTCAGCACAGACTGCACCTGGGGGCCGTACTTGCCAACAATATTGAAGTAGTAGCGGCGGGCCTCGCAGTCCCAGTCCTCATCGGCATCCAGGGCACCGAACTTGCCGAAACCGTCGGCGCTGAACAGCACCTTGTCGCACTTGTCGTAGGTCATGATGACCTCCGGCCAGTGGACCATGGGAGCCGTGATGAACGTCAGCTCATGACGGCCCAGGGACAGGGTGTCGCCCTCCTTGACGGTGATGGCGCGGCTCAGGTCCAGACCGGTGAAATACAGCGGCAGCATCTGCAAGGCCTTGGCGCTGGCCACCAACTGCACATCCGGATATTTTTCCACCAGAGCCTGGATGCTGGCGGCGTGGTCCGGCTCCATGTGCTGCACCACCAGGTAATCCGGCTGCCGGCCTGCCAGGGCCTGCTCCAGATTCACCAGAAACTCGTCGGTTTTGCGCCGGTCCACTGTATCCATGACAGCGACCTTTTCGTCCAGGATGACATAGGAGTTATAGGAAACGCCGTTGGGAACCACGTACTGGCTTTCAAATAGGTCCAGCGTTTTGTCATCCACACCGATATAGCGAATATCCTCTGTAACCATATGGACACCTCCGAAACAAATATGCTAAAATTTTGCAAAATAAAATCAAAATGTAACTTTTTGTAGAAAACGTCAAATTGTCTCAAAAAATACACTGCCGCAGACTATCCTAACACATCCGGAAACTTTTTTCAAGAGAAAGGACCGAGGGTTGGCAAAACGGCGGCCACGCGGCGGAGCGAAAACGAAGAAAGTGACCTTGTGTTTTTTGAAAAGTTTGATATGATAGGGAAAAAGGCTGTGAGAGGAGGAGGGACACCCATGAAAAGGACGGATTCGGCACATACGGAAAAGCATCTGATGACCGCGTTTTTCCTGGCTGCGCTGGCGGGTCTGCTGTTTTTAAGCTGGAGCTTTTGGAAAAGTGATGCCGGAGATGCCCTGCCGCTGCGCAATACCAGCCGGCTGGAGCTTGTCACCTCCTACCAGGACGGCATCCAGGTCCAGACGGCCCGGCTGCCGGACAGGACGCCGCTGAGCGTGATGTTCAAGACCACCCACACCAAGGTGGAGGTCTACGCGGGGGAGGAACTGATCTACCGCAGCGGTTGGGAGGAGAAAGCCTTTCCCAAGTCTCCCGGCACCCTTTGGCATATCGTCTCCATTCCGGAGGGTCATGCCGGCGGTACGCTGCGTATCTGCATCTATCCCGTATACACTCATTTTTACGGCAATACTTCCGTGCTTTACTGCGGAACCAAAAGCGCCTGTGTACTGGAACGGCTCACGGACATCCTGCCTATCCTGATCATCAACTGTGTGATCGTGTTTGCCGGCATCCTCAGCATTTTCCTCCATTTCTTCACCAGGAGCCGCCGGGAAAAGCATGAGATCGGGAGCTTTTTGTGCCTGGGACTGTTTGCCCTGACCATCGTGGTGTGGTCCTTGTGTCAGTGCGGCTTTTTGCAGTTTGTCATCCCGGACGGCCGGACGCTGTACTTCGTGGACTTTTTCAGCTTTTTCCTGTTCCCTGTGCCGTTCAACCTGTTTGTATACACGGTGTGCCGTACCAAGTACCGCTGGGGGTTTGCTGCGTTGTCAGTGGCGTACCTCGTCAACATGGTGCTGGAAACAGCCATCCAGATGACCGGCTTGCTGGATATCTTCCAGATGATGAGCGTCACCCATGTCCTCATGGCGGTGAATGGCGTGTATGTGTTCTGGGCCATTGGCCGGGAAGTCCACCTGACGGACAACGAGAATGCCAAACGCTTCCGCCTGCCGCTGTACATCGTTATGGTGTTCGGCCTGGCGGAGCTGGCCGCCTACTATTTCCGGGGCTTCCGGGATACCTCGGTCTTCCTGCCCACCGGCACGATTTTGTTCATCGTCATGCTGGTGTGGATCCAGGTGGCCCAGTATTACCGCACTATGCTGGAGGAACAGAAGCTGGCCTATTTTGAAAAGCTGGCCAATATGGACATCCTGACGGAGGCCCTGAACCGCAACGCCTATGAGGATACCCTCAAGCGTCTGGAGCGGCAGGAGCTGGAGGTGAAGGCCACCTGCGTGGTCCTGTTCGATATCAATGATATGAAATATATCAACGACAACTTTGGCCATGAGAAGGGAGACGAGGCGCTGAAGAGCTGTTACCACTGCATCCGGCAGTCCTTCGACCCCTCCGGCAAATGCTTCCGTATCGGCGGTGACGAATTCGTCTATATTGCATGCAGTGCCCAGGACCTGGCGGCAGAGAAGCAGCGTTTCGAGGAGCTGATCCTGCGGGAGAGCGAAAAGTTCGAGTTTCCCTTCAGCGTGGCCTGCGGCTACGCCAGCTATGACCCGGCCCGGGACCGGACGGTGCGGGATGTGATCCGCCGCAGCGATGAGATGATGTATCAAAACAAAAAGAAAAAAGAGCCCCGCAGCGCGCTTGCGGCGGAGTGTGTCCGGGCCGCGGAAAGCCTGGCTCAGTCATAAAAGAACCGGCTCCCGTGCCAGGCACGGGAGCCGGGTATTTTTCAGGCGGCGGTACGGCGCAGGGCGGGAGTCCGCTCCAGCGCCCGCAGCAGCAGGGTGCCCAGCACATAGCAGGCGATGGCCTCGCCAAGGCCCACGGTGAAGGCGTTGAGGGCGTAAGCGGGCCAGAAGGCGGCGCCGTCCAGGGTGGCAAAGTAGGCGATCTCCGCGCCCACGATGACGGCGTTGCAGACGACCGGAGGCAGGGGAGCCAGCCAGCGGTTTTTCACCTTGGAGGTCCAAATGGCCGCCAGCAGCGTGGCCAGGGTGCCGAAGATCCAGTCCAGCACGAAGGGAGAGCCCAGCAGGTTTGCCAGGAAGCAGCCCACCGCCAGGCCGGGAATGGCCTCCGGGAACAAAAAGGGCAGCACGGTCATGGCCTCGGCCACCCGCAGCTGCACGCCGCCGTACTGGGGAATGGGCAAAAACAGCGTCAGGGCGGCGTAAATGCCGGCGATGATGCCGGCTGTGGCCAGCCGGCGGGTGGAAAATCGGGATTTGGACATGAAAAAAGACCTCCTTAAATAGGGTGGAGGCCTGAACACACGCAGAAACGACCCGCGAAAGGCGCGGGCGACCTCCATTTTTTTGTTTAGAGAACGGTCAGCGAATGCTGCCGAACGAACACCGCCGCAGCGGTGCTTGGACAGGGAGATGGCACCTGTCAATTGGGCAGTATACCATAAGAGGAGGAGAAAGGCAAGCAAAAAGTGCGCCGCCGGGATTTTTCCCGGCGGCGTTTCCTTCAGTTTGCGGCCTTTACGATGACCAGCACCAGGCCGCTGCTTCCATCCGCGGTCTCCTGGGCGGTGTAGTCCAGCCCGGATTCGTCCAGCTGGGCCAGAAGCGTGTCATATTCCTGGGCGGTGAGGTCGAATTCCGCTTGCCCCTCCGACTCCCGGTCCGGCGTGCGGCCCGCCAGCAGGTCCAGCTGCAGTCCCTCCGGCGGCAGAGTGACGATGGCGCAGGGGAACGGCGATCCGCTGTAAGCCGCCATGGCCGGAGCTTCTTCTTCCACTGCCTGCCCGGCGGCGGGCTCGGCGGAGCCGCCGTCCTGGGCTTCCGTGCCGGCGGTCTCATAGAGATCGATCGCTTTTTTCTCCTGGGGGGAGGCATCCTTTGCCGTCGGTCCCGCGCTTTTCAAGGCCCCCTGCTCAAGGGCGGCGGGAGCCTCCTCTGCTTCCGGGGCCTCCGCCGGCTCCTCCACGGCGGCGCTTTCGGCCACGGCGGTGTCCATGGCGGCCAAAGAGGCGGCGGATTCCATTTTAGCGCCGCCGGAGAGCAGGTCCCGCAGCGGCAGCACCAGCACGGCCACCGCGAAGCAGGCGGCCAGAGGCAGCAGCATTTTTTTCCAGGGGGTGCGGCGGGATGCCTTTGCAGGCGTGCCGCTTTGACGGACCGCCGTCATGACGGCTTCGGTGAAGCCGGCGGGGACTTCCGTATCCTCCGCATCCGGAAATGATGCCCGGATGGCCAGGGCGTCATCCACATAGGCCCGGCAGGCGGGACATTCATCCAGATGGTCCCGGACACGGAGCATTTCCTCCGGAGACAGCTCCCCATCCACATACAGGTCCAGCAGGGCCGCAAACACTTTGCAATTTGTCATAGTCAGCCCTTCCTTTCTGCTTTTTTGGACGCAGGAGGCGGTGAAAAGTTCCCGCTGCTTAATAAAAAGTTTCGCAGCTGCTTCCGCCCCCGGTTGATGCGGGATTTCACCGTGCCCACATCCACATCCAGGACCTGGGAAATCTCGTCGTAGCTCAGCTGGTGCATCTCCCGGAGGATGAGCACCTGCCGGTGGTCCGGTGTCAGGGCCTGCAGTCCCGCTTCGATCTGTTCCCTCAGCTCTGCTTGCTCCGCTCGCTCCTGGGGGGAGGGGGCGGTGTCCGGCACCTCCAGCCGGGCTTCCTCGTCATTGAGGGACGGACCGGCGGCGTTTTGGCGGCGGCCCTCCCGCCGCAGCAGGTCCACGCAGGCGTTGGAGGCCAGCCGGTACAGCCAGGTGGAAAAGCTGGCGTCTCCCCGAAAAAAGGGCAGGCCCTGCCAGGCGGACAGGAACGCCTCCTGGGCGGCCTCCTCGGCGTCCGCCGGATTTTTGCACATCCGGGTGGTGAGAGCCAGCACCCGCTTTTCGTACAGCTTGACCAGCTGCTCAAAGGCGGACTGGTCCCCCTGCCGGGCGGCGTCCACCCACTGCTGCTCTTGTCTTTCCATCATGTCAGATCCCTTTTGATCCCTTTCGTCACCTGATATACATCCTCCAGCGTGTTCATCTGCACGATTTTTTCCTTGTAATAGCCGGAGTGGGGCACACCCTTGAGATACCAGCAGTAGTGCCGCCGGGCCTCCAGCACCGCCACCCGCTCGCCCTTGTACCGGGCGGCCAGCTCAAACTGGCGGACGGCGGTGTCACACCGCTCCGTCAGAGGCGGCGGAGGCGGGATAAGCGTTCCCTCCAGGGCGGCCTTGGCCTGCTGAAACAGCCAGGGATTGCCGAAGCAGCCCCGGC
This sequence comes from Clostridiales bacterium, assembly GCA_004558115.1. Lineage (GTDB taxonomy): Bacteria > Bacillota > Clostridia > Oscillospirales > Oscillospiraceae > Oscillibacter. Next base: position 37,102 of record SFDT01000005.1, on the reverse strand, counting down.
CGACCATGGCCATGTCCGCCTTCGTGTGCTGCAAAATGCGGACGGCGTCCTCCGGCTTCCAGATGTCGCCGTTGGCGATGACGGGAACGTTCACCGCTTCCTTCACCGCCCGGATGCAGTTCCAATCCGCTGTGCCGCCGTACATCTGGGCCCGGGTGCGGCCGTGGACCGCCACGGCGGAAATGCCGGCGGCCTCCAGGGTCCGGGCAAACTCCACGCAGTTGCAGCTGCCCATGTCCCAGCCCCGGCGGAATTTGGCGGTAACGGGGACGGACACGGCCTTCACCACCGCCTCCACGATGCGCCCGGCCTTGTCCGGGTCTTTCATGAGCGCGGAGCCGTCGCCGTTGTTCACGATCTTTCCCATGGGGCAGCCCATGTTGATGTCGATGATATCGGCGCCGGTCTGCTCCAGGGCGATCTGGGCCGCCTCCGCCATGCACGCGGGGTCGCTGCCGAAGATCTGTACGGCGGCGGGGTGCTCCCCCGGGAACTGGCGGAGGAGGGAGAAGGTCTTTTTATCGTGGTAGCACAGGGCCTTGGAGGAGATCAGCTCCGTGACGGTATAGCCCGCCCCCAGCTCCGAACAGATCTGCCGGAAGGCGGCGTCCGTGACGCCGGCCATGGGCGCCAGAGCCAGGCGGGAATCGATTTCCACAGTTCCAATACGCATGGGACAGCCTCTTTCTCAATAAAATCTCAATTTATCATACCATGACGGAATAAAAAAGTCCACTGTCAGCCGCTTCCTGCCGGCCAATGGAAAAGCAGGGTTTCCCAGCCTCTTTTCCCGACGGGATTTTCCCAATATACGCTGTAAAATGATGGAAAATCACAACTTCGGGAGGGACAGGCTGTGGGGCACGGTCAGATCATATTGGGACAAGAGCAGCGGCGACGGCTGCTGGCCATGGGCATCCGCTTTTTCCTGGCGGCGGCCCTGACCGCCAGCGGGACGCCGGGGGGCTACGCCCCCTTTGCCCTGGGCTGTGTGGCGGCGGCTGGCGGGGGACCGTTGGGCGCGGCGGCCCTGGCGGGCACGGGGCTTGGCGCGGTGCTGTTCCTGCGCTTTTCCCGGGCGCTGCCCCATATGGCGGCGGCGGTCCTGCTGTTCACCGCGGCCCAGGCCTTCCGGGGCAGTCGCCTTTTGACCAAGCGGCGGACGGTTGCTCTGACGGCGGCGGGTATCTTTTTGGCGGTGGGGAGTATTTACGTCATTCAGTCCCTGTCACCGCTGGACAACGCGTCTCCCTGTGCCGCGGCGGCGGTGCTGACAGGGCTTTCCGCCTGGTATTTCCATCCCCTGCTGGAGCAGGAGCGGGAGCGGCTGGAGCCGGACGGCCTGCTGTTTCTGGGGGCCGCGCTGCTGCTGGCCCTGGCGGATGTGACAGTGGGGGAGCTGTCCCTGGGCCGGGCGTTTTTGAGTCTGCTGCTGCTTTACACCGCCTGCCAGCGGGGCGGTGCCGCCGGCGCCGCGGCGGGGCTGGGTATCGGCCTCATGACGGATTTCTGCACTGGCTCCGGCGGCGTGCTGTTCGGCGGAGCCTATGGCCTTGGCGGACTGCTGGCCGGACAAAGCGGCGGCCGGCGCAGCCGGGCGGCACTGTGGTATCTGGCGGGGGTGTTCACAGCACTGCTGCCGGTGAAAAACCAGCTGGCGGTGCCGCTGCTGCTGGAAGCGGCGTTCGGCACGGGCGTTTTTTTGATGCTGCCGGGACGGCTGTTTGACGGCAAGCGGGTGCTGCACGCTCCGGCGGCGGACAGCGGCAGCGGACGGGAGCGGCTTCGGGCCCAGCTGAACCGCACCGCCGCGGCCCTGCGGGACCTGTATGACAGCATGGGCCGGGGGACGCCGCCCTCCACGGAGGAAAATCCCGCCGTCGTCTTTGACCGGGCGGCGGAGAAGGTGTGCCGGGGCTGCGCGCTGTGCGACCTTTGCTGGCAGCGGGAGTACACGGGGACCTTCAACGCCCTCAACGACGCCACCCCCTACCTTCTGGAGCGGGGGCGGGCCATGGCCAAGGATTTTCCCTCCTATTTCGCCGACCGCTGCATCCACTTGCAGGACCTTCTGGCGGCCATCAACGGAGAGCTGTCGGCCTTTTTGCTGCGGCGGCAGTACCGGCGGCAGCTGGAGGAGACCCGCCGCAGCGCCCAGGGCCAGTACGCCCAGCTCAGCGACCTGCTCAGCGCCACCGCCGCGGGACTGGGAGAGGCCGTCCCGGCCTCGGCCCCGGCGGCGGAGAGCCGCATCGGCGCCGCCCTGCGGCCCAAGGAGGGAGAGAACGTCTGTGGAGACACGGTGATGTCCTTTCGCACGGACGGCGGCCTCCTCTGTCTGCTGCTGGCGGACGGCATGGGCAGCGGGGAGGGGGCCCGGAAGGAGTCCGCCCTCACCTGCCGGCTGCTGCGGCAGTTCCTGGAGGCGGGCATCGAGCCGGAGGCGGCCCTCAAGACGCTGAACGCCGCCATGGCCCTGCGGGGGGCGGAGACCGGCAGCTTCACCACCGTGGACCTCATCACCTGCCGGACGGAAACGGGAGAGACCGCCTTTTACAAGTTCGGCGCCGCCCCCAGCTACGTGAAAAAGGGGGGCACCGTCCGCCGCATCACCGGCGGCACCCTGCCGGTGGGGCTCCGGGGCACGCCATCGTCCCCGGATGTGACCCGGGCCACTCTGGCGCCGGGGAGCTTTGCCGTTATGGTCAGCGATGGGGTGGCGGACCCGGGCCGGGACGAGTGGCTCCAGGACCTGCTGGCCGGCTGGGAGGGAGAGGACCCCCAGGAGCTGGCGGGCCTCATCCTCCGGGAGAGTATCCGCCGGGAGGGGCTTCAGGACGACTGCGGCATCCAGGTGCTGTACCTGCCCAAGACCAATGGAAAAAGCGTGTAGCGGCGGTATAAAATTGCTTCCGCTGAGACAAAATGGAACCATCAAACTGTGGATACAGGAGGCGTGTAGCGGATGGTGAAAGGCATTTCCAGACGGGTGGTCGTGGTGGACTCCCCGGACCAGCGGTATTTTGAGCAGGCGATCTTTATCGTGCGCAACGACGCGGCGGGGGAGGGCGTCACGGCCCAGGCCCTGGTGGAGGAGGCACGGCGGGTGGCCCGGAATTATGCCGGCGGCGACCACGGCCGGTTCAGCCGGGCCTGGCGGGAGCTGACCCCGGCGGTGTATACCCTCATCGGCGCGGGGGGCATCGGACTTGTGTGGATGCTGGCTTCGCTGGTATGATAAAACGGCAGACGCGAAAGCGTCTGCCGTTTTGGTTTGTCAGTTGTTGGCTGCCGCGAAATACCGCCGGGTAGCTTCCGCGTCGGCGGCGATCTGGGCTTTCAAAGCGTCCAGAGAGTCGAAGCGGACCTCGTCCCGCAGATGCTCGAAAAACTCCAGGCGCAGCGTCTTTCCGTACAGGTCTCCCTCAAAATCCAGCAGGCAGGCCTCCACGGTGATGTCCGTGCCGTTGTTCACCGTGGGCCGGGTGCCCACGTTGGTGACGGCGGCGTAGCTGGCGCCCTCCGGCAACGTGGCCCGGGTCACGTACACGCCGTGGCTGGGCACCAGCACATGGGGCGGGATAATGAGGTTCGCGGTGGGATACAGGCGGGAGGAGCCGATGCCCCGCCCGTGGCGGACAGAGCCCGTCAGGGTGTGGGGGTGGCCTAGGAAGCGGTTGGCCCGGCTGATCTGTCCCAACTCCACCAGGCGGCGGATGTACGTGGAGCTGACGGTAATGCCGCCCACCTCCACCTTGGGGATGATGTCGCAGCCGAGGCCCAGCTCCGCGCACTTTTCCCGCAGCAGCTCCGGAGAGCCCTGGTTTTTGTGGCCGAAGTGGTGGTCGTGGCCCGCCACCAGATGGACGGCGTGGTAGCGGCCCACCAAAATGTCCGTGACAAATTTGTCCCAGGGAGTGGTCATCATCTCCCGGTCGAAGGGGACCATGATGACTTCCTGGATGCCGTACAGCCGGCGCACCAGCTCCCGCCGGTCCTCCGCAGAGTTGATGAGGGGACAGGGGACGCCGGTGACCACTTCCTTCGGCGGCCGGTCAAAGGTGAACACCGCCGGGGTGACGCCCCGCTGGGCCGCCGCCTCCACAGTGCGCCGCAGCAGAGCGGCGTGGCCCAGGTGGACTCCGTCGAAGAAGCCCAGGGCAATGACTTTTTCCTTGATGGACATAGCGTTACGCTCCAAAGAAATTCTTGATGGATGTCAATGTGCCGCCCTCCGCCCGGGACAGGCACAAAAATGTGCCGTCCTGTCCGCAGACGCGGTACGTGCCGTCGGGCGTGCCGGGAAGCGTGATGGGGTTGCCGCAGCGGACCCGCTTTTCCTGCTTGTCCGACCGGACGGTCACCGCCGGATACCGGGCAAACAGGCTGTCCGTGGGCAGGAGCAGGGCTTCGCCCTTTTCCTGCACCTCCTCCAGCGTGACGGCCTGGGCCAGGGTGTATCCGGCGGCCATGGTGCGGCGGAGGGAGTACAGCGTGCCGCCGCAGCCCAGCGCCTTACCGATATCGTGGCAGAGGGTGCGGATATAGGTGCCCTTGGAGCAGATGCAGCGGAACATATAATCCGTCTCACTGGCCTGCTCCAAAAGCTCCAGCTCGTAAATGGTGATGCTCCGGGGCTTCCGGGCCACCTCCTGGCCCTTTCGGGCCAGATCATAGAGCTTTTGCCCGTTGATCTTGATGGCGGAGTACATGGGCGGGATCTGCTGGATGGGCCCCAGAAAACGGGCCATGGCAGCTTCCACCTCCGCCCGGGACGCGGTGACGGGGCGGGTCTCCAGCGTTTCACCGGAGATGTCCTGGGTATTGGTCATCTGGCCCAGCCGCAGTCCGGCCACATATTCTTTGCGGCTGTTTTCCGCGAACTCCACCGCCCGGGTGGCCTGTCCCACGAACACCGGCAGCACGCCGGTGGCCATAGGGTCCAGGGTGCCGCCGTGGCCCACCCGCTTTTCACGGAGCATGCCCCGGACCTTGGCGCACACATCCATGGAAGTCCAATTTTGAGGCTTATCGATGATGAGGATGCCGTTGGGCATGGGACACCTCAGCTTTCGTAGTCCGGCGCCGTCTGGGCCACCGCTGCCAGGATCTGCCGCTTGGCTTCGGCCCAGGGGGCCTCCACCGTGCAGCCGGCTGCCGCCGCGTGGCCGCCGCCGCCCAGCATCCGGCACACCTGGGTGGCGTTGACCCGGGCACCGGTGCGGACGGACATCTTCCACACATCCGGCCGCAGCTCCCGCATGGTGATGGCGCAGTCCACGCCTTCTATCTGGCCGCCCAGGGCGGAGAGGTCCTCGGCGTCGCTCTCCGTGGCGTTTACCTTTTCCATCAGGGACATGGGCACGGACAGCACCGCCACCCGGTCACGGTCATAGAACTCCGCTGTGGAGAGCATGGCGCCCTCCAGCTGCATCCGCTTGCGGCTCTTGGTGCGGAAAAACACCTTGTTGACGGTGTGGTAGTCGATGCCGGTGGCCATGAGGGCCGCCGCCACCGCGTGGGTGTTGGAAGTGGTGTTGCCGTAGGCGAAGCAGCCGGTGTCCGTGGACACGGCCACGTACAGCGGCAGGGCCATTTCCGCCGTGATGGGGCCCAGATGGGCCAGAATGCTGTACATCAGCTCGCCGCAGGCCGCCGCCTCCGGCCGGACGATGTTGGCCGCGCCGAAGTGTTCGAAAGAGGGATGGTGGTCAATGGCAAGGTCGATGCGGCCGGCGTAGGGCTTGGCATTCTCCGGCAGCAGGCCCAGGGTGGCGATGTCCGTGGACACCACCTTGTCCGGCAGAAAGTCCGCCGGGGCTTCGTAGGGCCGGGCATAGGGGGCGGTGGTGGCGGTCAGCTCCGGGTTGGGCAGGAGATACGCCGTCTTGCCCAGGGCCCGCAGCCCGGCGCACAGGGCGGCGGCGCAGCCCACGGTGTCGCCGTCGGGGCGGACATGGGTCAAAATCAGCACACGGTCAAAGCTCCGCAGCAGCTCCGCGGTCTCGGAAACGGTCAGCATGGCTCACGCCTCCTCGTCCGGCAGAACGGTGTCATTGTCGGGGTTGACGGGCTTGACCTTGCTGGGGTCCCGCAGGACCTCCAGAATGTGGGCGCCGTGCTGGATGGAGTCATCGGCGATGAATTGCAGCTCCGGCGTGTAGCGCAGCTGCAAAGCCCGGCCCAGCTCCCGGCGCAAAAAGCCGGAGGCGGACTTGAGGCCCTTCAGGACCTCCTTTTCCCGGCTCTTGTCCAGGGCGCTGACATATACCCGGGCATAGCGCAGGTCCCCGGTGGTGTCCACCCGGATGATAGACACCATGCCGGAGGAAACACGGGGGTCTTTTAAGCGGCGGAGCTGGTCAGCCAGCTCCCGCTGGATCTCTTCGTTGATACGGCCGATTCGATTGCTGGGCATGAATGGGCCTCCTTTCTAAAGGTAAAAAAGAGCCGGGACGGCGACGCCGTCGCCGCCCCGGTCTTAGTATTTGCGTTACTGGGGAACTTCCTCCATGGTGAAGCCTTCGATGATGTCGCCTTCCTTGATATCATTGAACTTCTCCACGGTCAGGCCGCACTCAAAGCGCTGGACGACCTCTTTGGCGTCGTCCTTGAACCGCTTCAAGGAGGCCAGGCTGCCCTCGTGGATAACGATGCCGTCCCGGACCACCCGGACGGAGCAGGCCCGGACGATCTTGCCGTCCAGCACGTAGCAGCCGGCGATGGTGCCCACGCCGGAGACCTTGTAGGTCTGGCGGACCTCCGCGTGACCCAGGACCACCTCCCGGTACTTGGGAGCCAGCATACCCTTCATGGCGGCCTCGATCTCGTCGATGCAGTCATAGATGACCCGGTACATCCGCATATCCACGTTCTGGCGGACGGCGCCGTCACGGGCGGCGGCGTCGGGGCGGACGTTGAAGCCCACGATGATGGCGTTGGAGGAGGCGGCCAGCATGACGTCGGATTCGTTGATGGCGCCCACGCCGCCGTGGATGACGCGGACGTTGACCTCGTCGTTGGACAGCTTTTCCAAAGAGGCCTTCACCGCCTCCACGGAGCCCTGAACGTCGGCCTTGACGATCAGGGCCAGCTCCTTGCGCTCGCCGGCCTGGATCTGGTCGAACAGGTTCTCCAGAGACACTTTCTGCACCGGCGCGGCGGACTTGGCCTTCTCCTCGGCCTTGCGCTGCTCCACCAGCTCCCGGGCCATGCGCTCGTCGGCCACGGCGAAGAAGGGGCTGCCGGCGGTGGGCGCCTCGGAAAGGCCGGCGATCTCCACGGGAACGGAGGGACCGGCTTCCGTCAGGCGGATGCCCTTGTAGTCGGTCATGGTGCGGACACGGCCCACGGCGGTGCCGGCGATGATGATGTCGCCCTGCTTCAGGGTGCCGTTCTGCACCAGCAGGGTGGCGACGGGGCCCCGGCCCTTGTCCAGACGGGCCTCGATGACGGTGCCCTGGCCGGCGCGGTTGGGGTTGGCCTTCAGCTCCTGGACCTCTGCCAGCAGCACCAGGTTCTCCAGCAGGTTGTCGATGCCGATGTTCTTCTTGGCGGAGATCTTGCAGACGATGGTATCGCCGCCCCACTCCTCGGGCACCAGGCCGTATTCCGTCAGCTGCTGCATGACGCGGTCGGGGTTGGCGTTTTCCTTGTCGATCTTGTTGACGGCCACGATGATGGGGATATTGGCGGCCTTGGCGTGGTTGATGGACTCCACGGTCTGGGGCATGATGCCGTCGTCGGCGGCCACCATCAAAATGGCGATATCGGTGATCATGGCACCGCGGGCGCGCATGGAGGTGAAGGCCTCATGGCCCGGGGTGTCCAGGAAGGTGATGGGCTTGCCGTTGATCTGGACCTGATAGGCGCCGATGTGCTGGGTGATGCCGCCGGCCTCGCCGGCCGCCACGTTCGTGTTCCGCACGGCGTCCAGCAGGGAGGTCTTGCCGTGGTCCACGTGGCCCATGACAACGACGACGGGCGCCCGGGGCACCAGGTCCTCCGGCTTATCCTCATGGTCGTCGATGAGCTTTTCCTCAATGGTGACCACAACTTCCTTCTCCACCTTGCAGCCCAGCTCCTCGGCGATGATGGCGGCGGTGTCGAAGTCGATGATCTGGCTGAGGGAGGCCATGACGCCGTTTTTCATCAGGCACTTGACCACCTCGGCGCCGGTCTTCTTCATGCGGCTGGCCAGTTCGCCCACACTGATCTCGTCGGGGATCTGGACCTTCAGGGGCGCCTTCTTGGCGATCTCCAGCTGGAGCTTGCGCATCCGCTCGGCCTCATCCTGCTTGCGCTTGTTGGAGAAGGTCATGTTGCCCCGGCGCTGGTTGTTGTTGCGGAACTTTTCCTTGCCGCCCTTCTGCTGCATCCGCGCGCCCCGCTCGCCGCCCAGGTCCTCCAGGCGCTCGTCGTACTTGGCCAGGTTCACATCGCCGCCCTTGCGGGTGTCTACGATCTTCTTCTGGGGGACGCGGGTGGTGGGCTGCTGCACCGGCTGCTGAACGGGCTTTGCCTGCTGCGCTGGCTGCTGAGCCTGCTTAGCGGCGGGAGCGCCCTGGCCGCCCTGGCGGGCAGGCTGCTGCTGGGCGGGCTTTGCCTGCTGCGCCGGTTGCTGGGCCGCCGGCTTGGCGGCGGGAGCGGCCTTGGGAGTCTCCTTCGCCTTTTCCTGATAGGCGTCGGCATAGATGGCCTGGATGTTGGCCACCTGGTTGTGCTGGGTCAGATAGTCGAAGATCACAGACAGCTCGTGATCCGACAGGACCTGCATATGATTTTTGGGAGCGGCCACGTATTTGGTCAGGATCTCCGTGACCGTCTTGGTGGGCAGACCGAAATCCTTCGCCACCTCGTGCACTCTGTATTTCTCAATACCCAATCAAAACACCTCGTTATGTTCCAACCCGAGGGCTGGGAAAATTTTTCACAAGTGACTGCCGTGAAAGGCAGGTCAGGACTCCTTTTTCCGGAAAGAGCCCTTGCCCTTTTTCACAGGGCGGCTGTGGGCGTAGGGGTTTTCCGCTGCCCGTGCTCTGGGACGGTTTTCCCGGGAGGGCCTGGAGGGCTTTTTCCGGGAGACGGCGGCTTTGGGCCGGGGGGCCGGCGCTGCGGGGGATTCAGGGGCCGCAGGGACAGGAGCCGCCTTGGGCTTCCGCTTTCCCAGGCGGATATTTTTTTCGTGGGCCAATTGCTCGGCGCGGCGCTCCGCCGCCCGCTTGGCTTTCAGCTCCAGCTTGGCGGCGGCCTCGCCGTAGTGCTCCGGGTCCAGGTCCGCCAGGCGGCGGACCACCGCGTTGGCAAGACCGATGTCCGTCACCGCCACAATGGCGGCGGAGGAGCGGCCCACGGCCTTGCCCAGCTCCGCCTTGGTGAAGGGGAGTCGGAGCCACAGGCACTGTCCGGCCTGGGCGAAGTGTTCCACCCGGCGGCAGGTGTTGGGGGCGGCGTCAGCGGCCGCCAGCAGCACCCGGGCGTCCCGGGCGCGGGCCACGGCCTCCACCGGCTCCTCGCCCACGGCCAGGTTGCCGCCCCGCAGGGCCAGGCCCAGCAGGGAGAGAATGTTATGGCTGTCCATCCGCGCCTCCCAGTTCCGCCTCCATGGCGTCGTACACCGCCTCGGGGATGGCTGTTTCAAAGGCCCGCTCCAGGGCCCGGGACTTCCGGGCTTTGCGCAGGCAGTCCACACTGTGGCACACATAGGCGCCGCGGCCGGGCTTCTTGCCGCCGAAATCCAGGGAGACCTCGCCCTCCGGAGACTTCACCACCCGGAGCAGGGATTTTTTATCTTTCATTTCCCGGCAGCCCACACACTGCCGCTGAGGGATCTTTCTCGGTTTTGGCATTTGTCAGACCGCCTTTCTGGTTGGATTACACGCCGGCGGGATCGTCCAGGATCTCCACGTTGTCCTCGTCCACGCCCTCCTCGGGGTCCTTGTAGCTCTGGGGCTTGATGTCGATCTTGTAGCCGGTGAGGCGGGCGGCCAGGCGGGCGTTCTGGCCCTCCTTGCCGATGGCCAGGGACAGCTGGTCGTCAGGCACCACGCAGCGGCAGGCCTTGCCCTCGTCGGCCATCCACACATCCACCACGTCGGCGGGAGCCAGGGCGGCGGCAATGAACTGGGCGGGGTCCTCGCTGTATTTGATGATGTCGATCTTCTCGCCCCGCAGCTCCTCCACGATGCTGCCGACCCGCTGGCCCTTGGGGCCCACGCAGGCGCCGATGGGGTCCACGTTCTCGTCGTTGGACCACACGGCCATCTTCGTGCGGCTGCCGGCCTCCCGGGCGATGGAGCGGACCTCCACGGTGCCGTCGTAGATCTCGGGGACTTCCAGCTCGAACAGGCGCTTGACCAGGCCCGGATGGGTCCGGGAGATGAGCACCTGGGGACCGCGGGTGCTGCGGCGGACCTCCACCACGTACACCTTCACGTGCATGCCCTCGGTGAGCTCCTCACCGGGGACCTGCTCGCCGGCCATCAGCAGCGCCTCGGTGGACTCACTGCCGGTGCCGATGCGCAGGCTCACATTGCCGTTGCGGGGGTCGATGCGGGTGACCACGCCGGTGAGGATCTCGTGCTGCTTGGAGTTGAACTCGTCATACACCATGCCCCGCTCGGCTTCCCGCAGGCCCTGGATGATGACCTGCTTGCCGTTGCCGGCGGCGATGCGGCCGAACTCCACATTGTCCACAGGCAGGTTGATGATGTCGCCCACCTCGTACTTGGCGGAAATGCGCTTGGCCTCGTCCACCAGCATCTCGTTGTCGGGGTCCACGTAGTCCTCCTCGGCCACCACGTTCTTCTGGACGAACATCTTCAGGGTCTGATGCTCCACATCCACGTCCACGATGACATTCTCCACGCCGTCGTGGTCCCGCTTGTAGGCGGTGGTCAGGGCCTGGATGATCTTATCCAGCATAAAGCTCTGGGGAATGCCCCGCTCCTTTTCCAGCAGGGCCAGAGCGGCAAAGATCTCAGAGGGGTTGAAGCCCACAGGCTCCTTTTGCTTTTTACCTTTCATTGGTGATTCTCCTTTTATCTTGATACGTCTTTTTCAAACGATGCGTGAACCAGTTAAAATTCCACCCGCAGGCGGACCAGGGCCACATCCTTCTTGGGGAAGGTCATGTCGGCCTTGCCCACGGTAACGGTGACGTCGCCGCTGGCTTCGTCATAGGCGGCCAGAGTGCCGGCGAACTCCTTGCGGCCGTCCAGGTTCCGGTACAGCTTTACCAGCACGGGGCTGCCCATGAACCGCGCAAAATCGGCGGGCCGCTTCAGCGCCCGCTCGGCGCCGGCGGAGCCTACCTCCAGCGTGTAGCTGCCCTCGATGGGGTCCGCCTCGTCCAGAAGGTCGCTGACCTTTCGGGAGATGGCCTCGCAGTCCAGAATGTCCACGCCGCCCTCCTTGTCGATGAGGATACGCAGGTACCAGGTGCCGGCCTCCTTCACATATTCCACGTCCCACAGGGTGCAGCCCTGCTCAGCGATGGCGGGGGCGGCCAGCTCCGCCGTCAGTTCCGTGATCTTTTTCATGGGAAAACTCCCTTCATTTAGCAGTTTTTGGAAAATTTGCCTGGGGCAAAAAGGCCAACAAAAAGAGCGGACCCTGGGCCCACTCCACATACCTTACTCTTCTAACATACACACCATACCACAGAGAAAGGAAAAGCGCAAGTCTTTTGTTGCGGTTTCTTCCTGATATTGTGCGAAAAAAGCGGCCGGATATGCGGCAACGCGCATATCCGGCTGCAATTCATCCGCTTTTTCCGCAGGGACGGGAGATGGTTCACCGCTTCCGCAGGGCCGCCGCGAGACAGGACAGCAGGAAAAGCCCCAGGTTCGCCGCCACCACGGAGGCGCCTACCGGTGTGGACAGGACGAAGGAGGCGGTGAGACCGGCGCAGAAGCAGGTCACGGAGGTGACGGCGGAGCAGACCACCACGCTGCGGAAGCTCTTGAACAGCCGCATAGCCGTCAGGGCGGGGAAGATGACCAGGGAGGAGATGAGCATGGCGCCCATCATCCGCATACCCAGCACGATGGTCAGGGCCGTCAAAATGGCCAGCAGGGTGTTGTACCGCTCCACCTTCAGTCCCGTGGCCCGGGAAAAGCTCTCGTCGAAGGTGACGGCAAAGAGCTTGTGGTAAAACAGGATGAACAGCACCAGCACCGCGGCGCACAGCACCACGGACAGCGCCACATCCGCCTTCGACATGGACAGGACGCTGCCGAACATATAGTTGTCCACGTCCGTGGTCATGCCGGTGGTACGGGAGATGACGATGATGCCGATGGCCAGGGAGGAGGCGCTCATGACGGCGATGGCGGCGTCGCTGTTCCAGTGGGGATGGCTGGCCATCCGCAGCAGGAAAAAGGCCGCCAGGACCACTACGGGGATGGAGAAGTACAGCGGCGTCATCCCCAGGGCCACGGCGATGGCCAGGGCACCGAAGGACACATGGCTGAGGCCGTCGCCGATCATGGAGTACCGCTTCAGCACCAGGGACACGCCCAGCAGGGCGGCGCACAGGCTCACCAGCACGCCGGCGATGAGGGCCCGCTGCATGAAGGGATAGGAAAACATTTGTATCAGGTCCATCACTCCACCTCCCGGAAGCGCCGCCCCTGGGGGGAGGCCAGATACTCCGCCACCGTACCGCAGAAGCAGCTGCTGCGGCCGATGTGCAGCACGGTGCGGGCACTTTGCAGGGCGGCTTTCAGGTCGTGGGTCACCATGACGATGGCCATGCCCTCTTTCCGGTTCAGATAGGACAGCAGCTTATACAGGTCCTGGGCCGCCGCCGGGTCCAGGCCGGTGATGGGCTCGTCCAGGATGAGCAGCTTGCTGGCGGCGCACAACGCCCGTGCCAGCAGCACCCGCTGCTGCTGGCCGCCGGACAGGTCCCGGTAGCACTGGTCCTTCAGCTCCAGCACCCCCAGCTTGCCCATGTTCATGAGGGCGGCGGACTTTTGGGCGGGGGAGTAGAAAAAATGCATCCCCTTTTGATTGAGACAGCCGGAGAGCACCACCTCGTACACGGTGGCGGGAAAGTCCCGCTGGGCTCGGGTCTGCTGGGGAAGATACCCAAGATTGCCCCGGCGGATGTCCGGGGACCGACAGATCTCCCCGCTCTGAGGCGGCAGCAGACCCAGCAGCCCCCGCAGCAGCGTGGATTTGCCGGAGCCGTTGTCACCCACGATGCAAAGGTAATCCCCCTCCCGGATGGAGAGGTCCAGGTGGGTCAGTACGCTCTGGCCCTCATAGCCCAGGGACACATCCCGGCAGGCCAGCAGTTCAGGTGCTTCCATGGGCGTCCTCCTCTCCGGCGCAGAGGTCGCACACCCCGGTGAACAGTGTGCCCCGGGGGTCGATGCGGAAGTGGTGGTCCTTTTCCAGGTGGTCGTACAGGGCCTGGAGGTGGGAGCAGTCCAGATGGCGGATGCGGCCGCAGCGGCTGCACTTGAGGAGAAAGCAGTCCCGGTGGTCCTGCTCCGTGTGGCCGCAGAGCTGGTAGAAGGCGCCCTCGGCGGTGTTGATCTTGTGGACCTGTCCGGCGGCGGAGAGCTTTTCCAGCTGGCGGTAAATGGTGGCGAGGCCCACGGGGCAGCCCATCTGCCGCAGGTCCTCCGCAAGGTCGGCCGCGGTGAGGGATTCCTCCTTCCGCAGCTCCAGACAGCGGAGCACCGCCTGCTGCTGTTTGGTGGTGTATGGCATAGATATCCTCCGAATATGAAAATGATTATTGTTCTCATATTATAAGCGGGCTTTAAAAAATGTCAAGTGCGGTTGCAAAATTCAGAAAATTGGAGTATGGTTAAATCAAACATCACAGTTGCGCAACGGCGCGCAACAGAATAACAGGAGAGACTTGCATGAAAACCTCACTGGTCATCATGGCGGCGGGCCTGGGCTCCCGCTACGGCGGCAGCAAGCAGGTGGACGGCATTGGCCCCCACAATGAGATTTTGATGGAGTATTCCATCTATGACGCCATTCGGGCGGGCTTCAGCAAGGTGGTATTCATTATCAAGCCGGAGATGGAGGAGATGATGCACCGCCTGTGCGGAGACTATCTGGCGAAAAAGACGGCCGGGGACGGCAGCCCCGTGGAGGTGGCATACGCCTTCCAGGACTACACCTCCCTGCCGGCGTTTTACCGGGTCCCGCCGGAGCGGACAAAACCCTTCGGCACGGTCCACGCCCTTTTGTGCGCGGAAAGCGTGGTCCAGGAGCCCTGCTGCGTCATCAACGCGGACGATTATTACGGATTGGACGCTTACCAGACCATGTACCGGGCATTGCAGGAGCTGCCGGAAGCAGGGGAGGCCGTCATGGTGGGTTACCTGCTGAAAAACACCGCCAGCCTCCATGGCACGGTGTCCCGGGGTGTGTGCACGGTGAAGGACGGCTGGCTGGCCTCCGTCAAGGAAACGGCGAAGATCCAGCTGTATCCGGACGGTTCCCTGCGGGACCTGGAGGCGGACCTGCCTCTGGAGCCGGAGAGCGTGGTGTCCATGAATTACTGGGGCTTCATGCCCAGTATTTTCCCGGAGCTGCGGGCTTATTTTGAGCGGTTTTTGCGGGGAGACGGCGGCCGGGCGCTGAAGTCGGAGTGCCTGCTGCCGGTGATGGTGGACGACTTGATGCGGGAGGGTCGGCTGCGGGTGTCCGTGCTGCGCTCCAGGGACAAGTGGTTCGGTATGACCTATCAGGAGGACCGGGCCGTCGTGGCGGAGGAGCTGCGCAAGCTCCACGAAAACGGCACGTATCCGGACAGCCTGCGTGAATAAAAAGAAGCACCGCCCGCGGCAGAAGCCGCGGGCGGTGCTGTTTTCCAGAGGAGGCTGTTCCAGGAATTTTGTCATAATTTGATACCGAATTTTTTATTTTTTGTGTCGACTTTTTTGGCCGGATACCGTCTAATAAATATAGAAAGATATTCGGGGGGAAGCACCTATGGAGAGAACGAAAAAACGAAACCACAAAAGGCGGCGCCTGCTGGGCACGGCGGCGCTGGTGAGTGTTTTGGCGGTGCTGCTGTCCGGTGATCCTCCGGCCTCCGCTGTGCCTGAGCAGGCGGCGGCCACGGCGGAAACGGCGCAGGAGGAGCTGATCCGGGCCCGGGTGCTGGAGCCCATACCCGAGGCGGAGAGCGGGGAAGCGGAAGAGCCCGGGAAACCCGAGACCATGCTGGTGCCCGAGAGCGAGCCGGTGGAGGATGCCTATTTCGCGGACACGGTATTTCTGGGCGACTCCCGGACGGAGGGCTTCCACCTGTACAGCGGACTGCAGGAGGGGGAGTACCTGTATGCCGTGGGCGCCACGGTGGAGTCGGTGTTCACCAAGCCCACCCAGGAGACGGCGGCGGGGAAGGTGCCCATGCTGGATGCCCTGGCGGAGCTGGAGTGCGGCAAGGTGTACATTATGTTGGGGGCCAACGAGCTGGGCTGGCCCAGAAGCGAAGCTTTTCACGACCAGTACGGCAAGGTCATCGACCGTATCCGGGAGGACCATCCCGACGCGGAAGTGGTCATTCAGTCCATCCTGCCGGTCAGTGCCGTCCAGGAGTCCAAGGGCAGCTATGTGAACAACGGACGCATCCAGACCTATAATGCGATTTTGGAGGAGCTGGCGCTGGAAAAAGAGTGCCCGTACTTGAATGTGAGTGAGGCGGTCACCGGAGAGGATGGCTGCCTCCGGCCGGAGCTGACCACCGACGGCATCCACTTGAATACCGCCGGCTGCAAAGAATGGCTGAACTACTTAAAGACCCACGCCGTATCCTGATGGGAGCGCCGCGAAAAACATATAAACGCAGGGCCTTCGGAGCGGAGCTCCGGAGGCCCATTATTTACTTTTCGTACAGATTTCCCGGAGCAGCTTCATGCAGAATTGCTGAAAAATCGACGAGGCATGACAATTACTTGACAAATGGATGGAAAAAAGGTATATAATATAGCTGTACAAAAAGTGCATGTCCCCCGGAATGGGGAATTTTCTTCACCTCTGTTTCGGAAAATAATTCCGCTATACGGAAAAATGGAAGAAACAGGAGTGGAGGATGGGAGAAACGAGAAACATTTGAGGAGGAAAAAAGCATCATGATCATGAAGTTCCTGAAAAAGATCCCCGCAGGTATGATGGTCGTGCCTATGCTGTTGGGTGCGTTCATCAATACTTTCTTCCCCCAGATCACCGGCATTGGTTCTTTCACCACCGCTATTTTCACCAGCGCCGGCGCCAACACTGCCATCGGTATCCAGCTGTTCTGCCTGGGCACCACCCTGCAGGTCCGTCAGATGGGCGGCGTCATCAAGCGCGGCGGCGTCCTGCTGATCTCCAAGTTCATCATCGGCGCCGTGATCGGTGTCGGCGTGGGCAAGATCTTCGGGCCTGAGGGCCTGCTGGGCCTGAGCGCTCTGGCCATCATCTCCGCCGTTACCAACTCCAACGGTTCCGTGTACCTGGCCCTGATGAACAGCTACGGCGATACCGTGGACCAGGCTGCCATGCCTCTGCTGGCCATCAACGACGGCCCCATGCTGACCATGATCGCCATGGGTATCGGCGGTCTGGCCGACATCCCCTTCATGGCTCTGATCGCCGCCATCGGCCCCATCCTGGTGGGCATGATCCTGGGCAACATCGATAAGGACCTGTCTGACTTCCTGGCTCCCGCCGGCAGCATTCTGCTTCCCTTCGTGGGCTTCTGCCTGGGCTCCGGCATGAACCTGACCAACATCGTCAAGGGCGGCGCCCAGGGCATCCTGCTGGGCCTGATCACCTGCCTGATCGGCGGTGCCTTCATCGTCCTGTGCGACAAGTTCATCAGCCGCCGTCCCGGCTACGCTGGCTGGGCCGTGGCCACCACCGCCGGCAACGCCGTGGCTGTCCCCGCTGTCATTGCGCAGGCCGACCCCTCCTGGGCCGCCTGGTCTGACATCGCCACCTCTCAGGTCGCCGCTTCCGCCATTCTGACCGCCATTCTGGTCCCCATCATCACTTCCTGGTGGGCCAAGAAGTTCGGCTGCCCCAAGTTCCCCAAGGACGAGGCCCAGAAGGCCCTGTTTGAAAAGGGCTGAAAATAAAACCGAGGATTGAAAGGAGATTCCACTATGCTGAATGCCATGATCGTCGAGCCCCAGGACAACGTGGTGGTTGCCATCGAGCCCATCAAGAAGGGTGACACCGTTACTTATAAGTGCGCCGGTGAGGAAAAGACCCTGACCGCCCTGGAGGACATCACCATTTACCACAAGCTGGCTGCCTGCGACATCGCCAAGGGCCAGCCCATCAGCAAGTACGGTGAGCACATCGGCCTGGCCGCCCGCGACATCAAGGCCGGTGAGCACGTGCACTGCCACAACCTGGAAGAGCACCGCGAAAACCTGGACAGCAAGGGCTGATAAGGAGGAAATGAGTATGAATTTCTATGGTTATAAGCGTCCCGACGGCCGCGTTGGCGTCCGCAACAAGGTCCTGATCCTGCCCGCCAGCGTCTGCGCCTCTGATACCACCCGTATCATTGCCCAGCAGGTGGTCGGCTCCGTTACCTTCAACAACCAGCTGGGCTGCTCTCAGGTGGCTTCCGACCAGCAGTACACCATGGACGTCATGGCCGGCTATGCCGCCAACCCCAACGTCTACGGCACCGTGGTGGTGTCCCTGGGCTGCGAGAACTGCCAGATGGACCTGGTGGTGGAGGCTATCAAGGAGCGCACCAACAAGCCCCTGAAGCAGGTCATCATCCAGGAGGCCGGCGGCACCCTGAAGGCCATCGACCAGGCTGTCCGCTATGCCAAGGAGATGGTGGAGGAGGCCTCCCTGCTGCAGAAGGAAGAGTTCCCCATGTCCGAGCTGATCATCGGCACGGAGTGCGGCGGCTCCGACCCCACCAGCGGCCTGGCTGCTAACCCCCTCATCGGCAAGCTCAGTGACCTGATCGTTGCCGAGGGCGGCACCTCCATCCTGTCCGAGACCACCGAGTTCATCGGCGCTGAGCACCTGCTGGCCCGCCGCGCCGCCACTCCCGAGGTCCACGACCGCATCTTCGAGATCGTGCACCGTTATGAAGCCGCCCTGCGTCTGGTGGGCGAGGAAGTCCGCGAGGGCAACCCCTCTCCCGGCAACAAGGCCGGCGGCCTGACCTGCCTGGAGGAGAAGTCCCTGGGCTGCATCCACAAGGGCGGCCATACCCCCGTCAACGCCGTGTATGACTACGCCAAGCAGGTGGAGGCCAAGCAGGGCCTGGTCATCATGGACACCCCGGGCAACGATCCTTCCTCTGTGGCCGGCATGGTGGCCGGCGGTGCCCAGATCGTGGTGTTCTCCACCGGCCGCGGCACCCCCACCGGCAACCCCCTGGCTCCCGTCATCAAGATCACCGGCAACCGCATCACCTATGCCAACATGGTCGATAACATCGACGTGGATGCCTCTCCTGTCATCTATGGCACCAAGACCCTGGATGAGCTGGGTGAGGAGCTGCTGAAGCTGACCCAGGAGGTCGCCTGCGGCAAGCAGACCAAGGCTGAGTCCCTGGGCTACACCGAGATGGCCATCGCCCGCGTGTGCAACTTCGTGTGATCGCTGTCAAAAGTCAAGAAAAACTGGACCCGCTTTTGCGGGTCCAGTTTTTTGCTTTTTTGGGAAAATATGCTTGACTTTTTTAGAAAAAGGACTATACTGTACACGATGTCAAGCAACATCGATGTTTTGCGTAATATAAATTCGGAAAATGATTCCGTAATACGGAATTAAAACGGGCGCAGCCCGCCAACAGAAAGAGAGGATGTCTCATTATGAACGCAGCATATTTGACTCCCGCCATCACCCTGTTCAACGAGGACGGCAGCCTGGATCTGGTGAGCCAGGAGAAGCTGTTCAACAGCCTGATCGAAAACGGTATCGACGGCATTCTTGTGGAGGGCAGCAGCTCCGAGTTCTTCGCCATGCCCATGGACCAGCGCCGGGAGATGGCCAAGTTTGCCATCGAGGCGGTGGACCACCGGGTGAAGCTCATCATCGGCACCAGCCACATGGTGGCCGACGAGATCGTCAGCTTCTCCAACTTCTGCTTGGACGCCGGCGCCGATGCCGTCATGATCCTGCCTCCGTATTATTTCCACTTCGGCGCCGAGGCCCTGCTGCAGTACTATGACCGTCTGGCCTCTCAGATCCACGGCAACATCTACATCTACAACTTCCCCGACAACACCGGCTACACCATTCCCCCCGAGACCGTGCTGTCTCTGGCCAAGATCCACCCCAACATCGTGGGTATGAAGGACACCATCTCCGGCATGGACCACACCCGGGAGCTCATCAAGGTGGTCAAGTCCCACATCCCCAGCTTTGAGATCTACTCCGGCTTCGACGACAACTTCGCCCACAACGTCATGGCCGGCGGCAACGGCTGCATCGGCGCGCTGAGCAACGTGGTGCCCGAGATCTGCTCCGCCTGGGTGAAGGCGTTCCGGGACAACGACATGGCCGGCGTGGCCAAGGGCCAACAGACCATTGACCGCCTCATGGACCTGTACGCCGTCCGCAGCCCCTTCCTGCCCGTCATCAAGGAGGCCTGCAAGCTGCGGGGCATCGCTTCCACCAGCGTGGGCACCTTCCCCATGCCTAACGCCACCGTGGAGGATGACGCCAAGATCCTGGAGCTGCTGCGCCGGGAGGGCGTGCAGTAAGCCTGCCGGCAAAAGAGAGAAAAGGGCTCCTGCTCTGTGAGCGGGAGCCCTTGAGCTTGTCGAGGAAGAGTGAACTGCTGGAAACCGGGAAGGAAGATAGTTACGAAAGAAACCCAGGAGGGGTGTCTTTCGTTTTCAATCAAAGTTTTTCAGAACTTTTTAAGTGCTGAAAAACTTGTCGAGGCTGTCGAAAAGAATTTTTCGACAGCCTTAGGACTCCCGCTCTGTGAGCGGGAGTCCTTTTGCGTCCTTGCGTCCCGGGGCGGGAAATGGTATGATAGCCATGTATTTTTTGTAGAGTTTGGAGCGTGCCATGAAAAAACTGGTCGTTGGAATATTGGCCCATGTGGACGCGGGAAAGACCACGCTGTCGGAAGCCATGCTGTACACCACCGGCGCCCTGCGGAAGCTGGGCCGGGTGGACCATCAGGACGCCTTTCTGGATACGGACGCCATGGAGCGGGAGCGGGGCATCACGATTTTTTCCAAGCAGGCGGAGCTGACGCTGCCCCAGGCGGCGGTAACGCTGCTGGACACCCCGGGCCACGTGGATTTTTCCGCGGAGATGGAGCGTACGCTGCAGGTGCTGGACTGCGCCATCTTGGTCATCAGCGGCACTGACGGCGTCCAGGGCCACACCCGGACGCTGTGGAGGCTGTTGGAGCGGTACCATATCCCCACGTTTTTGTTCGTCAATAAAATGGACCTGGCCGGGGCCGACAAGGCCGCGCTGCTGACGGGACTGAAACGCCGCCTCTCCGACGGCGTGGTGGATTTCACCTGCCGGGAGGGGGATTTCCGGGAGGAGGCCGCCGTCTGTGATGAAACGGTGCTGGAACGGTTCTTGGAGACCGGCACCGTCAGCGACGATGACCTGGCGGACATGGTCGCGGCGCGGAAGCTATTCCCCTGCTGGTTCGGCTCGGCTCTGAAGCTGGAGGGCGTGGAGGACTTTCTGGAGGGCCTGGGCCGCTATGGCAAGGCACCGGCGTATCCGGCGGAATTCGGCGCCCGGGTGTTCAAGGTCTCCCGGGACAGCCAGGGGGCCCGCCTCACCTGGCTGAAGGTCACCGGCGGCACGCTGCGGGTAAAGGACCTTTTGACCAATCGCCGCCCCGGCCTTTCAGAGGACCAGGTGTGGGAGGAGAAGGCGGACCAGCTGCGCATTTACTCCGGCGCCAAGTTCCGCACGGTGGAGGAGGCGGAGGCAGGTACTGTCTGCGCCGTCACCGGACTCAGCCGCACTCGCTCCGGCGAGGGACTGGGCGGAGAGACCGCCTGGACAGCGCCGCTGCTGGAGCCGGTTTTGACCTATCAGGTCCGGCTGCCGGAGGGGACGGACCCCCACACGGCCCTTTTGAAGCTGCGGCAGCTGGAAGAGGAAGACCCCCAGCTCCACATCGTTTGGAATGAACACCTGCGGCAGATCCACGCCCAGCTCATGGGTGAGGTGCAGCTGGAGATCTTACAGCGCCTCATCCGGGAGCGGTTCGGTATGGAGGTGACTTTCGGCCAGGGCAGCATCGTCTACCGGGAGACCATCGCGGCCCCGGTGGAGGGCATCGGCCATTTTGAGCCCCTGCGCCACTACGCGGAGGTCCACCTGCTGCTGGAGCCGGGAGAGCGGGGCAGCGGCATCACACTGGACACCGCCTGCCCGGAGGACGTGCTGGACCGGAACTGGCAGCGGCTCATCCTCACCCATCTGGCGGAAAAGGAGCACCTGGGGGTGCTGACCGGCTCCCCCATTACGGACATGAAGATCACACTGGTGGCGGGCCGGGCCCACGTGAAGCACACGGAGGGAGGCGATTTCCGCCAGGCCACCTACCGGGCCGTGCGGCAAGGGCTCATGCAGGCGGAGAGTATCCTGTTGGAGCCCTGGTATGATTTCCGCCTGGAGGTACCCGCCGCCCAGGTGGGCCGGGCCATGAGCGACCTCCAGCGGATGAACGGGGAGACAGACCCGCCGGAGACAGTGGGGGAGGAGGCGGTGCTCACCGGCTTCGCCCCGGTGGCAGCCCTGCAAAACTATGCCCAGGAGGTCACCGCTTACACCAAGGGCCGGGGTCGGCTCCTGTGCACCCTCCGGGGCTACGCCCCCTGCCCGCGGCAGGACGAGGTGGTGGAGGCCATGGGCTATGACCCGGAGCGGGATGTGGACAATCCGCCGGACTCCGTGTTCTGTGGCCACGGCGCCGGGTATACCGTCAAGTGGAAGGATGTGCCCACCCACGCCCATGTGGACAGCGGCCTGCGGCTTGGAAGGCAGTCCCCGGAGCCGGAGCAGCGGCCCCAGAGCCGCCGGGAGAGCACCTACGCCGGGACCCTGGAGCAGGACAAGGAGCTTCAGGCCATCTTCGAGAGGACCTACGGCCCGGTGAAGCAGCGGGCGTTCCAGCCGCCCCGGGAGCCGAAGCGGGCTCCGGCGGAAACGGCGGAAAAACGGACCATCCAGCCCCGGGACCTGGGGCCGGAATACCTGCTGGTGGACGGCTACAACATTATTTTCGCCTGGGATGACCTGAAGGCGGTGGCCCGGGACAACCTGGACGCCGCCCGCAAGCAGCTCATGGACCTGCTCAGCAATTACCAGGGCTTCAAAAAATCCGTGGTCATTCTGGTGTTCGACGCCTACAAGGTCAAGGGCGGCCTGGGCTCCGTGGAGAAGTACCACAACATTCATGTGGTCTACACCAAGGAGGCGGAGACCGCGGACGCCTTCATCGAAAAAGCCACCTATGAGATCGGCCGGCAGCACCGGGTGAAGGTGGCCACCTCCGACGGACCGGAGCAGCTCATCATCCTGGGCCACGGCGCCCTGCGGCTGTCCGCCTCCGCCTTCCGGGCGGAAGTGGACGAGGTCATGGCGCAGATCGCGTCAGCCATGGACCGCAACAACCAGCCGGGCAAGGCCCGGGCGGTGAAGGCCGCTCTGGAAAAAGCCCGGGAGAACAAAGGGGTGTGAGATCATGTTTTTGACCATGTGCATCGCCGGGGCCTCCGCCTCCGCCTGCACGGCGGTCCGGTGGTATCTGGACCGGACCAGCCGGCGGGACAGCAGCCATTTGGGCGGCCGCGTCCATCTGACCGCTTTGCGGAACCACGGCTCCGCCTTCGGACTGCTGCGCCTGAACAGCCGCCAGCTGGCGGCGTTGTCCGCCGCCTTGATGGCGGGGGCATTGCCCCTGCGGAAAAACAGCCGGGTGGGCTGCGGACTGCTGCTGGGCGGCGGCATCAGCAATTTGTGGGAGCGGGTGCGCCACGGCAGCGTGTACGACTATGTGCGCTTCCCCAAAGCGCCGAAGCCCATCCGCCGGTACGTGTTCAATCTGGCCGATTTCTCTATTTTTCTGGGGGCGGCGGGAATTTTGCTGGGAAAGCGGCGAAAACAGCGTTGAACAGTTGACAAACGGCAGGAAATGCGCGTACAATAAGGAAGGAAAATAATATGGAATTAAATTCCACTATACGGAATAAACGGCGGTGTGTCGCCGAGAAAAGATAAGGAGAATCGCAATGGATCAGTTGAAAATGCCTTCCATGGACAGTGTGGCCCGGTTCAAGGCCGCTTTGAACTCCGATCAGGGTGCCCTGGGTCCCTTCATGATCACCTCCGACCCCGCTTATGTGGAGGCCGCTGGCTACGCCGGATATGACTTTGTGCTGCTGGATATGGAGCACGGCCCCGGCACCTTTGAGAACCTGCAAAACCTGATCCGCGCCGCCAATGTGGCCGGCGTGTGCCCGGTGGTCCGCGTGCCCCGGGGCATGGACATCTGGATCGACCGGGCGCTGGATGTGGGCGCCGGTGCTCTGCTGGTGCCTCAGATCGACACGGCCGAGCAGGTCCGCGCCGTGGTGTCCGCCGCCAAGTTCGGCCCCGTGGGCACCCGCGGCACCAACCGCTTTGTCCGCTCCGCCTGCTACGGCGCCGTGCCCGGCAGCGAGTACTTCGCCAAGGCCCAGGAGACCATGGTCATCATCCAGGCCGAGGGCAAGAAGGCCGTGGAGAATCTGGACGAGATCCTGGATGTGCCCGGCGTGGATGTGCTGTTCATCGGGCCCTATGATCTGTCCAGCTCTCTGGGCCATGTGGGCGAGGTGAACCACCCCGACGTTATCGCCTGCATCCAGGGCATTATCGAGAAGGCCAA
The DNA here is from genome assembly GCA_004558115.1 of Clostridiales bacterium. GTDB lineage: Bacteria > Bacillota > Clostridia > Oscillospirales > Oscillospiraceae > Oscillibacter. Next base: position 13,242 of record SFDT01000005.1, on the reverse strand, counting down.
CGCCAAGGGTGTGAAGCTGGGCTGCTTCGCCGATACCGTGGAGGGTGCCAAGAAATGGCGTGACATGGGGATCAAGTTCGTCAGCTATACCTGCGATACCTATCTTTTCTATCAGGCGGCCAAGGCGGATGTGGACGCTTTTGCCAACAAGTGATTTTCAAAGGAAAACAGGCGGGCGGTCTCACGGGACCGCCCGCCTGTTTTGTGAAAAAATCCATTGCAATCCGCAAAAAACTGCCGCACAATAGGACTGAAAAACAAACCTGCGAATGGAGGCTGCATATGGAACAGAGAAAACGGCTGCGGGCGCTGGTGGAGGCGCCGGAGATCCTGGTGCTGCCGGGAGCTTATGACGCCCTCAGCGCCAAAATCATGGAACAGGCGGGCTTTAACGGCGTGTATTTCACCGGCTACGGCCAGTCGGCCAGCTGTCTGGGGATGCCGGATGTGGGGCTTCTGACCATGACGGAGATGGCGGCACGGGCGGCGCGCACCGCCGCCGCGCTGACGGTGCCCCTGGTATGCGACGGAGACACCGACTTCGGCAACGCGGTCAACGTAGTCCGCACTGTCCGGGAATACGAGCGGGCCGGTGCCGCAGCCATTCAGCTGGAGGACCAGACCTTTCCCAAAAAATGCGGCCATATGACGGGCCGCCAGGTGATCCCGGCGGAGGAAATGGCGGAAAAAATCCGGGCGGCTGCCGCCGCCCGGCAGGACCCGGACTTCCTCATCATTGCCCGGACCGACACCCGGACCACGCTGGGTGTGGAGGAGGCCATCCGCCGGGCCCGGCTGTACGCGGAGGCCGGGGCGGATTTGCTGTTCGTGGAATCCCTGGAGAGCGCCGAGGAGATGCGGGAGGTGAACCGCCGCCTGCCGCTGCCCACAGTGGCCAACATGGTGGAGGGCGGCCGCTCTCCGGCCCTGACGGCAGCGGAGCTTCAGGAGCTGGGCTATGCGGTGGCACTGTTCCCGGTGGCCTCCGTATATGCCGCCGCCTGGGCGGTGCGGGGACTGGCGGATACCCTGCGGCGCACCGGCACCACCGCCGGCTGGAGCGGTCAGATGATGGATTTCGCGGATTTTAACCGCCTGGTGGGACTGGAAAATATTCGCCGGCTGGAGCGGGGAGACCTCTCCGGGCTGTAAAGCGCGTCTTGACGGCGGAAGGCCCGGGCGCGTATGATGGAGGAAAGCGCGGGGGAGGGAACATGCTGTGATCGATATGTCCGGCCTGCTGACAAAGCAAGGGCAGCTTTTTTTGCTGCTGGCGTTGGGCCTGCTGTTCAAACGGAAAAAGATTTTGGATGATGGATTCCGCCAAGGTTTGACGGAGCTCATCATCAAGCTGGTGCTGCCGTGCAGCATCATCCGGTCCTTCCGTATGGACTTCAACGGCCAGGTCCTGCGGCAGACCTGGGAGAACCTGGCGGTGTCCACGGCGCTTCAGCTGGGGTGTTGGCTGCTGGCGCTGGTGCTGTACCGGCGGCAGGAGCCCTCCAAACGTACGGTCCTCCAGTACGCCACCTTGTGCTCCAACGCCGCCTTTTTGGGCTCCCCGGTGGTGGACGGCATTTTCGGCAGCCAGGGACTGATGCTCTCCTCCATTTACCTGACGCCCCAGCGCATTGCCATGTGGACGGTGGGCCTGGGCTTTTTTACCAAAAACAGCAGCCAAAAGCTGTGGAAGAAGGTTCTGGGAAATCCCTGCATTGACGCAGTGTTCATCGGGCTTGCGCTGATGCTGACCCAGTGGCAGCTGCCGCAGGTGCTGGGGAGCACCATCCAGTCCGTGGGCGGCTGCAACACCGCCCTTTCCATGTTCCTCATCGGTATGATCTGCGCGGATGTGAATTGGCGGGATTTCCTGGACCGGGACTCCCTGTATTTTTCCGCTGTCCGCCTGGTGCTCATCCCGGGGCTGGTGCTGCTGGGCTGCCGTCTGGCCGGCACAGCGGAGTTGGTCACAGGCGTTTCCGTGGTGCTGGCGGCCATGCCCGCCGGCGGGACCACCGCCATCCTGGCCGCCAAATACGGCGGCAACGCCCGCTTCGCCGCCGGCTGCGTCACAGTGTCCACACTGCTGTCCCTGCTGGCGATCCCCGCCTGGTGCCTGGTACTGCAAATGGCATGAAAGGACGGGTACAACGATATGCCGGAGCGTATGATGGCAAAACGCTGACTGATTTTTTAAAGTGCTGAATAATTTTTTTGAAATTGTTGTGATTCACGAAATTAAAGACGATTTCTATCGGCGTTTTGTGCGTTTGACGTAATTGACAAAACGACGAATGGAGATTATGATAATGAAAACGCAAGGACGCGAGGATGATTTTCATCCGCGTGTCCTTCGTTTTTTAGGGAGATTTTACATTGAGGAGGCACCATTATGAAAAGAAGATTTTTGAGTATCCTGCTTGCCGGATGCCTGGCCGCGTCCCTGACCGCCTGCGGCGGAACGAAGGAGGAGAGCGCCGCACCTGCCGACAGTGGTGATTCCGCCAGCGGTGAACCCATCCTGCTGGGCACCATTTCCCCCAATACCGGCAACCTGGCCGCCTACGGCACCGCTATCATGAACGGCGTGAACCTGGCCGTGGAGGAGATCAACGCCGCCGGCGGCGTGCTTGGCTCCCAGATCCAGGTCATCAACGCCGATGACCAGGGCGACCCCACCGAATGCATGAACGCCTTCAACTCCCTGGTATCCCAGGGCGTGGGCCTGATCATTGGCTCCGTCACCTCCAGCTGCACCTCCGCCATTACCGACAGCGCCAATGAAGAAGAAGTGGTCCTGACCTCTCCTTCCTCCACCGCTGATTCCATCACTACCGAGGATGACTACGTGTTCCGTGCCTGCTACGCCGACAGCTTCCAGGGCGCCATCGCCGCCGCCTATGCCAAGCAGGCGGGCTACGCCAAGGTGGGCGTCGTGTACTGCGCCGCCGATACGTATTCCAAGGGCCTGTATGACTCCTTCTCCGCCGCCTGCGAAAAGTACGGCGTGGAAGTTGCCGCCGTGGAGTCCACCGCCTCCATGGATGTGCAGGATTACACCAACCAGTTCGCCTCCATGGTGAACGCCGGTGTGGAGCTGGTGTATGCGCCTTATTACTATGATGTCATCGGCCCCTATCTGGTCACCCAGGCCCGTGCCGCCAGCTATACCGGCATCATCATGGGCGCTGACGGCTATGACGGCGCTCCCTCCTACGTGGTGGAAGGTGCCGACCTGACCGCTTTCAACGGTGTTTACTGGACCAACCACTATGATCCCGCTGACGAGTCCGCCCTGGTACAGAATTTCGTCAAGGCCTTCCAGGACAAGTACGGCGAGATCCCCATGGCCATGTCTGCTCTGGCTTATGACTGCGTGTATATGTACAAGACCGCCATGGAGGCCGCCGGCTCCGCCGACCCCGCCGCCGTCCGCGACGCCATGGCTGACAACTCTCTCACCTATGAATGCGTGACCGGCACCTTCACGCTGGACGAAAGCGGCACTCCCGTCAAGGGCGCCACCATCGTCTTCTTTGCCTCCGAGGGCTCCGAGGTCACCACCACGCTGGTGGATGTGGTCAAGGAGCTGCCCGAGGCCTGACCCTTGCGGCACCTGCTGACAACCGGATAAACACTCTGCAACGGAGCAGAGGAGGGGCGCCCGGCAGCGGGCGCGCCTCCTCTGTTTGCTTTTTTAGAAGGAAAGAAAGGGGAGACCCAATCGTGAGTACATTCATCCAGACGCTGGCCGTGGGGCTCCGCCTGGGCAGCATTTACGCCCTGGTGGCCCTTGGCTATACCATGGTCTACGGTATCATCCGCCTCATCAACTTCGCCCACGGCGATTTCATCATGGTGGGCGGCTATACCATGATCTTCACCGTCCCTATGGCGACGGCGCTGGGCCTGCCGGCCTGGGCCGCCGTGCTGGCGGCCATCGTGGTGTGCGCTTTGGTTGGTATGGGCACGGAGCTGATCGCCTACCGTCCCGTGCGGAAAAAGGGCACCAATATGACCGCTCTCATCACCGCCATTGCCATGAGCTTATTTTTGGAAAACCTGGCCCAGGCCATTCCGGCCATCGGCCCGAACCCCAAGGTCGCAAGCCAGATCTTTGCCGCCGGCGGCCTGCGCATTGCCGGCGTGACCTTGGAATATACGACCCTGCTCACCATCGCCATCAGCGCCGTCGTCATGGTGGTGCTGTATGAGTTCACCCAGAAGACCCGGCTGGGCCGGGCCATGCGGTGCGTCTCCGAGGACAAGGAGGCCGCCACCCTCATGGGCATCAACGTCAACCACACCATCCTCTCCACCTTTGCCATCGGCTCGGGCCTTGCGGCTGTGGCCGCGCTGATGTACATGGCCCAGTATCCCAAGATCTACACCACCATGGGCTCTCTCCTGGGCCTGAAGGCTTTCGTGGCGGCTGTGCTGGGCGGCATCGGCATCATTCCCGGCGCCGTGCTGGGCGGCGTGGTCATCGGTTTGGTAGAGTCCTTTACCACCAGCTACATCTCCTCCAGCATGGCGGACGCCTTTGTGTTTTTGATCCTCATTGTCGTGCTGATCCTGAAGCCTGCCGGCATTATGGGTAAGAATGTAGGTGAAAAGGTATGAAGAAAAACAGAACGAAGCAGGGCTACCTGCTCAATACCATCGTCATCGTTGTCCTGTTTGCCCTCTTTCAGGTGCTGACGGCCGCCATGGGCGGCAGCGGCTCTTTCAAGCTGGTGCTGGCGCCCTGCCTTTGGCAGTGCTGCTACCTCATCATCCTGGCCGCGTCGCTGAACCTGGTCCTGGGTTTCTTAGGCCAGCTGTCCCTGGGCCACTGCGGCTTTATGGCCATCGGCGCGTATACGGCGGCGCTTTTGAGCCTGGCCTGTGAGCGGGCCGGCGTGTTCGAGGACAAGGAGGGCCCCGTGTTTTTGGCGGTCCTCATTGGCTGCATCCTGGCGGCGGGACTGCTGGCGGCCCTGGTGGGTCTGCTGGTGGGCATCCCCGCCCTGCGTCTGAAGGGCGACTATCTGGCCATCATCACCCTGGGCTTCGGCATGATCATCGTCAACATCATCAACAACCTCCCCTTCTGCGGCCAGGACGGCCTGAGCCTGGGCTCCGCGTCTTCGTCGCTGTATAAAAACGGCCTGGGCTTCGGCAGCAAGGGCAAAGTCAGCTACCTGTGGGTGGCGCTGCTGGTGACCTTGCTCTGCCTCGTGATGATGTTCATGTTCATCCGCTCCAAATACGGCCGTGCCATTCGGGCCATCCGGGACGACGAGATCGCCGCCTCCGCCTCCGGCATCAATACATCCTTCTATAAGATCATGACGTTCTCCTACTCCGCCTTTTTCGCCGGCGTGGCCGGGGCCCTGTACGCCTGCGCCAATGCTACGCTCTCCACGTCCTCTTTCGCCTTCTCCAACGGTGGTATCCTGAACTCCACGTTTATCGTGGTCATGGTGGTGCTGGGCGGTATGGGCTCCTTGACAGGCTCCATCGTGGCGGCGGTCATCATGTTCCTGGTGAACTACCAGATCAAAAACGGCACCTGGGTGACGGCGCTGCCGGCAGCGGTGCAGGGCGTGTTCCAGTATCCCATGCTGGTGTATGCCATTGTACTGATTGTGGTCATCATGTTCCGGCCCAAGGGAATTTTCGGCTCCTATGAATTTTCCCTCATCAACCTGGGCCGGGACCTGAAGGCCGTCCGGCTGCGGAAGGCCGCCGAGCGGGCGGAGCGGAAGGAGGCGAAGGCTCATGCCTGAGAAGAAACTGCCTGTCCTGGAGACAAAGAAGCTGGGGATCACCTTCGGCGGATTGAAGGCCGTGCAGGACTTTAACATCCAGATCTACCAGGGAGAGCTGGTGGGCCTCATCGGTCCCAACGGCGCCGGCAAGACCACTGTGTTCAATATGCTCACCGGCGTGTATGTCCCCACCGAGGGCACCGTCCTTTTGAACGGCGTGCCCCTGAATGGTAAAAAGACCCACCAGTTCGTGGCCGCCGGTGTGGCCCGGACCTTCCAGAATATCCGCCTGTTCAAGCAGATGACGGTCATTGAGAACGTAAAGACCGCCTTCACCAAGGACATCCGGTACAATATGCTGGACGCCACGTTCCGCACGCCCAAGTTCTGGAAGGCGGAAAAGGAGATGACGGAAAAGGCCATGGACCTGCTGGCCATCTGCCATCTGGAGGACAAGGCCGACGTCATCGCCGCCAACCTCCCCTATGGCCAGCAGCGAAAGCTGGAGATCGCCCGGGCCCTGGCCACCAATATGAAGGTGCTGCTGCTGGATGAGCCCGCCGCTGGTATGAACCCCACGGAAACGGCGGAACTGCTGGAGTGCATCAACACCATCCGGGACCGCTTCGGTGTGGCCATCCTGCTCATTGAGCACGATATGGCCCTGGTCATGAATGTGTGTGAGCGCATCCAGGTCATCGACTACGGCCAGACCATCGCTTCCGGCCTGCCGGAGGAGATCGCCAACAACCCCAAGGTCATCGCGGCCTATTTGGGTGAATAAGGAGGGAGAACCACGCTGGAAATCAAGGACCTGAATGTCTTTTACGGGGCCATCCACGCCCTGAAGGGTATTTCCCTCACTGTGGGCGACGGCGAGCTGGTGTCCCTCATCGGCGCCAACGGCGCCGGCAAGACCACCACGCTGCACACCATCTCCGGCCTTTTGACCGCAGCCTCCGGCTCCATTACCCTGGACGGGAAGGATTTGCAGAAAGTGGCGCCCAACACCATCATCAGCCTGGGCCTTGCCCATGTGCCGGAGGGCCGCCACGTGTTTGCCCGCATGACCGTGGAGGAGAACCTCCGCATGGGCGCTTACATCGTCAAGGATCAGAAAAAGATCGCGGAGAACCTGGAAAAGGTCTATCACCACTTCCCCCGGCTGAAGGAGCGATACCGTCAGCTGGCGGGCACGCTGTCCGGCGGCGAGCAGCAGATGCTGGCCACCGGCCGGGCCCTCATGACGGACCCCAAGATCGTGCTGATGGATGAGCCCTCCATGGGCCTTTCCCCGCTGCTGGTGAAGGAGATCTTCGCCATCATCCAGGAGCTCCACAAGAGCGGCATCACCATTTTGCTGGTGGAGCAAAACGCGAAAATGGCCCTGGCGGTGGCCGACCGGGCCTATGTTCTGGAGACCGGCACCATTTCCATGGAAGGCAAGGCCTCCGACCTGGCCGCCGACGACCGGGTCCGCAAGGCTTACCTGGGCGCGTAAGGAGGAAACTGTATGGATAAGTTTGTCATCACGGTGGCCCGGGAGACCGGCAGCGGCGGCCATGACATCACCCGCAAGCTGTCAGATGCCCTGGGCATCCCTTATTACGACCGGGACCTGCTGCGCAAGGCCTCGGAGGTCAGCGGCATCCATGAGCGGCTGTTCGGCGCGGCGGACGAACGCATCGGCCTGAAAGAGATGCTCTCCGCGGCGGAGAAGGTGTATACCGGCGAGATCCTGCCGCCGGACAGCGACGATTACATTTCCACCCGGAACCTGTTCAGCTTCCAGGCCAAGATCATCAAGGAGCTGGCGGACACGGAGAGCTGCATCATCCTGGGCCGCTGCGCCAATTACCTGCTGATGGACCGGCCCAACGTGCTGAAGGTGTTCATCCACGCCCCCATCGAGGCCCGGGAGGCCCGGGTGGCCTCCTACTCCCTGGCCTGGAGCCCCCGGGAGGTGTCCCGGCACATCCGGGTGGAGGATAAGCGCCGCTCCGCCTATTACCACTACTATACCGGCGAGGAGTGGCGGGATGTGGCGGCCTATGACCTGAGCTTGGATTCCGAGGCCCTGGGGGAGGAGGGCTGCGTGGAACTGATCAAAAAGGCGCTGCCCCTGTTCTGTAAATGACCCAAAACGGCAAATGCCCCCGTGCTGAAAGCACGGGGGCATGGTTTTGCGGTCAGTGCCGCTCCGCCGTCTGGGCTTCCTGGGGGAGAGCCTCCGGCGCTTTGGCGGGGAGTGCCTTGCCCCGGCGGGGAGGCGGCGTGGTGCGCCAGTGGCGGCTGGTCTTGTTAAACAGCGGCTCGCACACGCACAGCACGGCGGGCATGAGGAAAATGCTCACCAGGGCGGAGATAAGGGCGCCCCGGGCCAGCATGACGCAGATGGCGCCGATGAGGTCGATGGAGGACACAAAGGACACGCCCAGCGTGGCGCAGAACAGCACCAGGGCGCTGGTGACGATGGAGGCGTCGGAGGCGTCGGCCGCCGCCCGGATGGCCTCCATCCGGGGCCGGCCCTTCCGCAGCTCCTCCTGAAACCGGGAGGTCATGAGGATGGCGTAGTCCACCGTGGCGCCCAGCTGAACGCAGCTGATGATGGTGGGGGCGATGAAGGGAATGGAGGTGCCGGTGAAATAGCAGCAGCCCTGGTTGATGAAAATGGCCAGCTCAATGGTGGCCACCAGCACCGCCGGGATGGTGATGGATTGAAACACGATGGCAATGATGAGGAAAATGGCCGCGATGGAGATGTAGTTGGTGACGGTGAAGTCCACGGCGGTGGTGTCGATCAGGTCCCGGTACATGGCGCCCTCGCCGGTGATCATGGCCTCCGGATCGTATTCGTGGAGAATGGCGTTCATGCTGTCCAGCTGGCCGGATACCTGGTCCGTGGCCGGCTCATAGCTGGAGTTCACCATCATCAGCTGGTAGCCGCCCTGCTTCAAAAGGTCCCGCACCTCAGAGGGAATGAAGAAGTCCGGGATACCGGTGCCCAGAATGCGGTGGTAGGACACCACGGAAGTGACGCCGGGCACCGCCTCCAAACGGTCCTCCATCTCGCCCATCTCCCCGGCGGACAGGTCATCCCGCAGCACGATGAAGTGAGAGGTGGCCATGTCGAAGTCATCCTTCAGCTTTTCGTTGCTGACGATGGAGGGCAGGTCCCGGGGCAGGGATTCGTCCAGCTTGTAATAGATATTGGCGTGGCTCTGGGAGTAGACCGCCGGGAAAAACAGCAGCACCGCCAGGATCGCCAGCGGTACCCGCCGCCGGAGGATAAAGCTGTTGAGGCGGTGAAAGCTGGGGATAAGGGTCTTGTGTTTGTGCTTGTCGATCTGCTTGTCGAAAATAAGCACCAGGCTGGGCAGCACCAGAATGACGGTGGCCACGCCCAGCACCACGCCCTTGGCCATGACGATGCCGATGTCCCGGCCCAGGGTCAGCTGCATGAAGCACAGCGCCAGAAAGCCGGCGATGGTGGTGAGGCTGGAGCCGGACAGGGACCGGAAGGCCGCGATAATGGCCTGGGCCATGGCGTCCCGCTTGTCGTCGTAGTGGAGCCGCTCCTCCTCGTACCGGCGGTAGAGGAAGATGGAGTAGTCCATGGTGACGCCCAGCTGCAAGACCGCCGCGATGGCCTTGGTGATATAGGAGATCTCCCCCAAGAAGATGTTGGTGCCGAAGTTGTACACCACGGCCATGCCGATGCTGGCGATAAAGACCAGGGGCAGCACCGTGGATTCCAGCGTCACGCTCATGGCCAGCAGGGCCAGCAGCACCGCAAGGCCCACGAACAGGGGCAGCTCGCTGTCCATCACATCCCGGGTGTCCTTGATGACCACGGAAAAACCGGCCAGGAAGCACTTTTCGTTGCAGATGCTCCGCACGTCCTCAATGGCCTGCATGGTCTCGTCAGAGGCGCCGGGGTGGTCATACTGGATGATCATCATGGTGGCGTCACCGGAGAAAAACATATCCCGGAAGCTGGCGGGGATCATGTCCGTGGGGATCTGGATGCCCACCAGGTTGCTGATCCAGATGGCGTTGGAAACGCCGGGAACGTCTCGGATGGCGTTCAGCAGGTCGTTGGTATAGCCTGCCGGCATACCGTCCACCACCAGCATACTGGTGGCGGCCATCTGGAAGGGGTCCTCCAGCAGTTGCTCTCCCTGGGAGGAGGGCAGGTCCTGGGGGAGGTAAGAGAGGATGTCGTAGTTGATACGGGTGGCGGCAAAGCCGATGATGGAGGGAATGAGCATCAGCACGGCAATGGCGGCCACCAGCTTGGGCTTTCGCGTCAGCTTATGGGCGATTTTTTCGATCACGGGAACAACACCTATCCTTTCCCCGCATCAGTGGAAGATGCCGGTGATGGCCGCCCAGAAGTCCTTGAACATCTGGGCCACTCGGCTCCAGAAGGTGCCCTTGTTGGGACTGGCTTTGGCGGCCTCCTCCGTATCCTGTTCCTCCGCCTTGATCTCCTGGGAGCGAATGATGACCTGGATGCTCTGGGGCGCGGGATTTTCCGGGGAGGTCAGGGAGATGGTCTCGGCGGTGGCGTCCATGTTCAGGAGGTTGTCGATGTCGCCGGTGTGCTCATTCCAGGTATCCTCAATGATGGAATTGATGCTGCTCTTGGCCTCCTTTACCTCGTTGGTGGTGGCAAGGCCGCTGGCCGCCTGCCGCAAAGCGGCGGCCAGACCGGAGAGCGTCTGCTTCGTGCCGGCGTCCAGCTGGGTGCCGGAGGCCTTCAGCAGGGCTTCCGCGTCGGAGGCCAGCTGCTCGCTGTCCCGGACGGTGGCGGCGGCGGTGACGCTCAGGTCCTCCAGGGTCTTGAGGGTCTCCTGGGCGGTGGGCTCATAGTTGTTGAGAATGGTGCGCAGGTCATCGGTGCTGTCCAGAATGCTGCGCAGCTTCTTGGAGCTGTGGCGGATGGCGGCGGAGAGGTCGTCGGTGTCATCCAGCAGGTCCGTCAGATCATCCATGTCCCCGCACAGGTCCGCCAGCTTGCCCACCACGGCGGCGGTGGGACCGGCCACCTGCTCCAGGGCGTCACTGACACCGCTGGTGGTGGTGTTCAGCTGGTCCAGCAAGTCGTCGATGGTGTCGGAGTGGTCCAGCAGGAACTCAAAGGCCTCCGGGTCGGAGGACCAGGAGTCATAAATGGCGGCCAGCCCCTTGGCGGCCTCGCTGCCGCCGCCGGCCAGGAAGGCCTGGCGGTACTGGTCGTAGCCCGGCGTCTCCTGGGTGATGGCGTTTTGGGCGGCATACTGCTGCCACAGGACCTCGCAGGCGTATTCATAAAAGCTGTCCATGCCGCTTGCCCGGAAACCCGGCTCCATGGCCTTCACCCGGGGCAGGTTTTCCCGGATGGCGTCGATGTCCTGGCCCTCCAGGGGGGATTTCACAGAGGGGATGCGGTCAAGGCTGTCCAAAGCGTTTTCCAGATTCTGAAGGCTCTTTTTCATGCCGGCGGCGTCCTGGATGAGCCGACGCACATCGTTGCTGTCCTCCAGGTTTTCCAGGGCGTCTTCCAGGTCTTCCAGCTGGCCTTGCAGGGACAGGGCGGTGTCCGTCATGGTGTTCAGCACCGCCTTGGCGTCCGTGACCGTCTGGCTGGCGGAGCGGACCTGCTCCGCCACCGGGTCCAGCAGGGCGGCAATGCCCGTCAGGTCCTCCCGCAGGGCGTCGGTGCCGTCATAGATGGCCCCCTTGCCAGCGGAGATGGTGCCCCGGGCCTGGTTCAGCTGGTCCAGGCCGTTGGCGGTGGCGTACAGGCTGCCTTCCATGTTGCCGAAGGCGTCCAGCAGGGTGTCCAGGCTGTCGGAGAGCTTGTGATAGTCTTCCTCCAGCTCATCCTTCCGGTCGCTGAGCTTGGCGATCTCCTCCAGCTGGCTGAGGGTGGCGGGCACCATCATAAAGGTCATGCCGCCGAAGGAGAAGTCCTCGGCGCCCACCCGGATGGTGAAGTGCTGCTCCTCTCCGGGGAAAGCCAGAAACAGCACCGCCCGCAGGTTGCCAACCAGCTGTACCTGGGCGCCGGGGGCCTCCAGGGACAAAATGTCGTCCTGGTTGAACAGGGCCATAGACGCCAGGGTGTAGTTGTTTTTGGCGTACTGGCTGGCGCTTTCGTTGGGAATGGCGTCCACGGATATCTCCACCACACCGGTCTTGCCCGCCAGGTCCTCCGCCTTGGTAGGCACGCCGTTGAGGGTATAACGGATGGACAACGTCCAGGGCAGGGTCTCAAAGGGCGCCGAGGTCTTTCCCTCAAAATAGAAGTGGGAGGGGGCATTGTCCGGGTCGAAGCGGAAGGTGGTGACGCCGCCCCGCACCGTGGGCTCCGTATGATCCGTCAGATTTAGCACCTGGTCATATGTACCGTAGTCCGTCAGGGTGTCGGCACCGTTGAGAATGTAGCTCTTGACCACGCTGCCCTCTGTCAGGTTGCCGTAATAGTCCAAAGTGGCGTAATAGGCCTCGTCGCAGGTGGGGGCCACGCCGTCGCCGATGGGCTCCGCGGCGGCGGCGGGGACCACGCAGGCGGCCGCCAGGGTCAAGGCGGTGGCCAGAGCCAGCAGACGGCGGGGATGTAGTTGTTGGATCATAAATATGCTCCTCTCGATAATCAACAAATGTTGAATAATAAAAAGATGTTGATTTATTTTTCGGGAGAGATTATAATACGCTCAACAGAAAAAAACAATGGACACATTCCCGGTTTTGTCTAAAGGGAAACGGGATGTGGCTGAAAGGAGAAGCAGCGTCATGGAAAAACAGTCGGAGGACCGCCGGTCCCGCAGGTCCCGGCGGCTTTTAAAGGAAGGGCTTTTGCAGATGATGCAGGAAAAGCGGTTTTCGGAGATCACCGTCCGGGACATTACGGAGCGGATGGACCTGAACCGGGGGACCTTTTACCTGCATTATCCGGACACGGCGGCCCTGCTGCAAAGCGTGGAGGAGGACATGCTGGCGGAGGCCCAGGCCCTGGTGGACGCCCATATGGCCGAAAGCACGGCGGAGCGGACCCTGCGGCCGGTGCTGCTGCCGATTTTAGACTATGTGGTGGAGCACCGGACCATCATTGGGATGCTGCTGGACAGCAGCACCGCCAGCGGCTTTGTGGACCGCCTCCAAAAGCTCATCTACCGCAACGGCTCCCGCCTGACGGAGGCCTGGTTCCGGGATGTGTCCCCGGAACAGCTGGACTATCTGATGAGCTTTCTCACCTACGGCCTCATCGGCCTTGTGAAAGAGTGGTTCGGCCGGGGGATGGATCTGCCCGGAGAGGAACTGGTGTCCATGGCGGACCGTCTAGTCCAGGGGGCGGCGGAAGGGCTGCTCCAGATGTGAAAAAAGGACTGTTCCTGTTGAACAGTCCTTTTTGTATAAAGAAAACCACTCGCTAAGCGAGTGGTTCAAAAGAGCTTAAGCGATGAATAAGAATCCCTGTTACAATCAAGTGTGCGGTCTGCCA